>JBCCZI010000131.1:0-11259 GCA_039187815.1 Pseudomonadota bacterium | reverse complement strand
TGGTGTCCGGATAGTCGCCGTTCGGATAGCCTTCGCCGAAGATGCCGAACGCAACCACACCGAATGCACCAGCAAAGCCGTGCACCGAGACAGCGCCCACGGCGTCATCGATCTTGAAAGTGGTCTCGAGCCACTTCGCCCCGATCGGTGCGATGATCCCGCCGGCCATGCCGAGCAGGAAGGCCAGCGGCGGCCAGTAGACATCGAGCCCCGAGGCGGCGGCAAAGATGCCCGCCAGCGCGCCCGACATCATCCAGAACGGATCGCGCGTGGTGATCCAGCCGCCGATGATCCCGCCCGAGAAGCACATCAGCGTGTTGAACGCCACGGCCGAAAGCGTCGCCGGGTTGCCGAAGATCGTCGTCCACTGCGCAGTGCCATTGTAGATGATGCAGCCGCCGAGGAAGCCGAAGAAGCCGACAATCAGCACCATCAGGCCAAAGACGGCCATAGGGATGTTGTGCGGCTTCAGCTCGTTCGCCGTGCCGTCCGGATTGAATTTGCCGATCCGCGGCCCGAGATTGATCAGCACGCCGAGCGCGAAGAAGGCAGCGATCATGTGCACGCAGCCTGCGGCGCCGAAGTCATGCCAGCCCCACTCGGTCAGCAGCCAGCCGTCTCCATGCCAGGCCCAGGAGGCGCCGAGGATCCAGACGACCGAGCCGAGCAGGATCGCGAGGATGATAAAGCCCGAGAGCTTGATGCGCTCGATCACAGCACCCGAAAAGATCGAGGCCGTGGTCGCGGCAAAGAGCGTGAAGGCCGCCCAGAAGATGCCGGTCGCGTTGTCCTGGAGGTTCGGGCCCATCGCCTGATCCCAGGGTGCGCCGCCCGTCTCGGCCGAGAAGTCCGGCAACCCGGTCGGCGAGGCAAGATAGATCCACCACCCAAAGAAGAAGAAGGTTGGGATGACAAAGGCGAAGGCCAAGATGTTCTTCATGCCCGACGCCAGCACGTTCTTGATGCGTGAGGCTCCCATCTCATAACCGAGGAACCCGGCATGAATGATGAACATCAACGCGGTGCACCACCAGTAGAACACTTCCATGTTCACGGTGGTCGCCCAATTGAGCCCCTCTTGAAGCTCTTCCATCTCGTCACTCCTCTGCTGTCCACTCCTGCTGATCCGGCTGCGTTGGACGGATCTCGCGCGAGATGGCAGCGGAGGCTGGTCACGCTGTCAAGAACGTTAAGATTAAGTCATGATCATCTGATCATGACTGTTCAAAAAATAGGCAAAATTACAGTTTTTTGACCAATGCGGCAGCGGATGTCTCTAGAGGAGAAGCGGCGGCAGAAACAACAGCGCAAGCCCGCCGCCAAGGCTGCCCATCCGCGCGGCCCATCCACGATAGGCGATGATCCCAAGGGAGAGGAGCGCCAAGCCGGCGCCGATCTGCACCCCGGCTAGCACGGCCCGCACCGGCGCCTCGGCCAACCCGATCACGGCCGGATTGGCCACCATGCCAAGTGGGATCACATAGAGCCCGACGCCAAGCGCCATGGCGCTGCCGGCCACCCGCAGCCAATTCTCGCCCACCATGCCCGCCGCAATGAAGACGGCCCCGCAGACAGGTGGTGTGATGGTGGAGAGAAGCGCGTACCAGAAGACAAAGAGATGCGCCTCGAGCGGCTCCAGCCCCAGCGTGATCAAAGCGGGCCCCGCCACCGACACACAGATCACATAGGCGGCCGTGGTGGGCACCTCCATGCCGAGGACGAGACAGGCCAGTGCCGTCAGCAGCAACGAGGCCCACAGCAGACCCCCCGAGGCCGAGAGGATCAGCGAGGTGATCTTGACCCCCAGCCCAGTGATCCCCAGCACGCCAACGATGATCGAGGCGCAGAGGATGATCGCCGCGATCAGCGATACCTGGCGGGCGGCTGTGAACAGCGCTGCCTCGATCCGCGCCCCGGTCTCGCGCCAGGAGAAGCCGAGCCGTGCATCCGTTGCCAACAACGCAGCACCCACCAGGATCGCCAAACATGCGGCGTATTGCGGCGTGACGCCGGCTCCGAACATCCCCCACAACAGAACGCCAAAGGGCAGGGCGAAGAAGCCGCTGGTGATCAACACATCCCGGCGCGCGGGCGCATCCTCGGCGCGCAAGGGGGGCAGAGGGTGGTGGCGCGAAAAGGCGTCGATTCCGATCCAGACGGCAAAGAAGAATAGGATCGCTGGCAGCAGGGCCGCGGCCATGATCCCGGCATAGGGCACGCCCGTCAGCTCGACCATCACAAAGGCGCCGGCCCCCATCAGCGGTGGCATGATTTGACCACCGGACGAAGCCACCGCCTCCACGGCCCCGGCCAGGCGTTTCGGATAGCCAAGCCGTGTCATGGTGGGCAGCGTGATGGCGCCAGTCGAGGCGACATTGGCCGAAGCCGAGCCCGAGATCGAGCCGAACAGGGCCGAGGACAGCACCGAGACCTTCGCCGCGCCCGCATTCAACCGTCCCGCCGCGGCCGCGGCCAGGTTCATGAAGCCCCGTCCCGCCGCGCCCGCATTCAGCACGGCGCCAAAGATCACGAAGATCGCGACCACATTGACCGAGACGCCGGTCAGGCTGCCCCACAACCCGCCCTCGGCGATGGTGAGCGTTCCGAGAAAGCTGGCGACCGGGGTGCCGGCATGGCCGAACTCGCCAGGGATGTGTTGCCCGTAGAGCCCATAGAGCAATGCCAGCGCCGCGATCAGCGGCAGCGGCCAGCCGATGGCCCGCCGGGCTGCCTCGAGCGTCACCAGCAACAGGAGCGCCGCCACGGCGATCTGCCCCTCGCCTTCAAGAAAGCCGTATTGGTCCGAGAGCGCCTCGCGCCGCAGCACTACCCAAAGGCAGGCCGCCACCCCGGCGACGGTCAAAACGGCGCCCGATAGGCGACCAGCGCGGCTCCGGGCGGCGAAGATCAGGATCCAAGGCAGCGCCAGGGCCATGTGCACCGGCCGGCTAACCAGATTGGGCACGAGGCCCGAGAAGATCAGGCCGAGATGAAACAGCACGGTTGCGCCGGCCAGCGCCAGCCATACCGCATGGAGCGCGGCCGGTCGGCCACGCTCCGCTCTGTCCAACAGGCCGTCGCCGCGCCCTGAGGCGGAGGCGCCGTCGCCCCCGCTCACATCTGCGCGGGCGTCAATGCGATGCCGGCTTCCTTGTAGTACCGCACGGCGCCCGGGTGGATCTTGCCGGTGATGTTCTCCATCAGGCCGGCATCGACACCGTTCCACCAGGCCGCTCCCGCCCCCATGGCGCCCTTCTGCTCCCAATAGGTCTTGGTGAGCTGATAGGCGGTCTCGTCGTCCATCTTGGTGGTCGTGAAAGCGACGACCGGCAATGAGGTGGTCACGATGGCCTCGCTCTGGCCCGCATACGTGCCGGCCGGGATCTCAAGCCGCGTGCGTTTGGTCTGGGCGATTTGGTCGTCCGAGAGCGAGAGCACCCGCACACCGGTCGAGGCCGCCGCCTCGATCACATTCGGCGCAGGCCACGAGCCCGCGGTCACAAAGCCGTCGATCTGGCCGTTTTTGAGCGCCGGCACGGCGTTCGAGAGCTCGACATCGGCGATCTCGACCTTGCCCTCCAGACCGAAGAGCTTGAGGTACTTCTCTCCCTCGCGCGCGCCGAACGAGCCTTTGCCGAGCAGGATAGTCTTGCCCTCGAGCCCTGCGAAATCCGTGACGCCCGAGCCCTCGGACACCACGAAGTGCATGGTCAGCGAGGGGATGGGGAACAGGGCCCGGATCTCGTCGAAGGCGGGGTTGCCCTTGCCCTCGAACATGGCCTTTCCGCCCTGCGCCAACCGCACCAGCACCGGCGGCGTGGTGAAGACGTAATCGCCCCCGCGGGCGCGCACTTCCATGACGTTCTGGACCGAGCCCTGGCTCTCCTCGACGGTCAGGATCATGCCGCCATCGCTGCCCGCCTTGACGGCTTCGGCAAGCTGCACGGCCATCTGGTAGTAGGACGAGGTCGATTTGGCGGATTTGTAGGTGATGCGTGTCTCGGCCGACGCGGCGGTCACGCCAAAGGCCAGCGCAAGCGCCAGGCCGGCGCGCGCGAGAAAGCGGGTCATTTGGTATCCTCCCTCATAGGCCGGGGTGCCGCCCGGCCTATCGACGGTAGAACAAGCCCGATGCGAGGTCCATGCGCCTCAGAGCGGCGGCACGGCAAAGGGCAGATCGCGCACCTCACCCTCGACTTGGCCGAGCGGGGTTACCACAGACACAGAGGTTCCGGGCGTGGTCGCGTCAGTCGCCAGCATCGCGATGCCGATATTGCAATCGATGGCTGGGGAGTAGGCCGCCGAGCTCACCGAGCCGATGCGTTTGCCCTCGGCTTCGACCGTCCAGCGCTCGGTCAAGGGCGGGCAGGGCTCGCCGCCGAACGCCACGCCGCAGACCAGCCTCGGCACGCCGCGTGTGCGTTGGCGGCGGAGCGCGTCTCGCCCGATGAACTGTATGTCCGAGTCCAGCGAGCAGAACCGCTCAAGCCCGCATTCGAGCGGTGTGTGCTCGCGGGTCATGTCATTGCCATAGGAGAGCAATCCGCCCTCGATGCGCTCGATCAGATTGGGGCAGCCCGGACCGACCGACAGATCGCGGCCGGCCTCCCACAGCGCATCCCACAGCGCATGGCCAAGTTCGGGCCGGTCGAGATAGATCTCAAACCCGCCCTGCTTGCTCCAACCCGAGCGCGCGATCACCATCGAGTGACCCTGGAAGCTGAGGCGCGCAAAGCGGAAGAAGCGGATCGCGTGCACCGCCTCGCCAAAGACGCGGGCCATCAGGGTCTCGGCCTTCGGCCCTTGGACCGCCAGAGGGTGGACATCCGCCTCGAACACGTCGACCGAGAGCCCCATGCCGAAGGCGAGCCCCTTGGCCCACAGCAGCAGGTCGCTGTCGGCCAGCGAGAGCCAGAACCGCTCGGGCCCCAGACGCAGCAGCACCGGGTCGTTCAGCATGCCGCCACCGCCATCGGTGATCGGCGCATAGGCGCATTGTCCGATCGCGATTTTCGACAGATTGCGCGGGGTCAGCAGCTGGGCGAGCCGTGAGGCGTCAGGCCCGACGATCTCGACCTGGCGCTCGGCGCTCACATCCCACAGCTGCACATGCTCGCGCAGATGCCAATAGTCATCCTCGGTGGTGCGGAAGACCGTCGGCAACAGCATACGGTTGTAAATCGTATAGCCGCGCACCCCAGCCGCCTCGACCCGCGCCGAGAACGGGGTGCGGCGCAGCCGTGGAGAGATCGCGAGCGCCGGGGGCGCTATGGAGGGCATCGCGTTCATGTCAGCTGCTCCAGTCGATTTGGCAGATCTCGGCGCTGCGGCCGTCAAAATCCCACACGCGGCCAAAGGCACGTACGCGCCCCTTGGTGGCCGTGGCGATGGTGATGTCGGGGCCCATCCAATAGCCGGTGTTGGTGACGGCCACCTCGCGGTCGGGATCGGTGCCGCCGATCGGCTCGACCTCGCCCAGGATCTTCTTGCCCACGGCGAGGCGGCGCTTGGTGCCCTCGGTCTCGAAGGTGATCGGCGCGCGCTCGGAGCCGATATGCTGGCCGACCAGCATCTGGAAGAGCCGTGTCGTGCCGCCCGCATCGCCGCGGAAGATGGCATCGAGACCGTCAAAGGCGCGGTCTGTCGCGCGTTCGTCGATGAAGGTGCCCACGACCCAGTTGCCGCGCGCCATCTGCCCAGGGATGTCGAGCACCATGCCGACGTTCAGCCCGTCGAGCTTGGTGCGCCCCCAGCGGCCTTCGTCGATGCGGACCCCCAACCAGGCCTGGCAATAGCCCTCGGTCGGCGGATGTTTGCCGAGCGACACCACGCACGGACAGAACACCGTGCAATTGCAGTTTAGGATCAGCTCTCCGCGGATCGACCAGGCTGTCATGTCAGTCCTCCCTGGATGAGGCCGAAGCCCCGCGCGGCGACGGCCAGTCCCGCCGCGATCAATGCCAGTCCCAACGGGCCGGTCAGCCGACGGCCGATGGCCGGCAGTTTTTCAAGCGTCATCAGGATTGCGGCCCCGGCCATCCAGACCAGGTTCATCGTGCCCCCGACGAACCCCAACAGCATCAGCGCCCAACAGCAGCCAAGGCAGGCCGCCCCTTGGGCGAGGCCCATCCTCAGCGCGCCGCCAGGGCCATTGCGCCAGCGCGCCATATAAAAGGCCATGGGCGTCCGGCAACGCTGGAGACAAGCTTCTTTGAGCGCCGAGAACTGGTAGAGACCGGCGCCGATCAACAGCAGCGCCGACAAGCCGTCCGAGATGCTGACGCCACCGGGGCCGAGCAGCCCCGCGCCCGCCAATCCCTGCTGGGCGCCCGCGGCGATCACCGAAAAGCCGATCCACACGAAAAGATAGCCGGCAAACAGCGCCCAGAACGACAGCGCCGGGCGGTCCGCGCGCCGGTTGTCCGTCAGCGCGCGATAGGTGGAGAGCATCGGCACAGCGGCCGGCGCCATCATGGCCACGGCCATCAGCGCCCACATGGCCGTCAGGGGGCCGAGCCCCGTGTCGCCGGCGGCAACAAGGCAAAGCTCACGCCAGAGGGCGGCGGCGGTGGAGAAGTCGAGTGCACCGATCGGTGTTGCGAAACGGCCGGCCTCGGCGGCGGCCATCAGCGCCAGTGCGCCCCATGCGGCCAGCACAAGGACGTAGAAGCCCAGCCACAGCGCGCTGTCGGCGGACAGGGACGACACCCCCCGGTTCTGCACACGCGTCGGCATGCTTTGCGCCATCCTCCCGCCGCGACGTGCTCACGGCACGCCAGCATTTGTCAGACATAAGATCTGCGGGATTCTACGGGCGCGAAATGCCAAATTGCGGCAGTCAGACGTCGCATAGCGTCATCGTGCCGTCGCGCAAGTCGGAAAAGCCGAAATTGTGCAGTGCAATCAAGCCGGTTCGCCGGCTTTCGCGGTGCTTTTGGAGGCCTGTTCGTCAGCCCGTGTGGGCTTGCCGAGAATCGCTACCAGCTCCTTTTCCAGCCGCTCGACCATGACGAGGGCGACGCCGAAATTGCGCTTGTCGACGCGGCTGCTCGCCTGTTTCGAGAGGGCAACCAGCGTCCGCAGTTTTGGGCCGCGCACCTGCTTGAGGCGGACATTGGCGGTGGCGATGCGCCGGCGCAGCGAGGCGGTGACCCCCGGTGGCGCCGCTTTGCCCGGCATCGCCCGCGCCTCCTTGATGGCGTCGGCCAGTTCTTTGTCGCCCAGGCTCTGGGCATCGATTTCGGGCGCGCCGTCGTCTTCGGTGATCTCCTGGCCCTGCTGCACGATCCGAACCCGCGAGAACTGAGAGATCTTGAGGCTGCGGAGCAGGATACGGATGCGCTTCGCCAGGCTTGGGAAGGTCCGGCCCTCGAGATAAATTACCAGCGTTCTGGGTTCGAGATCGGTGATCCCGAGACGCGTCGCCAGCCGGTCGCTGCCGACTATCCCATAGGTGAAACGCCGCGTGTTCATGTGCTTTTTCAGCTTCACCCCCAGCGAGCGCGGCTGCTTGCTGCGATGGAACATGAACCGCATCTCTTTCGGATCGTTCGAGGGCAGGCACAGCGCGAACATGTGCGGGCCCCGTTTGATCCGCGGTATCATGCGTTTGAGATAGGCCCTGTGCGCGTCGGGCGTGCCGAAGATGTCGTCCTCGTCTTCTTCGAGATCATCGGCGAGCTTGGTCGCTGCGTTGCGCCACTCGGCCACACGGCGATTGAGCGGGCTGCTGAGCACCGCAATGGTTTTGCGCAAGTCGGGCTTTACGCTCGCATCGGTCTTTTTCTCGAGCCGCTTGGCCTCCGAGATCACGGCCTTGGCCGCATCCTCAATGCCCTCAAGCGCTGCCTCGAACTGCCCCAGCGCCTCGGCATCGGGGCGACGCTTCAGCCCCATCTTCGCTTTTGTGAAGACGTCGATAGCCTTTTGGAAACCTTTCCCAGACTTCTTGAGCACCGGCGGCTGTGTGTCCTGCCACCAGGCTTTGGTGATCTTTAATGCCGAAACGCTTGCCACAGGGCTCTCCAATACTCGACCTAAAGCGCTGACGTAAGATCCGTCACAGCGCAGCGCAAGACAAGGGCGCAGGGTGTCGCCAGGGAAAATCGCGGGCGCTGGCGAAGTGCTGGGGATTCGTGTAGGCCGGTCACCGGCACCATAAACGGCTGGGCTTTGCGACGGGCCCGGAACAAGACAACGCCGCTGCGAGCAGAAGCTACAGGAGACGCGCCATGGGAACGCAACTCGCCCTGCCGGATGAGATTTTCTCGGATGATGCGGGCCGTGATCAGTACGAGCCCGTTCAAGGCAGCCCGGGCGATGATTGCTATGACGGACGCGTGGGTGGCGACGAAATCTATGGCAATGGCGGCAACGACACGATCAATGGTGAGAACGGCCAGGACACGCTGTTTGGCGGCTCGGGCAATGACAGTCTGACGGGGGGCGGCGACAATGATCGCCTGACCGGCGACAGCGGCGCCGACACGCTTGAGGGCGGGGAGGGCCAGGACACCCTGGACGGCGGCACCGGCAATGACGAGCTGAGCGGCGGCAATGGCGAAGACATGCTGTTGGGCGGCACGGGCCAGGACACTCTGCGCGGCGAGAACGAGAACGACGACCTGACGGGCGGCGGCGGCAATGACCGGCTCGAAGGGGGTGCGGGCGCCGACATCTACCGCTTCTCGACTGGCGACGGCTCGGACACGATCAGCGACAGCTCTGGCATCTCGACGCTGATCTTCGATGTGGGCACCGAGCTCACCTTCCGCGATCCGGGCAATGGCGGTCTGATCATCGAGCACGGGACCGGCAGCACCGACCGGGTGACGATCGAGAACTTCTACAACCAGAACCTCGAGGCGAGCACGGTGGTGCGGGTGGGCGCCGAGACGGTCACCATCAACATCGCGCCGTCTAACCTCGCTATCTCTAACGACGCCATCGCCGAAGTGGCCGATCCCGGAGCCCTGGTCGGCACGCTCTCGGCCGATGATCCGGAAGGCGAGCCGATCACCTATGCGATCACCTCTGACCCATCTGGTGTCTTCGCGATCGATGGCGACCGGCTCGAGGTGACAACCGCGCTCGATTTCGAGCAGGTCGCGTCCTATCAAGTCGGCATCAGCGCAACCGATGCCCGCGGCGCCAGCACCGATCAGACCTTCACGATCTCGGTCATCAACATCAACGAGCCGCCGACGGGCCTCGCTTTCACCAACACCCCAGTGTCCGAGAATGCTGCGTTGTTCACCGTGGTCGGCACCATCACCGCCTTCGATCCTGAAGGCGAGATGCTGACCTACACGTTGAATGGCGACACAGGCGGTGCGCTCGGCATATCGGGAGATCAGGTGGTCGTCACCGGCCAGCTGAATGCCCAGACGAACCCCACCTATGACATCGAGATCATCGCGACCGACCGCCAGTTCAACACGACCAGCGCCAATTTCACGGTGCGCGTGACGGATGTGGACGAGCCGCCCGCCAATCTCGCGCTGTCCGATGGGGAGGTGGATGACGGCGATCCGGCCGGCACGGTGGTCGGCACGCTCTCGGCCACCGATCCGGATGGTCTGCCGGTGACATTTGAGATCACCAACAGCGCGGGCGGGCTGTTTGCACTGAGCGGCTCGGACATCGTCCTGACCGATGCCATTGCCTTCGATGACGGGGCGCAGCGCAACATTACCGTCGTTGCGACCGATGAAGGCGGCAACAGCATCGCCGAGGTCTTTGCGATCACCGTCGCGCCGCCCGAGGACGATGACACCATGACGGGCGGCAGCGGCTCTGATGACAATCTGCCGCCGACGGATCTTGCGCTATCGGCCACGGATATCTCCACATCAGGGGCAGTGGGCGACACCGTGGGCACGCTCAGCGCCACCGATCCCGAGGGCAGTGCCCTGACTTTTGCGCTCACCGATGCGGCGGATGGGCTGGTTGCGCTCGACGGCGATCGCCTCGTGCTGGCCGCTGTGCCGAGCATCGCCGATGGCGCCTCGCGGTCCGTCACCGTCTCGGTGACAGACGATGCGGGCGCCGAGATCAGCGAGACTTTCACGCTCACCGTCAATCAATCGGATGGCACGCCGCCCGAGAACCTTCTGATCTCGGGCAGGAGCGTGTTCGAGAATGTCGATCTCGGCACCCAAATCGGGCGGTTTTCGTCGATTGATCCCGAGGGCGGTCGGGTCACTTACACCTTGCTCGACGATGCTGGCGGGAGGTTCGCGCTCGATGGCAATGCGTTGATCACCGCCTCGGCGATCAATTTCGAGAGCGCGCCCGACTATACGATCAGCGTGCGCGCGTCCGATCCGACCGGCTCGTCCGTCGAGGCGTCGTTTGTGATCGAGGTGATCAACGACCCGGCCGACGACACCTTGCCGGGCAGCCAGGGCGGCGGGGCGCCCGAGCTGATCGTCGGCGAGCGGACGGATGACACCTTCCTGCTGGACACCTCGGCGGACCGGACCGAGCCGCCCGAAGGCGCGGATGTGCTCGGCAGCGGCGGCGACGACACGGTCGACGGCCTCGATGGCACGGACACCGTGATCTATGCCTTGCGGCGTGAGGACGTGATCGAGCGGGTTTTGACCAACCAGGAGGTCAGCTATCAGATCGGGGAGGAGACCGATATCCTGCGCAGCATCGAGCGGGTCGAGCTGGAGGACGGCACCTATCTCTATGGCCTGCGCGAGGAGGTGCAGTTCACTTATCGCCTCTATGCCGCGGCTCTGGCCCGGACGCCCGATGAGGGCGGCGTGGTGTTTTGGGACGGCGCGCGCCAGGGCGGTCTGGGCGACAAGGATCTGGCGCAGGCCTTTGTCGACAGCGCCGAGTTCGAGGCGAACTTCTTGTCGGATCCGAGCGATGAGGCCTATGTCGAAGCGCTCTATCAGAATGTGCTGAACCGCACGGCGGTCGGCGATCCGGGGGGGGCTTTCTGGCTGGATGCCTTCCAGTCCGGCGATTTGGACCGGGCGGACATGCTCATCGCCTTTGCCAATGCGCCGGAAAACTTGGCCAACAACGAAGACAATTACGACGACGGCGTCTGGGTGATTTGAACGGGAAAGGGCAACCCCAAGGCTGCACTCTTGACCCTTTCCCCGCCGCGGGGTTTGGGGAGACCTTGGAGATGGCTTGTTGAGAGCCGAGGGGGTGTTGAATGGCGGGCGCGGAGCGCGGAGGCGGTCCGGGCGCGGGGACCTCAGATGTCGGAGCGCCGGGGCGCGGGGGGGGCGCCGG
>JBCCZI010000130.1:0-11633 GCA_039187815.1 Pseudomonadota bacterium | reverse complement strand
TGGATCGCGCACGATGTTGCGCAGGCTGTCGATGCGGTTGTTGCCGAGCCGGTCGGGCAGCGCCAGCGTGCGGCGGTCGAGCACGTGGGCAACCGGCGCCGGATCGCCGCGTGGCGAGGTGTCGAGCCCCTCTGGCCCCGCGGTCGCCAGCACCACAAATGGTGCGGCTTCGATAAAGGCGCGGTAATCGTCCGAGATTTGGTCGAGTTCCTTGACCAGCGAGTTGGGGTTCGCCTCGCCATAGACGGCCTCGAGCTCGGCCTCGGTGGTCAGCGCATGCTCAGTCATTGCGTCCTCCATGGGCGGCATCGGCCAGGCTGCGGACAAAGCTCAGCACCTCGGCCACCGGATCGCCGCGCCCGATCCGCTCGACGATGGCCGAGCCGACCACGACACCGTCGGTCACCTGCGCCATTGCCGCCGCGTCCGCCGGGGTCTTCACGCCAAAGCCGACACAGACCGGCAGGCCCGAGGCCGCCCGGATGCGCTCCACCGCAGGCGCCACCTGCTCGGCCGAGGACGATCCCGCCCCGGTGATCCCGGTGATCGACACGTAGTACACAAACCCGCTGGTATTCGCGAGCACCGCCGGCAGGCGCGCGGCATTGGTCGTCGGCGTGGCGAGGCGGATAAAGTCGATCCCCTGCGCCCGCGCAGGCAAACAGAGCTCGGCATCCTCTTCGGGCGGCAGGTCCACGATGATCAACCCGTCGACCCCGGCCGCTTTGGCCTCGGCCAGAAACGCCGCGACCCCCACGGAAAAGATCGGGTTGTAATAACCCATCAGGATCACGGGCGTCGTCTGATCGCCCTCGCGAAACCGCGCAACCGTGGCCAGCGTGCCGCGCAGGCTCTGCCCGGCTGCCAGAGCGCGCTGCCCGGCTAGCTGGATCGCCGGGCCATCGGCCATCGGGTCGGTGAAGGGCATGCCGATCTCGATCAGATCGACGCCGGCGCCGGGCAGGCCGGCGATCAGCGCCTCGGAGGTGGCAATATCCGGATCGCCCGCCATCACAAAGGCGACAAAGGCCGCTTGTCCCTCGGCCGCCCGCTCCGCCAGCCTCGTCTCGATGCGCGACATGTCCCCTCCCGTCGGTCCCAATGGTTCAAGAGCACACCCTGCTCTCCGGTTGCCACGGGCGTATACTGCGCGCATTGAGCACCGGCAATGCGTCGAGGACGGCCGGGCTAAGAGGCACAGACGCCGCTACGGCCACGCTCGCAACACCGGGGCAGGATACTCGCAGGTCCCCAGGCCAAAACGGCCCCAAGGTCGCGGACCAGAACCATCAGCCCACGCGGTGCACCATCGAACCGGCGAGCCACCTCATGGGGCATGACAGGCGGCTGGTCGTCCGCCTGCCGCCCAAGGCCGCCTTGCGTCGCTCCCGCCCGCAAGGTCTCAGCGCGCGCGGATGCCTGCTCAGTCGTCCTTGCGGAAATACTTCTTGTCACGCGGCTTGCCGTCCCAGCCCTGCTTGCGCGGGCGGTCGTCGAAATCGCGATCGCGGCCGCGGGGCCCGCCATGGCCGCGGTCATCCCGGTCTCCGCCGCGATAGCCGCCATGGCCACGGTTGTCCCGGTCGCCGCCACGGTGGCCGCCATGGCCTCGGTCGTCGCGATCGCGAAACCCGCCGCGATGCCCACCGTGGCCGCGATCGTCCCGATCATGGCCGCCATGGCCACGATGGGGCTGGCGCTCCTCGGCCTTGTTCAGCAGCGCCGGATCGAACGTGTCCCGACCGATCACTCCGTCATTGCACCAGACGGTCGACACGCCGTCGTCGGAGACCGCCTCGACACACATGCGCATCGAACCGGATTTCAGGATGACGAGATCGCCTACGGAGAAGGTCATTGGCCCAGGGCCCTTTCACTGCCGGGGGGTAACCGCCCGGTCATTGCATCAAGATCGATTGGATCCTCGCCAGCGCGGCGGGAAGCCTGCGCCTATACGCCTCGCCGACCGGGAAGTCCAGCGCGACCTGTTCCCGATGGCCCCCAGCACAAAACGCTCTCATAAAGACCGGGCGAGGCGGACCCGGCAACGGCGCCAAGACCGACCGCCCCCTGGCACGCTGGCGCTGAGCAGCGCTCGTCGGTTCTCTCAACGATCACATCGCACGACGCGCGCCTCCCGGGGCCGATGGGGGGCGGAACCGAGCCGTCAAGCACAGCGCCAGCCCGGGTGGGTGGGGCCCCGGGAGGCGCGCGCCGCTCAACCCCAAGCGCCGCCGCCAACCGGTCTCAGAGCGCCTGTCCCAGCGCCTCGGCGACTGTGAAGATGTCCTTATCGCCCCGGCCGCACATATTCATCACCAGCAGATGGTCAGCCGGCAGATCGGGCGCGATCTTGGCCACATGGGCCAGCGCATGGGCGGGCTCAAGCGCGGGAATGATCCCCTCGGTCGTACAGCAGAGCTCAAAGGCCTCGAGCGCCTCCGCATCCGTCACGCTCACATATTCGACGCGCTTCATATCGTGCAGCCAGGCGTGCTCGGGCCCGATGCCCGGATAATCGAGCCCCGCCGAGATCGAGTGCCCCTCCAGGATCTGGCCGTCCCCGTCCTGCAACAGATAGGTCCGGTTGCCGTGGAGCACCCCGGGCCGCCCGCCGGTCAGGCTCGCCGCATGCTCCATGCGGTCGTCGACCCCGTGACCCCCGGCCTCGACCCCGATGATCCGCACATCCGGCTCGTCCAGGAACGGGTGGAACAGACCCATGGCGTTCGAGCCGCCGCCGATGCAGGCAACCAGACTGTCCGGCAACCGGCCTTCGCGCCCCTCCATCTGCACCCGTGTCTCACGCCCGATGATCGACTGAAAATCGCGCACCATTGCCGGATAGGGATGTGGGCCCGCCACCGTGCCGATGCAGTAAAACGTCTCGTCCACCCGCGTCACCCAGTCGCGCAGCGCCTCGTTCATGGCGTCCTTCAGGGTCGCGCGGCCCGAGGTGACCGGCACCACCGTCGCCCCGAGCAGGTTCATGCGGAAGACATTGGGCTTCTGGCGCTCCACATCGGTCGCCCCCATGAACACCACGCATTCGAGTCCAAAGCGCGCGCAGACCGTCGCGGTGGCGACCCCGTGCTGCCCCGCGCCCGTCTCGGCAATGATGCGTTTTTTGCCCATGCGCCGCGCCAGCAGGATCTGTCCGAGCACATTGTTGATCTTGTGCGCGCCCGTGTGGTTCAGCTCATCGCGCTTGAGATAGATCTTCGCGCCGCCGAGCCGCTCGGTCAGCCGTTCGGCGAAATAGAGCGGCGAGGGCCGGCCCACATAGTGCTTCCACAGATCTTCCATCTCGTCCCAGAAGCTCTGGTCGTCCTTGGCGCGACTGTATTCGGTCTCGAGATCGAGGATCAGCGGCATTAGCGTCTCGGCGACGAAGCGGCCGCCGAACTGGCCAAAGCGGCCCTGGTCGTCGGGCCCGGAGCGGAAGCTGTTGGGGACGGTTTCGTTCATGGGTCTCCTCCCGTGTTGCCCCCGATCTAGCCCGGGACGGCCAGCCTGTCGATGGCATGGCCGCCCGGCCGATGGCCTGCCAAGCATCACAGTGGGCGCTTCATGCCCCAATGGCTGGCCTCAAAGCCAAGGCGCTCATAGAACCGCAGCGCCCTGTCGCGCGTCTGATCGGTGGTCAGTTGGATCAACGCCGCGCCGTCCGCGCGGGCGCGAGCGATCGCCGCCTCGACCAAGGCCTCTCCGATCCCCCGACCCCGCGCCTCGGCGGCGACACGCACGCCCTCGATCTGAGCCCGGCTGGCGCCCCGGCGCGAGAGCCCGTGGATCAACGTGTACTGGAGAGCGCCGAGCAGACGCGCCTCGCGTTCGGCCAGCAGATAGACATTGCCCGGCTGGCCCAGCATCCGGTGAAAGGCCTGTCCATAGGCCGGATCGCCCGGGTGCTCGCGCTCCTTGCCCAGCGGATCATCGGCCAGAAGCGCCGTGATGCCCGGCAGATCCGCCTCGACGGCCGTGCGGATCGTCAGCGGGCTCATCGCCCGGGCGCGCGCGACCAGAGCGCCACCGCCCCGATCGCCGCGAACACGCCGCTCAGCAGATATGGCAAGAGGTGCTTTTCGTACTCGTAGTAGCCATCGGCCAGCACCACCAGGACCGGGGCGACCACGGCCGGTGCCAGCAACACCGCCGCCAGCCAGCGGGCCCGCGCCAGAGCCACCGCCAAGGCCACCGCGAAACCCAGCAAAACCCAACCGAAATGCGCAAAGGCCGCCGTGCCGGGGGGCGGGCCACGGCTGTCCCAGAGATAGGCGAGCCGGTAGTCGGCCCGGAGCGCGGTCAGGCAGGCCTCGCGCATCGTCAGGGCGAGGAGCTCGGGCGCGCCGAGAAAGAGCGCGATCATGGCGCTGAGGCGCCCCGGCACGGCCAGCCGCTCGCGCTCGCGCCAATCGATGGTCGCAAGATCGGGCCAATAGGACTGTCCCCAGCGGGCGACGACCTCGGCCGGCAGGCCCAGGCGCTCGGCCGCGGCGGCATCGGTGCGGGCGGCCGCTTCGTCGAGCCGGGTCCCGAACCGCCGGGCAGGCCACTCCGACACCTCGGCCAAGGTGTAGGCGACACCGTTGTGCAGCCGGTTGAACCCGTTGTAGTCGCCATAGCGCACCGCATTGCGCGCCAAGCCCAGCGCGCAGACCAGGGCGAGCGCCAGAAGCAGCGCCGGACGCCGGCGCCCAGGGCCCGCCGCCGCCCAGATCACCGCCACCGCGGGCACCACATAGAGGAGCATCGCCGGCTTGGCATAGATCATTGCGGTGGTCGCGAGCGCCAGGGCCACAGCCCAGCGCCGCCGGCGCTCGCCCCGAACCGTCAGGATCACCAGCGCGGTCCAGAGCGGCATGCCCGCGATCACCGCCGCCTCCTCATAGAGCGAGCCGAAAAAGCCAAGCGTCAGGGGCGAGGCCAGGGCCGCCACAGCCACAGCCGCCGCCGCCCAGCGCAGGACCCTGCCGCGGTTGGCCACCACCATCATCACCGTGCCGAGCGCATAGATTAGGTGATAGAGAAAGGGCAGCGCGCTCAGCGAGACGGTCTGGGCGCCGCGCAGCTTGGCCGCCAAGGCCGAGGCCAGCGCGATCAGGCCCGACAGGCTGTCGGGCACAAGGCGCCGGGGCAGCGCCTCTGCGGCCGGCATCATCGGATAGGCGGCAGCCGGCGCATCGCCGTAGACCACCGTCCCACGTGGCACAAAGGCTTTGTCCAGCACCCGGTGCCCATCACCATTGTCCAGGAGCGCGACCCCAAAGACCTGCGTCTGAAGATGGGTCACAGCCGCGGCCCATAGGCAGAGACCCGCGAAAAGGACACCGAACCAGGCGAACCGACGCGGCAGCGCGGTCCTCACCCCCCGGGCTCCGCGGCCACGGCCCCGGCGGCGGCGGCCAGGAAGGAGCGGATCTTGGCCGGATCCTTGACGCCGGGGGCGCTCTCGACGGCGGAGGACAGATCGAGCTGGCGCGCTCCGGTCACCCGAACGGCCTCCGCTATGCGCTCGGGCTTCAGACCACCGGCCAACATCCATGGCAGGGGCCAGCGACGCCCAGCGATCAGGCTCCAGTCAAAAGAGACCGCGTTGCCGCCGGGCCGGGACGCGCCCTTGGGCGCCTTGGTGTCGACCAGCAGCTGGTCGGCCACGGGGGCATAGACGGCGATCTGATCCAAATCGCGGGCCTCGCTGATGCCGATGGCCTTCATCACGGGCAAGCCGGTGATCCGTTTGGCCTCGGTGACCCGGTCCGCGGTCTCGTGCCCATGGAGCTGGATCATGTCGATCGGCAGCCCCGCCGCGATCTCGAGCAGGCGGTCATCGGGCTCGACCAACAGCAGCACGCGCAAGGTGCCGGGCGGCACATCGACGCCCAAGGCCGCGATCGCTTCGGTCGAGAGATGGCGCGGGCTCGGCGCAAAATGCACAAAGCCCACATAGGCCGCCCCGGCCTCGACCGCCGCGCGCAGCGCCACCGGATCCGTCAGCCCACAGATTTTGACGCGCAAGGGCGCGGTGTGTCCGTCCTCGGGTCCCATGCTGGGGGTTTAGCGCCGGGCAGGCAGCTGCGGCAAGCCCTCCTCGCCGTCGCCGATGCGATCGGAGAGCCGGCGGATCTCTCGGCGCAAGCGCCCCACCTCGCGATTGCGCTCCTCGACCATGCGCCGATGCTTGGCCTCGCGGACCCACTCCATCAGATGCCCGATGACGACCCCGACCAGGACCGAGACCAGGATGACCGCCGAGAGCGGCACCGCGGTCAGCCGCGTCGCCTCGAGCCCAAGCTCCGGCGGCAGCAGATGCAGATCGACCGGCGCGATATTGGCGACCCCGACCACCACGAGCCCGAGCCCGAACAGCGACAAGGCGAGCAGTTTCAGCATCCGCATGGACGGCGCTCCTTGGCCCTCGGGCCTCAGTCCGTGTTCATTCGCTCGCGCAACTCTTTGCCGGCCTTGAAGAATGGCACCGTCTTCTCGGGCACCTCGACCGACTCGCCCGTGCGCGGATTGCGGCCCGTGCGCGCGTCACGCGTCTTGACCGAAAACGCGCCAAAGCCGCGCAACTCGACCCGGTCCCCGCGGGCCAGCGCTTCGGTGATCTCGTCGAACACCGTCGAGACGATGCGTTCAACATCGCGCTGATAGAGATGCGGATTTTCCTCGGCAATCAGCTGCACGAGCTCCGACTTGATCATGATGTCCCCCTTGGCGAGCCGCCAAATCCCTGACCGAGCTATATTTTTGCTGAGCTTGCACGGGAGGATACGGCGCGTCAACGCCCGATGGCCCTCAAACGCCCGCAGGCGCGCGAGGGGTCTCAGCCGGTATAGAGCGTCAGGAGCCGCGGGCCCGGCGCGAGCGGCAGCCCGGCCGCCGGCAGCCACCCCTCGAGCTGATCCTCGAAGGCATCGAAGGGGAAGGGCAGATCCACAGGCGCCGTCCGGTACCGCCGCAACGGCAGATCAGTGCCGAGATCATGCTCGCTGGCGAGCCAGTCGCGCATCTCGCTCTCGGTGCCGATCGCATCGATCAGGCCAAGCTCGAGCGCCTGGCGCCCCGTGAAGACGCGCCCATCGATGACGGTCGCGAGCCCCACGCCCTCGAGCCCACGCCGCTCGGAGACCAGATCGCGGAACCAGTCATAGCTGTCGACGATCAGGCCCTCGAGCGCCGCGAGCGCGGCCGGATCGTTCGGCACCACCGGGCTCGGCGCGGCTTTGAGGGGCGAGGATTTGATCTCGGTCACATCGACGCCGATCTTCTCGAGCAGCCCGCTGACGTTCGGGACCTGCGAGATCACGCCGATCGAGCCGGTGATGGTTGTCTGGCGCGCATAGATCCGGTCGGCCCCCAGCGCCACGATATAGCCGCCCGAGGCCGCCACCTCGCCCATCATGGCAACGACGGGCTTGGTCTCGGCCACCTCGCGGAGCGCCTCAAAGATCGCCTCCGAGCCCGCTGCGGTGCCGCCAGGGCTCGAGATCTCGACCACCAGCGCCTTGGCTTGGTCGCTGTCACGGACCTTGGCGATGCCCTCGAGCCGCGCACGTTCATCGAGGATGGGCCCGGCGATGCTGATCCGCGCGATATGCGCCTTGGTCTGCTTGGTGCCACTCCAGGGGACCAGCGACACCACCGCGACCACAATCGCCAGGATTGCCAAGATCCGCCACAGCGCGACGCGCCGGCGCAGTTTGCGTCGCTCAAGGATGCTGTCAGCCGTTGCGGTCATCGACGTCTCCCGTCTGTCGTTCCCCCGCGGCTAAGGGGTAGGACGCCCGACCCGGTCTGACAAGGGGCGCTTTGGCCTTAGGCCCGCTCATCCTTCGGAGATTCCATCACCACATAGGACGTGATCGAGGTGACATGCGGCAGCGCGCCCAACACATCCGTGTGAAAGCGCTTATAGGCTACGATGTCCGCCGCCTCGACGCGCAAGAGATACTCGACCGTGCCGGTGACGTTGTGGCATTCGCGCACCTCGCGGGCCGCGGTGATCGAGCGCTCAAAGGCGCGCTGGGCGTCCTTGCTATGCTCCAAGAGCCCCACGGCGATATAGGCGACAAAGCCGGTGCCGAGGGCTGTGCCATCGACCACGGCGCGGTAGCCGCGGATCACGCCTGCGCGCTCCAGCTCCTGCACCCGGCGCAAACAGGCCGAGGGCGAAAGCCCCACGCGGGCGGCCAGCTGGATGTTGCTCTGCCGCCCATCGCGCAACAGCTCTTGCAATATCCGATCGTTTATTGGGTCGATCTTCGTCATATCGTGCGCATTTTTGCAATTGACGCTGCGGTTTGCAATCTCCTTGCGCGACATGCGTCCTAGACTGACCGCGCATTTCGGAGGATTGCCCATGCCCACGCTCTCGGCCGACGCACTCGGCGCTCTGATCCTCTTCGCCGCCGTGACCACGTTCACGCCCGGCCCGAACACGCTGATGCTGATGGCCTCGGGCGCCAATTTTGGCGTGCGGCGGACGGTGCCGCATATGCTCGGCATCCTGATTGGCTTTGCGGTGATGATCTTGCTGGTCGGCATCGGCGTGATGGGGGTGTTCGAGGCCTTCCCCGAGGCCGAGACCGCGCTCAAGGTGGCAAGCGTCGCCTATCTGCTGTGGCTCGCCTGGAAGATCGCCAACGCCGCGCCGCCGCAAGAGGGGGCCGCGGCCGGCCAGCCGATGACCTTCCTGCAGGCCGCGCTGTTCCAATGGGTCAACCCAAAGGCCTGGAGCATGGCGCTATCGGCCATCGCGGTCTATGCGCCCTCGCGCAGCTTGGCGGCCGTGGCGCTGGTCGCGCTGGTCTTTGCGCTGGTGACGCTGCCGGCGGTGGGGTGCTGGAGCGCCGCCGGCCAGCAGATGCGCCGGTGGCTGGCGAAACCCGGGCGGCTGCGGTTGTTCAACCGGACCATGGCCCTGCTGCTGGTCGCCTCGCTCTGGCCCGTGGTGGCACCCTGAGATCGCGGTTGCCGCTCTGTGACGCAACCAAGCCCCCGCGTGTCTCAGGTCGGAAATGGAATCCCGAGTCCCCTCGGAGGGGGCTTGCGGCGGTTCATCCGAGCGCGCACCGAGCCCGTCGAGGTCCGGCGCATCGCGTGTCCACCCGCGCGAATCGGCGCTGTTGCCCGCGCTGTCATAGGGCGGCAGCATCATGTTGGCGTTCCGGACATTCGTGTCCCCCCGGAACGGCAACGGGCGCGGAGGATGCCCCCGCGCCCGCTTTGGTCGATTGGGTGACGGCTGAGGTCAGCCGTCGCGGTCCTTCAGAGCCGCGCCCAAGATGTCGCCCAGCGATGCGCCGGAGTCGGACGAGCCGTACTGTTCGACCGCTTCCTTCTCCTCGGCCAGCTCGCGGGCCTTGATCGACAGCGACATGCGGCGCGAGGCCTTGTCGATGTTGGTGATCTTTGCATCCACGCGGTCACCCACCGAGAAGCGGTCGGGGCGCTGGTCCTGCCGGTCGCGGGCCAGATCCGAGCGGCGGATAAAGGCCTTCATGCCGTCGTGCTCGACCTCGATGCCGCCCTCTTCGATGGCGGTCACGGCCACGGTCACCACCGAGCCGCGCTTGACGCCCTTGGTCGCCTCGGCGAACGGATCGCCACCCAGCTGCTTGACGCCGAGCGAGATGCGCTCCTTCTCGACATCGGTGTCCAGCACCACCGCATGGACAATATCGCCCTTTTTGTAGTCGCGGATCGCTTCTTCGCCCGAGCGGTCCCAGGCCAGATCCGACAGGTGCACCATGCCGTCAATATCGCCCTCGAGCCCGATGAACAGACCGAACTCGGTGATGTTCTTGACCTCGCCCTCGACCGCGGCGCCTTGCGGGAAGTTCTCGGCAAAGGCATCCCACGGGTTGCGCAAGCACTGCTTCAGGCCGAGCGACACGCGCCGCTTGCTGGGATCGACGTCGAGCACCATGACCTCGACCTCCTGGGAGGTGGAGACGATCTTGCCCGGATGCACGTTCTTCTTGGTCCAGGACATCTCGGAGACGTGCACCAGACCTTCGACACCCGGCTCAAGCTCGACGAAGGCGCCATAGTCGGTAATGTTCGTGACCCGGCCGGTCCATTTCGAGCTCATCGGGTACTTGGTCTCGACGCTGTCCCAGGGATCGGCCATCAGCTGCTTCATGCCAAGGCTGATGCGCTGGGTGTCCTTGTTCACCTTGATCACCTGCACCTTCACGGTCTCGCCGATATTGACGATCTCGGAGGGGTGGTTGACGCGGCGCCAGGCCATGTCGGTCACGTGCAAGAGGCCGTCGACGCCGCCCAGATCCACAAAGGCCCCGTAATCGGTAACGTTCTTGACCACGCCGTCGACCACATCGCCCTCACGCAGCTTGGCGACAATCTCGGCGCGCTGCTCGGCACGGCTCTCCTCGAGCACGGCGCGGCGCGAGACCACGATGTTGCCGCGGCGCCGGTCCATCTTCAGGATCTGGAAGGGCTGCGGCACGCCCATCAGGGGGCCCACATCGCGCACCGGGCGCACATCGATCTGGCTGCCGGGGAGGAAGGCCACGGCCCCACCGAGATCGACGGTGAAACCGCCTTTGACCCTGCCGAAGATCGCGCCCTCGACGCGCTCCTGCTTGTCATTGGCTTTCTCCAGCCGGTCCCAGGCCTCCTCGCGGCGGGCCTTCTCACGGCTGATCGCGGCCTCGCCGCGGGCGTTCTCGACGCGCTCGAGAAAAACCTCAACCTCGTCGCCGGGCTCGATCTCGGCGGGTTTGCCGCCGACCGAGAACTCCTTGAGATCCACACGGCCCTCGGCCTTGAAGCCGACATCGATGATCGCCTGGCCGTTTTCGATCGCGATCACAGTTCCCTTGACCACCGACCCTTCGTCGGGGGTGGCTTTCTCGAGGCTTTCATTCAGCAGAGCCTCAAAGTCTTCCATGGTTGGCGAAGCTGCCATGTTCATCCAGTCTCCTAGCGGTTTTATCAGGCCAGCCGGTTGGGTCCGGCGGTCTTGCGACATGTCGGGCCGAAACAGCAAAAAGGCGGCAGTCAGGGAGCGGTTGGTTCCCTGTGCCTCGCCTGCTCGATCAGTGCCAATGCTCTTGCGGCCGAGTGCTCTATAGTGCCTTCGGCCGCACGGGGCAAGCCAACGCGCACCCGGGTAGTGAAACAGTTTGAACTATCCGCTTCACCCCAATCCTTTGCAGTGCCGCTCTCCCGCATCTGAACACCTCGAAAAACTTCGTCGCATGAGCGGTTTGCTGATTCAATCGCGCTGCAGGACCGGCGGAGGAGATTAGCATGGCAGGTCAGCCCGGGTTCTTCGACTTCGATGATCGGATGAGGCGGCCCTGAACGACTCGGGCGGCGCCAAGGACGTCGGTGAATTTGGAAGTGCTGCACCGCCGGGGGTTTCTGGGGCGGCTTACTTGCGGGTACGCGGGCGCGGGTGGGATTGCAGGCGCGCCGCGCCCGCCTCGAGGACGGCGTCACGCCCGCCGCTCAGATCGGCGGCGGTCACGCGCAGCCCCCGCGACACCGTCTCCAGAGGCTCGCCCCAGAGCCCCCGCAGGACGGCGTCCTGCTTGCGCCGAGCCGTCTATGTCCGTGGCTACGCAGGCATCCGCACTGTCGCATTAGCTCTGTCAATC
>JBCCZI010000129.1:0-11727 GCA_039187815.1 Pseudomonadota bacterium | reverse complement strand
CGGCGGCCAAGGCCCGCGCGCGAAGATCCATGGAACGTGGTTTGCCCATACCCAGCCCCAACATCTACGTCGGGAAACCGAACCACGCTTGGAGCGTCAGGGGAATCCCTTCCGATTCACTCCGGCCGGGAAACGCTCTAGGTCCTAGCCTGGCGCGCGCCGAGCCTGGTTACGAACATGGCTGGCCACCAAATCGCGGTAGAGGGTCTGGATACGCTCGGTCACGGGACGGTCGCCTGTGCCCACGTGCATCCCGTCGATCGTCGCCACCGCTGTTTGCGCACCGAAGGTTCCGGTCAGGAAGGCCTCGTCCGCCCCATAGGCCTCCACCAGAGAATAGTTGCGCTCAAACACTGGAATGCCATCGGCGCGGCAGAGATCGATCACCTTCTGGCGGGTCACGCCGTTCATGCAGTAATCCCCGGTCGAGGTCAAAACCTCCCCGCGCCGCACGATGAAGAAGTTGCAGGCATTGGTCGTGTTCACAAAGCCATGGGGGTCGAGCATCAACGCCTCATCGGACCCGGCCCGCTCAGCCTGCAAGCAGGCGATGACGCAGTTGAGCTTTGAATGGGAGTTGTACTTGGCGTCCTGGCTCATGGGCAGCCCACGGACCTGAGGCACCGTGGCCAGCCGGATCCCCTGGGCTTGCAAGCGCTCCACAGGCTTTGAGTGCTCCATGATGATCACGACCGTGGGGCCCGAGCGCGACAGACCCGGATGCTGAAAGGGGCGGGCCTTGATCCCGCGCGTCACCATCAGCCGGCAATGGGCATCGCTGACCATCCCGTTCGCCGCGGCTGTGGCCCGCAGAGCCTCGGCGACGCCTGCGCGGTCCATCCCAATGTCGAGGGAAACGGCCCGGCAGCTCTCAAACAGCCGATCCATATGCTCGTCGAAAAAGGCCCAGACGCCGTCATAGAGCCGGAGGCCCTCCCACATCCCGTCTCCCAACATGAAGCCCGAGTCGTAGACCGAGACCTTCGCCTCGTCCCGGTGCACCAGCGCGCCGTTCACCCAGATCTTAATGTCGCGATTGCGCGCATCCTCCTGGGCGTCGTGCGTCGTCTGTGCCTGGGCTTCGGTCATAGGGATCTCTCGGCTGAACGGGTTGCAGGATCTGCGCGCCCACAGCCCTGCCGGCACGCTTGCATATCGTATCACGCTCGCGCACAGATGGGCCGTCAAGAGGGAGCCGCCATGCACCGTCTCTACCACCTGCCCCTCTCGCCGTTCTGCCGCAAGATCCGGCTGGCCCTCGGCGAGAAGAAGCTTGATGTGGAGCTCATCGAAGAGCGGCCGTGGGATCGGCGGCTGGACTTTTTGCGCATCAACCCGGCCGGGAAGGTGCCGGTCCTGATCACCGAGGATGGCCGCACGGTCTCAGGCTCGGGCCCCATCTTTGAGTATCTTGAGGAGAGCGTGCCGGAGCCGGGCCTGCTTCCGCCCGATCCGTACGACCGGGCCGAGGTGCGCCGGCTGATCGATTGGTTCGACGACAAGTTCTATCGCGAGGTGATCGAGAACCTGGTGCACGAGCGCATCTTCAAGCGCCTTGCCAGGACCGGCTATCCGGACGGCGCCTGCCTGAAGGCCGGCAGCCAAAACATCCGAGTGCACCTGGATTACCTCACCTTCCTGCTCGAGGATCACAACTGGCTCGCAGGCCCGCGCATGACAGCCGCCGACCTTGCGGCCGCCGCTCATATCTCCTGTGTCGACTATATCGGCGATGTGCCTTGGGAGGATTATCCGGTGGTCCGCGACTGGTATGCCGTAATAAAGTCGCGCCCCTCCTTTCGAGGCCCCCTGGCAGACCATCTCCCAGGCTTTCCGCGGCCGCCGTCACACTACGCAGACCCCGACTTCTGATGCGGTTGATCGGCCACTCACCAGGTCCAACGCGCAGATGTGATTTGCGATGCTGGATATCCGACTACCATCTCCACTGGAAACAGCGTGGAGATCGCAGCCATGGCTTTCCGCAGGATGCACGCCGAGCGCATGATTTGCCGTCTATTGCTTGCCGGCACGATTGCTCTTACTGCCGCATGTGCCGGAACAAGCGAGCCCGCCAATTTCGAGCGAAAGCAGGAATTCGGTACGGGAATGCATGCGGGGCGCGTCGCAGGCCGCTGAGCCGCCCTTGGGGGCTGTGATGGGCGATCGCGCGCTTCTCGCCGCGCTCTCGGCCGAGGCGCGGGCCTGCGGGTTCGCAGATATGGCGGTGACCGGTCCGGGCCATGTGTCGCGTGCCGGCACGCGGCTGCGGCAGTGGGTCGATGCCGGCCATCATGGTGAGATGGCGTGGATGAGCCAGCGCCTCGACTGGCGGGCGGATCCCCGTGCGCTCTGGCCCGAAGCGCGCTCGGTCGTGATGCTCGCCCACCCCTATGCCCCCGACGAGGATCCCCTGGCAGCCTTGGCCCGGACCGACCGGGCCAGTATCAGCGTCTATGCCCGCGGACGGGACTACCACGATGTGGTGAAAAAGGCGCTGAAACGCCTCGGTCGCTGGCTGATCGCGCGCGCCGGCGGTGAGATCAAGGTCTTTGTCGACACGGCCCCGGTTATGGAAAAGCCGCTCGCCGAGGCAGCCGGACTGGGATGGCAGGGCAAGCACACCAATCTGGTGTCGCGCGAGCTCGGCAGCTGGTTTTTCCTCGGGGCGATCTTCTCCACACTGCCGCTTCCGCTTGGGGAGCGACACCAAGATCGCTGTGGCGCGTGCCGGCGCTGCCTCGACATCTGCCCAACGGCGGCCTTCCCGGCCCCGTACCGTCTGGATGCGCGGCGGTGCATCTCGTATCTGACCATCGAGCTCAAAGGCCCGATCCCCAGACCGCTCCGCCCGTTGATTGGCAACCGAATCTATGGCTGCGATGACTGCCTGGCGGTTTGTCCCTGGAACAAGTTCGCAGCCACAGCACACGAGGCCTATGCGCCGCGAGAGACAAACCCAGCGCTGTCCGAGCTGGCAAAACTGGACGATGCGGCCTTTCGCGCCCGCTTCAGCGGCTCTCCGATCAAACGGATTGGGCGCGCTCGCTTCCTGCGCAACGTCGCTGTGGCGGTCGGGAATTCGGGACAGTCGCACCTGGCCGACACGGCAGGGGCGCTGGCTCAAGATCCGGATCCTTTGGTTCGGGGCCATGGGGTTTGGGCGCTGTCCTGTCTCGATCCCGGTGCCATCCGGGCAGGCGGACCCGCCGACCCCGATCCCTTTGTAGCCGCCGAATGGCGCGCAGCCCGCTCCGAGGTGTCATGACCGACCGCCCGACGCTGCTCTCCTTTGGCCACGGATACTCCGCCCGCGCGCTGGCCGAGCGCCTGTTGCCCCAAGACTGGCACGTGATCGGTACCACGCGGTCCGACGAGCGCGCCGCGGAGATCCGCGCGACCGGGGCAGAGGCCGCGCTATGGCCGGGCTCCGAGATCGGGCCGCTTCTCCACCAGGCGAGCCATGTGCTGACCTCGGTCTCACCGGACGAGGACGGAGACCCCGTGCTGCGCGCCTGTGCGCCTATGCTTGCCGCCGAAGCCTCGAGGCTGTCCTGGGTTGGCTATCTCTCCACGACTGGGGTCTATGGAGACCGCGAGGGAGGATGGGTCGATGAGGAGAGCGCCTGCACGCCCGCTACGCGCCGCGGCACTTGGCGCCTTCGCGCCGAAGAGGCTTGGCGTGCGCTGGCCACCGAGAGCGGGCTCCCCCTCCACATCTTTCGCATCGCAGGCATCTACGGGCCGGGGCGCGGCCCCTTTGCAAAAGTGCGTGCAGGCACGGCACGGCGCATCATCAAGCCGGGCCAAGTCTTTAGCCGGATCCACGTGGACGACATCGCCTCCGCTCTCCATGCCTCGATCGCCAGGCCGAGGCCTGGTGGGGTTTACAACCTCTGCGATGATCTGCCCGCGCCACCCGAGGACGTAATCACCCATGCGGCCCAGCTGTTGGGTGTGCCGCCGCCCGAAGAAGTGCCGATCGAGCAGGCCGACCTCTCACCCATGGCGCGCAGCTTCTATGCCGAGTCGAAACGCGTCTCGAACGGGCGGCTCCGCGAGGAGCTCGGCGTGGACCTGCGCTATCCGACCTATGTAGAGGGGCTGGCGGCGATCCTGGAGACCGAGGCCAAACTCATACCAGAACGGTGAGCTTTGCCCCCTCGGCCAGCAACTCCCCCTGAGACCGGTCGAGCCGGAGATGCGCGAGCCCTTCCCCGTCGGCTTGCGAGAACAATGTGCCCGCCGGTTTGCCATCGGCGTTCACAATCGCGGTGCCCAACGGGGCCGCCCCTTCGACCGCGACCCGCACCAGGCGCTTTTTCAACTCGGTCTTGTGCTTCATGCGGGCAGTGACCTCCTGGCCCACATAGCAGCCTTTCCGAAAATCGACGCCGTGGAGGCGCTCAAAACCCGCCTCAAGAATATAGCTGTTGTCCGGGACCAGCTCTGCCCCGCTTTCGGGCACGCCGGCCGACACGCGCAAGGCCGTGTAGGCCTCGAGCGTCGCAGGCTCCGCCCCAAGCGCCGCCAACACGCGCGCGGGATCCGGGGCATAGACCCGGTTACCCAAGCTTGGATCGCGAGGATCCGGCAAAATCACAGCCTCCTTGGCGCTCCCCGGCCGCGGTGCAGCACCATGCGCCCACAAAAGGCCCACCTTGATTTCGCCCTCGACCTCCACACGGGCATCACGCCTGAGGCAGTAGAGTTTCAGCCGCTTGGCCAGATCTTGGGCCCGCACAGCCTCGCAATCGATCCGGATGGCCCCATCGGCCCGCTCGGACAGGATGAAGTCGAACAGGTACTTTCCCTGCGGCGTCAGCAGCGCCGCATAGACAGGCGCATTGCCCGCAACGCGGTCCACATCATTGGTGACGACGCCCTGTAGCACCGCCCGTGCATCCGCGCCTTGCATCACAAGGCATGCACGCCAATCCGCCGCCAAACCCAGCCAAGCCGTCATCGCAACCTCCGCCTGTCCACGATCATATAGGCATCGCCATCCCCCGCCGCGAGCGATATAAGCGCGCGGAGAGGACCGAACATGACCCTTCCAACCGCCGAGGACCGTGACGCCGGGCGGGCACCGCTCGCCTTCCTGGTGTTTCTCGCGCTAATGACATCGGTGATCGCGTTCACGATCGATGCGGTGCTGCCGGCCCTCGACACGATCTCCGAGGATTTGGGCTTTGCCAGCGCGAATGATCGCCAGCTGATCATCATGATCGTGTTCCTCGGCATGGGCCTGTCGCAGCCCCTGTTCGGCCCGCTTGCCGACAGCATCGGGCGCAAACGCGCCACGCTGATCGGCTGGGCGATCTTCACCGTCGGCTCGATCTTGGCCGGGTTTGCAACGACGCCCGAGGCGGTACTGGCCGGGCGCTTCCTTCAAGGCTTTGGCGCTGGCGGCCCACGGATCATCGCCATGGCGATCGCGCGCGATCTCTATTCGGGTCGGCCCATGGCACGAATCCTCTCGATCGTTTTGACGATCTTCATGCTGGTGCCCATGCTCGCCCCTCTGGCGGGTCAGGGGATCGAGGCCATAGGCGGCTGGCGCGCCATCTTTGCGGTCTATGCGCTAATGGCTGCCATAGCGGCAGTTTGGTACCTGGTCGGCATGCCCGAGACGCTTCGGCCCGAGAACCGCCGCCAGCTCAGCTTGCGGCCTTTGGCCCAGGCCTTTGCCGAGGTGCTGTCGAACCGTGCGGCCATGGCCTATACGGCCTGCGCCGCATGCGTCTTCGGGCCATTCCTGACCTATCTCGCAACGGCACAGCAGGTGCTCGAGGAGCTCTATGCGCTGGGGCCGGCCTTCCCGCTCGCCTTCGGTGCGATGGCAGTTGTGTTCGCCGTCTCGAGCTTTCTGAACAGCCGGCTCGTGATGGCGGTTGGCATGCACCGTCTGTCGAAGGGCGGTCTGATTACGCTGGTTATGGTCAGCCTGTTCGGTGTGGGCTTGATGCTTTGGGTCACCGGGGGCAAGCCGCCGCTCTTTGTGTTTCTCGGGTTGATGAGTGCCATCGTTGCCTGCATCGCCATTCTATTTGCAAACTTCAATGCCCTGGCACTCGAGCCGCTCGGGCA
Source organism: Pseudomonadota bacterium (assembly GCA_039187815.1). Lineage (GTDB taxonomy): Bacteria > Pseudomonadota > Alphaproteobacteria > Rhodobacterales > Rhodobacteraceae > Thermohalobaculum. Next base: position 5,637 of record JBCCZI010000129.1, on the reverse strand, counting down.
TATCGCGGGAACCGCCTCCGCCGTGGTGATGTCGCTCTCGAGCCTTGGGGCGCTGCCGGTGGGGCTGGCCATCGCGCGCACCTTCGATGGATCGCTGCTGCCAATGTTTGTTGGCTTTGCCGGCATGGGAACGCTCGGGCTTCTGTGCTTTTCGCTGGCAGGGCGGCCCATGGCGCAGCCCTCGACATGACAGCGCCGGTCTCGGTGATCGTGCCGGTGTTGGCGGCATCGGAGCGATTGGGCGCGTGCTTGGCGTCCTTGGCCGACGGAGCATTCGACGGCATCCTGGCCGAGCTGATCCTCGCCGATGGCGGAGGCACCGAGGCGCTGGCCGAGCTGGCCGATGGCGTCGGTGCGCGGCTAGTGCGTGCGCCAAAGGGGCGCGGGACGCAGTTGTCGGCCGGGGCAGAGGCCGCCTGCGGCGACTGGCTGCTGTTCGTTCACGCGGACACCGTTTTCGCGCCCGGCTGGCCCGAGGCGGTGCGGCGCCACATCGTCACGGCACCCGGCAGGGCCGGCTATGGGCACCTGGCCTTTGACAGCACCGACAAGCTTGCGCGCATGACCGAGCGCTGGGCCAATCTGCGCTCGTGTCTGTTCGCGCTGCCTTACGGAGACCAGGGCCTGTTGATCCACCGCGATCTTTACAGCGCCGTCGGAGGCTATCCGCCTATCCCGCTGATGGAGGACGTCGCGCTGGTGGGCAAACTGGGCCGCCGGCGGCTGTGCTCGCTGCAGATCACTGCCACCACTTCCGCCCAGCGCTATGAGCAACGGGGATGGCTGGCTCAAGGCGCGCACAATCTCAGCACGCTGACCCGCTATCTCCTGGGCGCCGAACCAGAGCGCCTTGCCGAACGCTATAACCGTCGCTGAGCGTCGCTGGACGGCCCATGGCGCGAACGGCTAATCTGCTTCACCCTCTTCAATCTGGAGGCTCGCAATGCGCGTCATCACACGTGGTTTTCTGGCCGCCCTGCTCATCAGCGGCGCCGCGCTTGCCCAAGGGACGGATCCGGTCGCGCCCAGCGATCCCGAGATTGCTCCTTCACCGTCCGAGCGCCCGGGCTTTCGCCGTGCTGAAACAGATGACAGCGCCGAGTATGGGGAAGCCCATCGCAAGAACCGTGGGCCAGCCCATCACCGCAGGCACCGCGCGCCCGAGCCGGACCGACCGACCCTTCGGCTGAGCACCGAGCGCGACGGCCTTACCATGCGCTTCGAGTGCCACGCACCCATGGCCGAATGCCTGACCGCCTTGGACAAAGTGCTGTCGAGCGTGCAGCAGCCGTGACGCTCGGCCCGGGGCGGCGGTCGCTGATCATCCTGGCCAAGGAGCCTCGCCCCGGACGGGTCAAGACGCGCCTGGCCCGCGACGTCGGCCCTATCGAAGCCGCGGCCTGGTATCGCAGACACTTGCAAGAACTGGTCCGCCGGCTTGGGCGAGATCCACGGTGGCAAACCACGCTGTGCGTCAGCCCAGATGGATCCTTGCGCTCACGCGCATGGCCGGTCGGACCAGCCCGCACCCCGCAGGGGCGCGGCGATCTGGGCGCGCGGATGGCCCGCGCGCTCAGCCAAGCCAGCCCAGGACCCGCCATCCTGATCGGCGCGGATATCCTTGGGCTGGATCGTGCCCATATCGCGGGGGCGTTCCAGCTGCTCGGGCGCCAAGATGCGGTCCTCGGTCCCGCAGAGGATGGCGGGTACTGGCTGGTTGGATTTCGCCATGGCCGCATGGCCGCCAGCCCTGGCATCTTCGACAATGTGCGTTGGTCGACGCCCCATGCGCTGGCCGACACGTTGGTGGGGCTCGCACGCCTGCGGGTCGGCCTCTGCGATCGCCTGGCCGATGCCGACACACTGGCGGATCTCCAACGCGCACAGGCCGAGCGCAAGCGCGCCTAGCGCGCTCGCCTCCGGCATGGTCGCGGCCCCAAATGAGCGTTACGCACCGACGGGTTTGGACCGCTCCGCTTCGAATTCGATCGCGGCTTGGTCATCGCCGGCAATCGCGCGCTCAAAGGCCGTGAGCCGTTTGTAGATCGACATCAGCTCGACGATCGTCGTCCAGGACATCACCAGGAACTGGAACGAGTTCTCAACCCTTTGGAATGCGCGGAGGATCTGCTGCATCACACCCAGCGTGAACCCCGCCGCCACGATGGTCGGGCCCAGTGCGACATAAGGTAAGATGACGCCTGCCTGCAGATAACCATAGCGCGCCACATTAAAGTACAGATAGTTGAGGTAGAGGCGGAAGTAGTTTCGCCGCACATTCGAGAACAGCTCCGCCAGCGTCGGCGGACGGGCGCGTTCTTCATTGTCCTCGCCGATCACCAGTTCTTTGCGAAAGGCCGCCTCGACGCGCTGATTGCGAAACTCCAACCCTGGCAGCCGATAGCCCGCCAGCGCCAGCAAGGTCGTGCCGAACACCGACCAGAGGATGGCGAGGAACACCAGCGCCTGCGGGACTTCGCCGACAAAAGGCAGCTCTTTCACATAGGAGGATAGACCCCAGAGGATGGGCAGGAAGGCGATCAGCGTCATCACCGCGTCGATCAACCGAGACCCGAGGGATTCCATGATCTTGGCAAACAGCATGGTGTCTTCTTGGATGCGCTGCGAAGCGCCCTCGATGTGCCGGATCTTGGGCCAGAGAGCGACATAGCGGTCGTTCATCGCCGTTCGCCATCGGAACACGTAATGTGAGGTGAAGAAGGCAATGATCACCGCGGTGACGATATAGACCATGGCGATCTGAAGAAACGTGGCGAGCTGCAGGAAGTAATCGCCTTGGTCGACAGCATTGGGTTCTGCGAGCGCCTCCTGAATCATATTGTAGAAGGTGCCGAACCACTCGTTGATCATCACGTCGAGCTGCACCTGGAACCAGGTGGCAAAGACGATCAGGGCCGAGCCGCCCACGGACCATCGCGCCCAGCGGTGCGGCACCCACCACATCCAGAACGCGGCAAACGCGATGTAGCAGAGAATGTTGAACTGGTAGAGCCAGACCCGCTCAGGCTCCCACCCGACAAGCTCGGCAAGGCCCGTCGGGTCAGTCCAATCATAGACCAAGACGTTCCACAGGATCACGCAGATCAGGCCCCAGACCGCGCCGGAGATCGCGAACAGCTTTGGGCTGGGAAAGAAGGAGATGAACATCGGGCGCCTCGGTTCAGGGGTTGGTCGGTTGGCCGTGGCGTGCCTGCTTGGCCAGCTGGACCAAACGTGGACGCAGATCATCGGGTGATGTCAGAGGAGGATCGAACCACAACCGCTTGGCCCTGTCGCCTGCTACGATATCGAGACCCTCAAGATCCATGCAGGCGAGCTGCCAGTCTGCGGGCTCTAGGGCGAGCAGCACTGTGGCATAAAGGGACACGGCATCCGAGTGATCCTCGTTCATATGGGCGACCGCGCCGGCCTCCATCTCCTCGAACTCCGCCAGCGTTGGCGTGGCGAGATCCGAGCCGGCCAACGCATAGGCTTTGCCGAAGCCTCCGTTGAACGACGCCCCCTCGATCTCCAATCGCCAGAAGGCGAAGTCCCCAAAATCGGCATAGAGCGCCGCCTTTGGATGCCGGGCCAGGAATCGCGCACGCGTCTTTGGGCGCTCTGCATCCTCCGCCCGTAAGGCCCGGCCAAAGACCGTGATGCGAGGATGTGCGAGCGGATCGCCGCGGCCGGGCTCGCCGATCAGCACCGAGGCGCGGGCATCGGCCTCCAAGGCCCCGAAATGGCCAGAGAGCTGCGAGATCAGAAACACCGGCGCACCATCACTGGCGGTTGCGAGCGAGACCCGGCTCGCCATCGGAATGCCGGTCTCCGGATCGATCGTCGCCAAGGCGCCAAAGCGGGCCTCGCGCACAAATGTCTTGGCGGTCCTTCGGACGGCGTCATCGACCGGCCGCAGAACGGATGTCTTTTCCATCGGTGTCCTCTACACAGCTTAGACTCAAAACTATGCCAAAGCTTTTCGGGACAAGGCAGCCCCAGCGGGAGATCGGGCAGATGCAGTTAGCTCTCACACCTATGCGACCGATGCGTTGGCCGTCCTGGTGGCGGATGGTCTTGCGGCTCGCCATCGTGCTCTCGGCCCTCAGCGCTGCCTATGCGGGTGATACGCCAGACGGGTCCGAGGAGAGCCCCGGCGACGAGGCGGTCTTCGACTTGGCCATGCGGACCTGGACCGGAGATCTCGATGGGATCGTCGAGCGGGGCTTCCTGCGGCTCGGCACGGTGCACAGCCCACTGCTGCTGTCCTATGACGGCCCCGAGCAGTCGGGGATCATGGTCGACGGCGCCGAAGAGCTGCGCAAGTTCCTGGTCGAGCGCCTTGGCAGACCCGCGCAAAACCTTACCGTTGCGGTGCTTCCGCTCTCCCGGGATCAGCTGTTGCCGGCGCTGGTGATGGGCCGTGTCGACTTGGTCTCGGCCAACATCACCGTAACACCAGAGCGCGCCGAGCAGGTCGATTTCACGACCCCGCTCCGGCGCGGTGTGCGCGAATTGGTGGTGACGGGCCCGGCAATGGCAAAGGGCACACGCTTCGACGACCTCGTCACCACCGGCCTGCATATGCGCGCCTCGAGCAGCTATGCTGAGCGCCTGTCCAGCCTCAACGCTGAGCGAACAGCTGCGGGGCATGCGCCGATCCCACTGCGCGCTGAGGATGAGCGCCTGGAGGATCATGACCTATTGGAGATGGTCTCCGCCGGTGCCATTCCGGCCGTGGTGGTCGATGAACACAAGGCCGAGCTTTGGTCAGAGGTGTTCGACCGCCTCGTCCTTCATGATGATCTGGTGCTGAGTTCCGAAGGCGACATCGCGCTGGCGCTTCGCAAAGACAGTCCGCAACTGCTTGAGACGATGAACGCCTTTGCCGAGACGGTGAAGAAAGGCAGCCTGTTGGGCAACATTCTTCGCAAGCGCTTTTTTTCGGACACGGATCGCATGGTCGATGCCTTGGATCCAGAGCATGAGAGCCGGTTCCGGGAAACCCTGAACATCATCAACAAATATGCTGAGGATTATGCGTTTGAACCACTGCTGATCGCCGCCCAAGGGTTCCAAGAGTCCCGGCTGGATCAATCCAAGACAAGCGATGCCGGTGCCGTCGGCATCATGCAAGTTCTGCCCAAGACGGCCAGAGATCCGAACGTCTCCATCCCTGACATCCATGTCGCCGACCGCAACGTCGAAGCGGGAGTGAAGTATCTGCGCTTCCTGCGCGACCATTACTTCGACGACCTGGCGATCGAGCCGAAGGACCGAGTGTTCTTTGGCTTTGCCGCGTACAATGCTGGCCCCGGCAACATCCGAAAGGCACGCGGGCACGCAGAGAAACTCGGATTGGATCCGAACCGCTGGTTCAACAATGTCGAGATTGCGACTGCCCGGTTCGTCGGCCGGGAGCCGGTGGTCTATGTCCGCAACATCCTAAAGTACTACTCGCAGTACCGCAGCCTCAAGGAGGCAGAGGACAGCCCCTAGGCGCTGTTGACGAGAGGGATTCACGGTGAGGCGCTGGCGTGATTCATGTGTGGACGCCCCCTTGGCAAGGGCTTTTGGTCTGGTGCGCTGATCGGTTGCTTTCATGTGTCCGGCCTGTTTTCTGCGGCGCTGTTCCTG
>JBCCZI010000128.1:0-11757 GCA_039187815.1 Pseudomonadota bacterium | reverse complement strand
GGCGGCGTCACGCCCGCCGCTCAGATCGGCGGCGGTCACGCGCAGCCCCCGCGACACCGTCTCCAGAGGCTCGCCCCAGAGCCCCCGCAGGACGGCGTCCTGCTTGCGCCGAGCCGTCATGCACCGCTCCCGAACCGGCGCTCCGGGCGCTCCGGGCGCGCCGGGCGCTCCGACATCTGACGTCCCCGCGCCCGGACCGCCTCCGTGCTCCGCGCCCGCCATTCAACACCCCCTCGGCTCTCAACAAGCCATCTCCAAGGTCTCCCCAAACCCCGCGGCGGGGGACGGCGCGCCTAAAGTTCGAACGTGACGCAATCGGCGCGGAAGACCGAGACGGCGACCTCGACCACCGTGCCATCCGTGTCGGTGTTCACGCCGGTGCTGACCATGACGGGCTGGCTCTTTGGCATATCGATCGCCAAGGCTTCGTGCGCCGTCGGCATGCGCGCCTCGAGCAGTGTCCGCTGGCGGCGACATTGGTCGATCCCCCGCCGAGCCAGAGCTTGGGTCACGCTGCCCGTCGCGCAGACGTCGTCCAGGATGCCGTCAAGGCGCCCCATCGGGAAGTGCGACCGCGACAGCGCAAGCGGCCGGTCGTCGACGCTGCGCAACAACTCGGCCAGATAGACGCGCGTGCCGAGCTTGACGCCCATATCCCTTGCCAGGCTGCCCTGAGCGCGGGCAATGCGCGAGCTGATCATCCGTGCGTGACCTGACCGACCGGCGCGCGCGGCATTGGCCCCCCATTGTGGGACCCCATCGACACGGATGTCGATCGTCGGTTCCGCGACCTCATAGCCGATGCCCTGCCAGCTCCGCGTCAGCCCCTCATCCCGCAAGCGCTCAAGCGCGCGCCGCGCGCCATAGCGCGAGATCCCCTGTCGCGAGGCCAGAGCGGCAATGGTTGGCAGGCGGTCGCCCGGCGTCAGATCTCCGCCGTCGATTCGCCCTCGAAGGTCGAGGTAGACCGGTCTCCAATCGGGTGACAGGTTTGGGCTCTGGGTCATCGACGATCCTCCCGTCATCCTCGCGCGGCCAGTGTCTCCCATGTGCGCGACAGTTCTGTGGCGGTCAGATCCCGGCACTTGGTCCACACACCCAAGCGGTTTGCGAGAAGCTTTGATGACGTCCGCCGCACTGTCACTGCCCTGTGAAGTTCGCCCGGCAAGGTCGCCAAACTTGGAACAGCGTCTGGAGGACTGATCGATCGCGCGGATCGGACAGGCCGGCCGAGGACAGGGAGTTGACCATGAACATCTCGAAACTTTTCTGCGCCGCACTGGTTGGCGTTCTGCCGGTCAGCATGGCCGTCGCTCAGGATATGCCGGACGGCTCGGCCGCCGAGCCCGTCCGCGTGATCATGGTGCCGGCCGAGATCGGCTCGCGCGACACGCTGAGCGATTACCGCCCGGTCTTCAACGCGATCACCGAAGAGTACGGCATCCATTTCGACCTCAAGCTGGGCGACAGCTATGCGGCGGCGGTGCAGAGGCTTTGCAATGACCAGGCCGATATCGGCTGGTACGGGGCGGTGACCTATGGCCAGGCCCGCGAGATCTGCGACGCCGAGCTGCTGGCGGTCGATGTGAAGAACGACCAAGCCGTCTACTACTCGGGCATCTACACCCGCAAAGACAGCGGCCTCGAGACGCTCGGCGATCTCAAGGGCAACAGCCTGGCGGTGGGCGATCCGAACTCGACCTCGTCCTTCAACTTCCCCTTCGCGATGGTGATGGCCGAGGGCATCGACCCGGCCAATGATCTCTCCAAGATCGTGATCGCCGGCAGCCACACGAACTCGCTGGCCGCACTGACCGAAGGGCGTGTCGATGCCGCCGCTGCCTCGTTTAACGCATTCGAGAAGGCCGTGGCCAAGGGTGTGCTGGATCCGACCGTCTTCCGGGTCCTGGCGAAATCGGAGGGCATCCCGAATCCGCCGCTCGCGATGAACAAGAAGCTGGACGACGATCTCAAGGCCCGCATCCGCCTGGCCTTCTCCGAGATCCACACCAAGGTCGACCCGCAGTTCATCCGCGGCTATGGCGGCAAGACGGTGGACCGCTACGACACCGAGTACCCGCTCGAGAAGATGCTCGGCGCGCTCGACAAGCTCTCGGCGCTGACAAAGCGCGTGAAGGGCGAAATCATCGAGAAAGCCGGCGAGCGCTGAGCTTACCTTCCAAGCCTTGCCCGCGGCATGCGGGCAGGGCGAACCTGAGACGGGGTGCACCTATGCTGAACTTCGAGGGGATCACCCATGTCTTCCCGGATGGAACCCAGGCCACGCAAAACGTATCGCTCACGGTTCCAAAAGGTCAGTTCTGCGTGTTGCTCGGGCCCTCGGGGGCCGGCAAATCCACGCTGCTGAACACGGTCAACGGGCTGGTGACGCCCACCGAAGGGCACGTGGTGTTCGAAGGTACGACCGTTACGACCAAGACACTCTCGGCCGTGCGTGGCCGGATCGGGATGATCCACCAACAGCTTCACCTGGTGCCGCGCCTCAGCGTGCTCCACAATGTGTTGAGCGGCCTGCTGCCCGTGACGCCGACCTGGAAGGCGTTGCTGAAGCTCTTCCCGATTGCACAGCAACGGCTGGCCTGCCGCCTGCTCGAGGAGGTGGAGCTGGAGGAGCGTCAGATCTACCGCCGGGCCTCCGAACTGTCGGGCGGGCAACAGCAACGCGTCGCCATCGCGCGCGCCTTCATCAACGATCCCGACGTGGTGTTGGCGGACGAGCCCGTGGCGAGCCTGGACCCGACCGTCAGCCGGCATGTGTTGCGGCTGCTGCGCGCCGCCTCGCAGCAGCGGGGCACGACGGTCCTTTGCAGCCTGCACCAGGTCGAATTCGCCATCGAGTTTGCCGACCGCATCGTGGCGCTGCGCGCCGGCGAGGTCGTGTTCGACGATCTGCCCGCCGCGCTCACCTCCGAGCGGCTCACCGAGATCTATGGCGGCGACAAGGGTGACCTCATCGGCGCCGATGCGCCCACCCGGATCACCCAATCCGGCATCGTTGCCGCCCAGTGAGAGAAGCCATGGCCGTTACCGATCACCGCCTGCCGTCCGAGAGCTGGGAGTTGCACCGCACGATCACCTCAAAGACCATCGGCATCTTGCTGGTCTTGGTCATTCTGGCCGGCTTCTCCGCACGCAATGTCGAGCTCGACAAGGCGGCCTCCGAGACCTGGGGTGCTGTCGCCGCAAGCTTTGGCTTCGGCGAGTCCAAAGTCATCAACGGCGCCGCAAACTTCCTCGGCAAGTCCTTTCCCATCCAAGTCTCGACCATCCAGGAGACCAACCGGATCGAGAACTTCGACCGGAACAATTTGCCCTGGTTCTCGTATGTCGAGGTGCGCACCGAGCGCGAATACAGCGTCATCCAGGAGAAATACACCGAGATCGAGGCGGAGTTCCTTGTCAAACCCGCCGGCTATCTGGTGAAGGTGCTGGTCAAGATGTGGGAAACCATCGAGATGGCGATTTGGGGCACGATCTTTTCGGTGCTCCTGGCCATCCCGCTGGCCTACGGCGCGGCGAAGAACTACACGCCGCACCCGGCGGTCTACGAGGCCTCGCGCGCGATCTGCGGGTTCAATCGGGCCATGCCCGAGCTGATCCTCGCGCTGTTTTTCGTGCTGATGTACGGATTTGGTCCGATTGCCGGGATCTTGGCCTTGGCGCTTCACACCAGCGGGTTCCTGGGCAAATTCTTTGCCGATGAGATCGAGAACGCCGATCCCGGGCCGCAGCGCGCGCTCCGCGGGACCGGCGCGAACAAGATCAAGGTCCTGCGCTTTGCCGTGATCCCGCAGGTGCTGCCGCAGTACTACGCCTATGTCCAATACATCCTCGAGCGGAACATTCGGACCGCCACGGTGCTCGGGATCGTCGGGGCTGGCGGGATCGGCACCGAGTTGAAAGGCCGCTGGGACCTCTTCGACTATGACCATGTCGCAACGATCCTGCTGGTGATCTTCCTGACCGTCGTCTTGCTGGAGCTCGTGACCCAGCGCCTGCGCATGCGGGCGATCTGACCGCAGTTCTGGGGCGTGGGGCGGCCTTCACGCGGCGGACGGCGCTATGTGGTCTGCCCGACCCTCAGATCGGCTGCCATGACCTTTTTCGGGCCGCTCAGATCGGTGCGGCCATCCAGGATCCATGAGGCCGCCGCCGCTCCGATATCGTAGCGCGGCGTCACAGTGGTTGTGATCAGCTTTGGCAGCGCCGTCAGGAACGCAAGCCCATTGAACCCGGCGAGCGCGATGTCCTCGGGCACGCAAACGCTCTCGGCCAGGCAATGCATCAGCCCTCCGGCGGCGAGGTCGTCGTTGGCGAAATAGATCGCGTCCGGCGCCATAGGCCCGCCTACAAGATCCGCGGTCAGCTGTCGCCCGGTCTCCATCGACGAGGGTTCGTCCGTGCGCGCCGTTGCGACCAGCTCTGCGCCCGCCGCGGCGATGTGCCGTGCGAACGCCTCGAGCCGCTTTGTTGCGCGCAGGTCGAGGCCGCCTTGGCTGCCCACATAGGCAATCCTCCGATATCCGCGTTCGATGAGGTGCTTGGCCATGTCCTCGCCCACTTTCGCTTGGGAGAACCCAAAGCAGACCGCGATCGGGTCGCCATCCGTGTCCATGATCTCGGCCACGCGCACGCCGGTTTGCGCGATGATCTTCCGGAGCGACGCCGTGTGCTCGAGCCCCGCCAGAATCAACCCACGCGGGCGCCAGGATAGGAGATCGAAGACGAGATCCTCCTCGATCTCGGCCGAGTATTCCGAGACCCCGAACACCGGCCTCAGCCCGCTTTGGTCGAGGGTATCGTTGATCCCCGAGAGCACCTCGGTGAAGACGCGGTTCTGCATGGTCGGCACCACGACACCCACGATCGGATTGTCATAGGTCGCGTTCCCGCCCGCCAGTCGATTGTGCACATAGCCGATCTCACGCGCTGCCCTAACCACTTCATTTCGAACATCTTTCGAGATGTAGCCGGTGCCACGCATCACCCGGGAGACGGTCATCTGACTGACCCCGGCGAGCCGTGCCACATCGTGCATCGTCGGTTGTGCCTTCTCGGTGCTGGTGGACCGCCGCCGTACCATCTCACCTCTTGGGAGGGTTCTCCGCTTGACGGTTGTTTAATTAAACATGTAGGACACTGGCAATGTGTTTACTTAAACATGCAGCACGCAAGGCGACCGTGTCACAGGACAATTGCGGCAGCGCGGCCTCGCAATGTGGCGATGCCGCCGACCTGTCGCGCACCGGCCAAAGGACCATGCCATGACGCTCACCACCGCCGTCTTTGGCCTCGGCTCAATGGGGGGCGGGATGGCACAGTCCTGCCTGCGCGCCAGACAGACCGTCTACGGCTTTGACGTCGTCGCCGAACCCGTCGCCCGCTTTGTGGCCATGGGTGGCAAGAGCGGGGATCCCGCACGCGTCGCACCCGCGCTCGATGTCGCGGTCCTTGTCGTCCTCAACGCAGGTCAGGTTGAGAGCGTGCTGTTCGGAGAGCCAGACGGGATCGTCCCTCATATGCGGGACGGTGCCGTGGTGATGGCCTGCGCGACCGTTCCACCGGATTTCGCCCGGGAGATGGAATGCCGCTGCCAGGCCGCGGGCGTCCACTACCTCGACGCGCCGATCTCTGGCGGATCGGTCAAGGCGGCGCAAGGCGCGCTCAGCATCATGGTCTCCGGCAGCCAGGCGGCCTTCGCGGCCGCCGCACCGGTCCTCGAGGCCACCTCGGAGCGGGTCTTTCGCCTCGGCGATGCGGCCGGTGCAGGCTCGGCCATGAAGGCGGTCAACCAGCTCCTGGCCGGGGTCCACATCGCCACCATGGCCGAGGCCCTGACCTTTGGGATGACCCAAGGGATCGCTCCGGAAACCTTCGTGGAGGTCATCTCCAAATGCGCCGGCACCTCTTGGATGCTGGAGAACCGCGCACCGCATGTGGTCTCGGGCGACTACACGCCCCACAGCCAGGTCAACATCTGGCCCAAGGATCTGGGGATCGTTCTCGAGACGGCGAAGGCAAGCGGGGTCCCAACGCCGATCACCGAAGCGGCGCTCTTGCAGTATCGGCGCGCCGTCGCCATGGGGCTTGGCCGCGAAGACGACGCCGCCGTGGCAAAGGTCTATGCCGAGGCGGCCGGTCTCTCCTTGCCGGAGGACAAGCGATGAAACTCGGCTGTATCGGCGACGATTTCACCGGCTCGAGCGATCTCGCCAACACCCTGGCCAAGCAAGGCATGCGGGTGGTGCAATACTCGGGCGTGCCCGCAGCGCCGGCACGGCCGGAGGTCGAAGCAGGGGTTGTGGCGCTGAAGTCGCGATCCATCGCGCCTGCCGAAGCCATGGCGCAGTCCCTCGCGGCGCTGGCCTGGCTGAAGGCCCAAGGCTGCACGCAGTTTTTCTTCAAGTACTGCTCGACCTTCGACTCGACGCCCGAGGGCAATATCGGTCCCGTGGCCGATGCCTTGGCCGATGCGCTCGGCGCCGAGTGCACCATCGTCTGCCCCGCCTTTCCGGGCACGGGCCGCTCGGTCTACCAGGGCCATCTGTTCGTCAACGACGTATTGCTGAACGAGAGCGGGATGCAGAACCACCCGCTCACGCCAATGACCGATGCGGATCTGCGCCGTTGGCTCGCGCCTCAGAGCGCGCACCCGATCGGCCATGTCCCGGCCCAGACTGTCTTTGCCGGAGCCGATGCCATACGCGCAAAGCTTGGCGCCGAGCGCAACGCCGGACATCGGCATATCGTCGTCGACGCGATCCGCGATCAAGACCTGATGGCGATCGGCCGCGCGGCCGCCGATTTGCCGCTGATCACCGGAGGCTCTGGCGTGGCCTTGGGGTTGCCCGCGAACTTTGGCTGCACGCCGGGAGTGCCCGCCTGGCAGGGCCAATCCGGGCGGGTTTTGGCGCTCTCTGGCTCCTGTTCCACCGCGACGCGGCAGCAAGTCGCCGTTCATGCTGCGCGGCACCCGGCGCGCGAGCTTGCGGCCGGTGACATCATCGAGGGCTGCGTCACGCCCCAAGCCGTGCTCGATTGGGCATTGGGCGCGGGGGCGCTTCCGCTCGTCTACACCTCCGCCGATCCCGATGCCGTCGCCGCCGTCCAGAGCCGCTTTGGACGCGACACCGCGGCCACGGCCATCGAAGGCTTTTTCGCGGCCCTCGCTCGGCTGGCGGTCGATGCCGGCATCGAGCGCATCATCACAGCAGGCGGCGAGACATCCGGGGCGGTGGTCGAAGCCCTCGATCTCGACGAGCTCAGCATCGGGCCTGAGATCGACCCTGGCGTGCCGGCCCTAAGAGCCCGGGCCAATCTGGTCGTGGCGCTCAAATCCGGCAATTTCGGCGCCGAGGATTTCTTTGAAAAAGCCGCCAAGATGCTGGCTCGCTAGGCGCGCAAGACCCGCATCTAGGAGCCGGGCGGGCAGCGATAGGGCTCTGCTGCCGAGCGAAAGGCGGGATGGATCAATTGGCTGCCGGCCTCGATGCCAAGCTCGGCCGACAGACCGCCATTGATCTCGAGCACCGCCCGCACCGGCCCATCCGAGCGCCGAACCGTGAGCGTGTAAGGATCCGCCTCCGCCTCGATATTGCGCACGACGCCAGCGTCATCGATGAAGATCATGTCGAGCGAGATCATCGTGTTCTTCATCCAGAAGGCCGCCGGTTGGGGCGGATCATAGATGAAGAGCATGCCGGCCTCACGCGAGAGGCTGGGCCGGAACATCAGACCGCGGGATTGCTCTTGGGGCTCATCGGCGATTTCGATGGCAAACGACACCTCGGCCGACCTCGTGCCGAGCGTGACACGCAGCGGGTCACAAACGGCAACCGTATCCGGAGATCCAGGTGCGGCCGCAGCGATCACCGCTGCAACGCCCAGACCAACCGCCGCCGCCAGTCCGGCGGCCCGTCGCGTCACGCGTCGGTGCCCGGATTAGGCAGGCCCGCCTGCTCTGTCAGCGCGAGCTCGGCGGCCGCTTCGCTCTCGGGACCGGCCGCAGCCTCCCACAAACGCAGCTCGGCCACCATTAGGCCCCGCGGTCCGCGGAACGTGCGGCACGCCATGCCCTCCCCGCTCGACAGGTCCTGAAACCCGCAGCGGCGGACAGTCTCCATGTGCACGAAGACGTCTTCGTCATTGCCGAACACATTGACGAAGCCAAAGCCCTTTTGCTTGTCGAACCATTTGACCCGTGCAGGCATCAGCGGGCCGGCTTCGACATCGGGTCCGAGAAACTCGGTCGGCCGGACGCGGTCGCCATAGGCATCCGTTGGGGCAACGGCCTGGTCTTCGTCGACTTCGAGCAGTTCCTTGGCGTGCAACCCACGGTCGCCCCGCATCACGATCATGCGAACGGCCGCATTCTCGGCCAGCGTCATCTTGCCGTAGGCGCGGACGCAGGAGGCATGCACCATGATATCGGGCCCGCCGCTCTCGGGAACGACAAAGCCGTATCCCTTGATCACGTCATACCACTTGACCCGGCCCGCGACGACATTGCCCGCACCATTTTCCAATCCGTTCAAGCGTTCACCCCGTCTTTGCTCAAGTCCACCCCCGACCCCATTCATTCTTGTCCAGAAGTCAGCAAAATACACCAGCAACAGTGAAAAAACTTCACACTTTGCGCTACGACATGGTCGCGAACCAGACCGAGATCGGCTATGTCGATCCCATGCCCAGGCGCCAGCGATCCATGTTCCGCCTCGCCATGCTGCCGATCCTTGCCCTCGCCGGTTGTGACGGAGGCGACCAAATCGACGGCTCTGCACGCAGTCGTACAGCAGACAATCTTCGGGATCAACTCTTGGTTGTTTCTCCCCAGCCTCCGCAAATCTTGGTTTCGCAGGCACGAGAACTGGAGCGCGCCGCCCGTTTTGGCGCGACGGCCCTCATCGATGCGCTGCGCGAGCGCCGCGGCGTCCGGCGCGTGCGGGCCGATTCGCTGGCCTGGCTGACAGGCTCAGCCGAGGGACGGATGTTCCTGGCGGCCGAGACGCCGCGCGCCATCGCCCGTGGCGATCCGGCCCGGTCCTGCCCTGCCACGGGCTTGGCATCCGGCGCGCCCGAGGGCACCAGCGCCAGCCGCGAGGCTGTGGTGCGCCGCGCCTTGTCGCAGTGTCTCTCGGCCCTCGGCAAGGCACGGTCACGCTGCAGCTGTCGCCTGATTGCCTTCGACGACATCTTGACGGTCCCGCGGGAGGAGATGGCCTATGCGACGGGCATCGCAGCGCGCTTGGCGCTGCCGGGCGCCCCGCCTGCCGTGCTGGTCGCCGAGGACGAGCCGGAGGGCGCGACCCTTTTGCGGGATCTTCAGGGGCCGGTTGCCCGCCTGACACGCGGCACAGACGATGCGGTGACCCTGAGCTTTCTGGACGAGGGACTGGTGCTCTCAGGCACCCGGCGCGCCTTGGGCTATCGGCGCGGCCGTTTGGCCGAAGACATCCGGTTTGATGGTGGAGGGCGGCTCTCGATCGGGCTCTCGCCCGCCGAATGGAGCGACAGCCAGGACTGAGCGCCAACTAGGCCTTGCCCCGCCCGGGCAGCACAGGCAGGCTCGGCACGCGGCAAAAGGACCAGTCCATGTACCAGAGTTTTGAGCCTCCGCCTGGCGGAGCGGCCAGCGCCGAGCGCCTTGCCCGGCTGCGCGAGCGGCTGAGCGATATGGGGCTGGACGGGGTCTTGGTGCCACGGGCCGACGCGCATCAAGGCGAGATGGTCCCAGCCTCTGAGGAGCGGCTGAGTTGGCTCACTGGCTTTACCGGCTCGGCCGGCTTGGCCGCGGTGCTGGCAAACCAGGCAGCCCTGTTCGTCGACGGGCGCTACACACTGCAAGCGGCCAGCCAAACCGATCCAGAGGCCGTCGAGATCGTCGCCACCCACGAGACGCGCCTGACCGATTGGCTGCGCGCCAATCTCGAAGAGGGCCAAGTTCTGGGCTACGATCCCTGGCTGCATGGCATGGCTGAGATCGCGCGGCTCGCGCCGGCCGTCGAGGCGGCGGGTGCGCGGTTGGTGGGGCTCAAAGGGAACCCCATCGACGCCATTTGGTCGGACCGCCCGGCGCCACCCATGGGGGCCGTCCGGTTGCACCCGCTCACGCTTGCCGGAGAGGATCGCGACGAGAAATGCGGGCGCCTCGGTGCCGCCTTGGCCGAGGACGGCGTGGATTGCGCCGTTTTGACGCTGCCGGACAGCATCGCCTGGCTGCTCAACATCCGTGGCGGCGATCTCTCGCACGTGCCCGTGGCGCTCGGTTTTGCCATCTTGTCCGCAGAGGGCGGGGTCGAGCTTTTCATGGCCGCGGACAAGGTCGATGGCGAGGTCCGCGAGGCCTTTGGGAACGGCGTCCGTGTCTCGCCACCCGAGCGTTTTGGCGAAGCGCTGGGCGCCTTGGCGGAACGCACGGTGCTGCTCGATGAACAGAGCGCGCCACTCTGGGTGCGCGAGCGGCTGGAGGCCGCGGGCGCCACGGTGCGCTGGGGGGCCGATCCCTGCCTCTTGCCAAAAGCGAAGAAGAACGCCGCCGAACTCGCCGGCATGGAGGCCGCGCATCGCCGGGACGGCGCCGCCATGGTGCGCTTTCTGCACTGGCTGGACGGCGCGGCCGAGGCCGGCGAAACCCTTGGCGAGATCGCCATCGCCGAGCGCCTCGAGACCTTCCGGGCCGAGACCGGGCAGCTCGTCGACATCGCCTTTGACACCATCTGCGGATCCGGTCCCAACGGAGCGATCGTCCATTACCGCGTGAACCGCGAGACCGAGCGGCGCCTGATGCGGGGTGAGCTCTTGTTGATCGATTCCGGCGGGCAGTATCCCGACGGCACCACCGACATCACCCGCACCCTGTCCTATGGCCCGCCGCTGGCCGAGGCGCGACGGCCGTTCACCCTGGTGCTCAAAGGCCTGATCGCGATCTCGACCGCGCGCTGGCCCGACGGCCTGGCCGGCCGAGACCTCGATCCGCTGGCCCGGCGCGCCCTTTGGGCCGAGGGTCTGGACTATGACCACGGCACGGGCCACGGCGTCGGCGCCTATTTGAACGTGCACGAGGGTCCTGCATCGATCTCGCGCCGCTCGGGCAAGGTCGCGCTGGCACCCGGCATGGTGCTCTCGAACGAGCCCGGATACTACCGCCGCGGCGCCTTCGGGATCCGGCTGGAGAACCTGGTGACCGTCACCGAGCCCGACATCCCCGAGGGTGGGGAGCGCGCGATGCTGGGCTTCCGCGACCTCACCTTGTGCCCGTTCGATCGGCGGATGATCGATGGGGCGCTGTTGACGCGCGGTGAGCGGGCCTGGCTCGACGCCTATCACGCCCGGGTGCGCGCAACGCTGAGCCCCGATCTGCCGGGCGAGGCCGCCGACTGGCTCGCCGCAGCAACCAAACCCCTGGAGTGAGCGATGTTCCGCCGTCTCGGCCTCTTGCTCTGTCTCCTCATCGCCGCCGGCGCGGGCGCCATTTTGCTGCTCGAGCCTCAGATCCCGGTGCCGATCCCCGAGGGTGAGGCCAACGCGCAAATCGCCGCCCGCCTGCCCCAGCAGATCGATCGCCCGCCGGCAGAGATCCTGGTGACAGGCCTCACGCTCGACTTCCAAGCCTCAAATGCCGTGCGCGTGCTGGCCGAGGCCGAGATCTCGGGCTACGGCGTCAGCGCCCGCACCGAGACCGGCGCAAGCGGGGGCCTCATCTATCGCGACGGCGCCTTCTATCTCAGCGATCCGGTG
>JBCCZI010000127.1:0-11920 GCA_039187815.1 Pseudomonadota bacterium | reverse complement strand
GACCCTGTTCCAGACCAATTCCCAGATGCGCACTCTGGGACCTGAAGCCGAGCGCATCATCCCTTCGAGTGCGGCCTGCCGGCTGATGTTCGCGCTCCGCGACATCGAGAGCGCCACCGACGCCTCGCGCATGATGGGCAATCAGACCCTCAGCTTTGACGACCCGCTGCAGCAATCGCGGGCCCGTCTCAACCGTAAGCGCGGCCTGCAGCGGCTGCTCGAAGGGGCAGACAGTGGCGGAAGCGGTGGGATTCGAACCCACGAGACGGTTGCCCGCCTGCTGGTTTTCAAGACCAGTGCCTTCAACCACTCGGCCACGCTTCCTCAAGGCATTTTGCCGGGGTGCTTATGGTTTGGTTCTTGCGAGACATCAATCCCGTAGAGGCTCGGACCTCGTCCGCACCGAGGTCTCGATGCACTTGCCAGAGGGGCGGGCGATCGCCCCACACACGGGATGCTAGCAACTCCGTGCGCCGCGCTTCATTTCGACGAAGCAATCCGCTATAACCCGAACAAACATAAGGGGCAGACAGAGGACAGGCGCATGGAGCTACGCGCTCGAACCTCGCCGGTGTGGGTACGTTTGGGGCTGGTGGCGCTGACCCCGTTGGCCTTGTTAACGGCCTGTCTCGACGCGGACCCCGCTGGTGTTCGGGGCCCACTCGCGCCTGTCGGCGTGACAAATGCGCAACCGGGGGCGGTTGCGCAAATCAGCCAGGCGGCGATCTTTTCGATCGACGAGATCGGGCCGACGACGCTGATCGATCGGCGATTGCAACCGGCGCCGGATGAGTTCGAGTCGATCGATGAGGCGATTTGGGACGGGCGGCGCACCCTCCAGGGCATCTGGGTGGCGCATCCAGAAGCGGATTCGGCCCGGCGGGTGCGGATTGTGAACCTCGACACGGGCGATGCCGTGGATGGCGCGCTGTTTCGGCGGGACACATCCTCAGATGGGCCGGCGGTTCTGGTGTCCTCGGATGCGGCGGTCACACTCGGGATGGAACCTGATCAGCCTGTTCGCCTGTCGATCGTTGCCATTCGTCGGTCGACCCGATCCATAGCGGAGGCATCGGGTGCGGAAGCAGCCGAGAACGATACAAACTTCTTCCTGAGCAACGAGGCGGAGGATGACGAGCCCGTAGCCACCGCCGAAGTTTCGGACGCAGATGAGGCTCCTTCGGTTTTGGCCGATCTGGACGGCGCCGCGACGCAAGAGGACACCCGTGACGTGGCCGCGCTGGTCACGACCAGCGTTGTCGGTTCGGCCGATACCGATGTCACAGACGCTCGACCGAGTGAGCAGGCATCTGAGATTGTCCCGGCGCCCACAGAGGCTGTCACGGAGGCGCCCGTAGAGGGGACGATATCTGAGCCAACCGACGGTGAGCCGACCTCTTTAGATGCCGCGCCGATCGTGACCGCGGTTGTCGATACTGACGTACCGGAAGCGACGGGGGCAACCGAAGCAGTTGAAGTAGCGGGACCGGATGCGGCAGCGCCGGTGGCCGCGGCGAGCGCCGATACGGATGCGTCGGATCTCACCAAGCCCGGCTCTGTTGTCGAGGATTGGCCGCTTCTAGAGGCCGCCGAGATGCCCCCGGTATCGGCAGAAGCCACCGCAACCCAGCCTGTGCCCGAGGCGCCGACGCCCGCGCCAGCCAAAGATCCGGAACCAGCTGAGGTTACGGTGGCGGCCATTGATCCGACACCGCCTGCCGCTCCTCCTGTCGCCGACCAGCCAGCGCCGCGTCGTCCGTTCATTCAATCGGGCATCTTTGGGGTACAATCGAATGCGGATCGCTTGATCCGGCGTCTGAGTGGTGCGGGGTTCCCGACCGAGGGCAAACGCTTCCAGTCGGGCGAACGGACGCTGACCCGTGTGGTGTCCGGTCCGTTTGAAACCCAAGCAGAGCTCGACCGTGCCCTGCGTGAGATCCGGCGGATCGGCCCAAGCGATGCGCTGCCCGTCCGCCGCTGAGCCGGCCCGCCGCGACGGCCTGCGGCAGCGACTTGGCGCTGCAGCGCGGCTCGCGGCCTGCATCGGGGTCATGCTGCTGGTGGCCTTTGGTTCGGCGTCTGCCCAAACCGTGGCGGCAACGTCGATCGATCAGAGCACGCCGGCGCGGGCCGCGTATCTGATCGATCTCTCGTCTGGCGCTGTCCTGCTGGCCAAGAATGCCGAGACGCCGCTGCCGCCTGCCTCGATGTCCAAGCTGATGGTGATGGATGTCGTGTTCGAGGCGCTGCAGTCGGGTCGCCTCGCCCTGTCGGATGAGTTCCGGATCTCCCAGCGGGCCGCATCCATGGGCGGCTCCAAGATGTTCATTCGCGAGGGTGCGCTGGTCAGTGTCGAGAACCTAATCCGCGGTGTTGTCGTGCAGTCGGGCAACGATGCCGCCGTGGCCCTGGCCGAAGCGCTGTCGGGCACCGAAGAGGCCTTTGCCGCCTTTATGACCAAACGGGCGCGCGATATCGGTCTGACCCAAACCACGCTGGCGAACGCAACCGGCTGGCCGCATCCAGACCACCGCATGAGCGTGCAGGATCTCGCAACGCTTGCCTCCCGCATCGTCCAGCGGTTCCCGGAGTACTACCCCTATTACAGCGAGCGAGAGTTCACATGGGAGGGCATCACTCAGCGCAACCGCAACCCCTTGCTCGGGCTTGGTATCGGGGCCGATGGATTGAAAACCGGCCATACCGAAGAGGCCGGCTATGGTCTGGTCGCCTCGGCCATGCGCGGCGAGCGCCGGGTGGTGCTCGTAGTCGCCGGGCTCGAGAGCGAGGCTCAGCGCAAGCAGGAGGCCGAGCGCTTGATCAACTGGGCCTTCCGAGCGTTTGAGACGCGCAGGCTCTACCGCGCCGGTGAACCGCTTCTCGTGGCCGATGTGTGGGTTGGTGCAGAGAGCGTTGTGCCCTTGGCGCCGGCGCGGGATGTGATGGTCACGCGCCCCTTTGGCGTGACAGAGAACGCGGTCCTCAGCGCGCAGTTCACCGCCCCCATCGAGGCGCCCGTCGCCGAGGGTGCCGAGATTGGCACGCTCCGCGTCAGCGCGCCCGGTATGGCCGATGTCACGGTGCCCTTGGTGGCCACCCGAGCGGTCGAGCGCGGTGGTTTCCTCGCGCGCATGAAGGCGGCCGGCATGCTGGTGGTCTCGCGGCTGCTGTCGGGCAGCTGAGGCGCGGCGGTGCGGGGCGTCTTCATCACGGTCGAGGGCATCGACGGGTCTGGCAAGACTACCCAAGCGCACCGCCTCGCTGCGGCTTTGCGCGAGGCGGGCCATATGGTACGGGAGACGCGGGAGCCTGGTGGCTCGCCCGGCGCCGAACAGATCCGCCAGCTCCTGGTCACCGGCGCGCCTGGGCGCTGGTCGGCGGACACCGAAGTGTTGCTCTTCACTGCCGCTCGCCGAGACCACGTTGAGACCGTGATCCGCCCAGCTCTGGCCGCGGGCGAGATTGTGGTTTGCGACCGTTATGTGGACTCGACCCGGGTCTATCAGGGCGGTACGCCCGAGCGTCGCGCGGCCATCGACGCGCTCCACGCCTCCTATGTCGGCCTCGATCCGGATCTCACTCTGGTGTTCGAGATCGAGCCTACGCTGGCACTCTCGCGCCTGGCCGACCGCGCTGTGAGCGCCGGGGAGGACCGGTTTGAGCAGCGGGGCGCCGCCTTCCAGCATGCCATCGCCGAGCGCTTTGCCGCGATCGCTGCCGAAGAGCCCGCGCGCGTTTTGCGCATCAATGCCGGTGACGCCGTTGAGGCCGTCGCAGCTCGGGCGCTGTCCGCGGTCGTCGACCGGATCGACGCCGGGCAAGCCACTGCCCGGGGCTGATCATGGCCGAGGATGATCCCCCGCGCCCGGATGTGCTGCCCGGTGCCCCGCACCCGATCGAGACCGCGCAACTCTTTGGCCACAGCGCCGCTGAACGGGCGGTGCTCGATGCCTGGGCGGCCGGACGGCTGCACCATGCCTGGCTGCTGACCGGGCCGATCGGGCTTGGAAAGGCAACCCTTGCCTACCGCATGGCCTTGGCCCGGCTCGCAACCCCTGTGGACGGGCCCGTGCCGTCCGATCTCTCCGTCCCATTGGACCTGCCCCTGATGCGCCGTGCCCGGGCAGGCTCCGAGCCGCGGATGCGGGTGCTCCGACGCACGGTGAACGAGAAGACCGGGCGGCTGCGCACGCAGATCTCGGTGGACGATGTGCGTGAAATAAAGCGCGGCCTCGCCCTCGCCGTGCCCGATGGTGGCTGGCGGGCCGTCATCGTTGATGCGGTCGATGAGCTGACCACGGCCGCCGCGAATGCCTTACTCAAAGTATTGGAGGAGCCGCCGGACCGCACGCTTATGGTGCTGATCTCGCATGCGCCCGGCGGTGTGCTACCAACCATCCGCTCGCGCTGTCGTAGGCGGGTGCTGCAACCGCTCGGGCTCGAGGATCTCGGACACGCCCTGGCCGGCGCAGGCATTGAGTTGCCCGCCGAGGATCTCCCGGCGCTCGCCGAGCTCTCGGGTGGCTCGCCGGGCCGGGCTTTCCAACTGGCCGAGGGCGGCGGCATCGCGGCCTATCGCGAGATCGTGCAACTGTTCACCGGCCAGACGCTGGACCGACCAGGCATGATCGCGCTCTCCGAGAGCGCGGCAGGCCGGGCTGGGGCCGACCGATTGGCCCAGATCTGCACACTGACAGAGCTGTTTGTCGCGCGCCTGGCACGCGCAAGTTTTGGCACCGGATCCGCGGCAGGCGAGGAGACGGCTCTTGCCGCGACCTTGTCTGCGCACCCGGCTCAGGCGCGGCTATGGGCCGAGGCGGCGATGCGGATCGGCGCGGCAACCCGCCATGCCCGGGCGGTCAATCTTGACCCAGCGCAGACGATCCTGGATATGTTCCTCGACCTTGATAGCACCTTGGCGCAGGCT
This sequence comes from Pseudomonadota bacterium, assembly GCA_039187815.1. Lineage (GTDB taxonomy): Bacteria > Pseudomonadota > Alphaproteobacteria > Rhodobacterales > Rhodobacteraceae > Thermohalobaculum. The sequence continues at coordinate 6,993 of JBCCZI010000127.1, read as the reverse complement.
CTGGCCTTGCGCTGAGCCCTTGACCCGCGCCTGGCGCGAGGAGCCCCCATGTCCGTCCCTCAGCTTGTCGACAGCCATTGCCACTTGGACTTTCCGCAATTGGCTGAGGAGTTGGACGATGTGGTCGCGCGGGCGGCAGCGGCCGGCGTGAGCCGGATGGTCACCATCTGCACGCGGCTGCGCAACGAGCCCTTGGTGCGCGCCATCGCCGAGCGATATGGGGGGGTCTTCTATGCCGCCGGCACCCACCCCATGCAGGCCGATGAAGAGCCGATTGCAAGCGTTCAGACGCTGGTCGAGATCGCAGGCCACGAGAAATGCGTTGGCATCGGTGAGACTGGGCTCGACTATTTTTACACGGTCGAGAGCAAGGCGCTCCAGATCCAAAGCTTGGAGATCCATATCGAGGCGGCACGGCAAACCGGCTTGCCTCTAATCATCCATGCCCGAAGTGCCGATGAGGACATGGCGCAGATTCTCGCGCGGGAGCATGCCGCCGGTCCCTTTGGCTGTGTTATGCATTGCTTCTCGAGTGGTGCGGCCCTTGCCGAGGCGGCCCTGGAACTCGGCTTTTACCTGTCGATGTCGGGCATCGCGACATTCCCGAAATCCCATGAACTGCGGGCGATTTTCGCCGCCACCCCAATGGATCGGATCTTGGTGGAAACCGACAGCCCCTATCTCGCACCGCCCCCGCACCGGGGCAAGCGATGCGAGCCGGCGTATGCTGCGCTAACCGCGGCCAAGGGCGCCGAGACGCTCGGCCTCGACTATGCGAGCTTTTGCGCACAGACCTCGGCCAATTTCGATCGCCTGTTCTCCAAGGCCGCCCATGCGGATCGGACCGCCGCCTGATGGGAGAGGTCTCGGAGCGGTTGCGGTTCACGATCCTTGGTTGCGGCTCGTCAGGCGGGGTGCCACGCATCGGCAGATCGGGGCCGACCTGGGGCGCCTGCGATCCAGAGAACCCGCGCAACCGCCGCCGCCGCTGCGCCTTATTGGTGCAGCGGATCACCGAGGCCGGCACGACCAGCCTTCTGATCGATGCGGGACCCGATATTCGCGAACAGCTGATCGATGCCCGCACGGGGTATCTCGACGCGGTGCTGTTCACCCATGACCATGCCGACCACATACATGGCATCGACGATCTGCGGATGGTTTTCTTCAACCGCCGCTCGCTTGTGCCGGCATTCTCCGATGCGCCGACGGCCGAGACCCTGCGTCGGCGCTTTGACTATGTGTTCGAGTCGCCGCCGGGCTCGTCCTATCCGCCGATCATGACGCTGACCGCGGTCGAGAGCGCTTTCGAGGTGAACGGGGCAGGGGGGGCGATCATGGTCACGCCGTTCTGGGTCCCGCATGGCGATATCCGCGCCATGGGCGTTCGAATCGGCGACACTGTCTATACGCCCGATATCAGCGCCATGTCGCGCGAGGCCTGGGCGGCCGTGCATGGTGCTGAGTGCTGGATCCTGGACGCGCTCCGATACAAGCCGCATATCAGCCACGCCAATCTTGAAACCGCCCTGGCCTGGATCGCCGAGGCCGGTCCGACACGGTCCTTTCTGACCAATCTGCATGTGGATCTCGACTATGCCGCGCTGACCGCCGAGACGCCCGAGCATGTTGCGCCAGCCTATGACGGGTTGGTGCTGGATTACCCTCTGTGAGCACCTTCACCGGGCTCCTGCTGATTGTTCTGCCGGTCTTTCTGTTGGTTGGGTGCGGCTACGCCACGGTGCGGTTCCGCGCCTTTCCCGACAAGGGCATTGATGCGCTGATCGCCTTTGCCACCAACATTGCCGTGCCGGCCTTACTGTTTCGCGCGATCTACACGTTGGATCTCGGCGCGGCGCTCGATGCGGGTCATCTGATGGCGTTTTATGGCGGGGCGCTTGTCTGCTTTGTCGGTGCGACGCTGGTTTCTCGGATGGTGTGGCGGCGTCGGCCGGGCGAGTCGGTCGCTGTGGGGTTCTCGGCGCTCTTCTCCAACTCGGTGCTGCTCGGCCTGCCGATCTTTGAGCGCGCCTTTGGGGCCGCGGCCATGGAGCCTGTCTTCGCCCTCATCGCGTTCCATGCGCCCTTTTGCTACCTGGTCGGAATCATGACCATGGAGTTCCTGCGGCGCGACGGGTTGCCCATCCGGGTTGCGATGATCCGCTCGGCCAAAGCCATGTTCAAAAACGGTTTGATGCTGGGCATCGCACTTGGGTTTCTGTTCAATATCGGCGGTGTGCCTGTGCCGGGGCCGGTGTCGGATGTGATCGACATGCTGGCCGCAGCCGCCTTGCCGGTGGCGCTGTTTGGGCTGGGCGGTGTTCTCACCCGCTACCGGATGCGCGCAGAGATTGGCGAGGCACTGATGGTGTCGGTGTTCTCGCTCATCGCCCACCCGCTGCTTGCCTATGTGGTGGCGGCCCATGTGTTTGCGCTCGATGATGGCTTCGTACGCTCCGCCGTGCTGATCGCGGCCATGCCGCCGGGTGTAAACGGCTATATTTTTGCCGCGATGTATGACCGCGCGGTGGGGACTGCGGCCTCGACGGTGCTGTTGGCCACCGCGCTGTCGGTCTTTACCACCACGCTTTGGCTCGGCTTTCTGGGCGGCGGCGCCTTCGGATAGGCGGAGTGGGTCCAAAGCGGTAGAATAATGCGCCTCGCCTCTTGCAATCGGGCCTCACGGTAACTTTATGTCCGGTTACGAGATTTGAACGACGCAATAGACCTCAAGTTAGACGACCATAGTCAGAGTTTTTCCATAGAGATCATACCTGCGCGGGCCCGCCGGAGCATATTGACCGCCGACCGGGCCCGCGCTGCCGTCTCCCCAGAACCGCGGATAGATCTCAGGCAAATTTGCCTGGACTTTAGTTTTGCTTAAGGCCCTTGCTCGGCACGCAAGAAAATTCGTCAGATTTGGCATTCCGCGTTGTGGAAATTGTGCAGGATTTGCCTAGGCCGCCAGGGCGCCTCCGCGATAGGCATGGCTGAGCCAGAGCAAAGGAAGGGCCATATGACCGCGTTCAACGACATCGCCGGGCTCAAGATCGAAGCCGGGCTTCGCACCTTCATCGAAGCCGAAGCGCTGCCCGGGACGGGTGTGGTCGCGGCGGATTTTTGGGCGGGGATCAAACTGCTCGCCGACCGGTTCGCGCCCGAGAACCGGCGGCTCGTCGCGAAACGCGCAGCCCTTCAGGCGCAGATCGACGACTGGCACCGGGCCCATCGTGGCCAACCGCATGATCTGAATGCCTATCGCGCCTTTCTCGAAGACATCGGCTATTTGGTGCCCGAGGGCTCGGATTTCGAGATCGAGACGGCGAATGTCGACCGCGAGTTTCGCGAGATCGCGGGCCCGCAGCTGGTCGTGCCCATCATGAACGCGCGCTATCTCTTGAACGCTGCGAACGCGCGGTGGGGCTCGCTCTATGACGCGCTCTACGGCACCGATGCCTTGGGCACTCCGCCGCCCCAGGGCAAATATGACCGCCGCCGCGGCGGTCGGGTCGTCACTTGGACCAAGGCGCATCTCTCGGGCGTGATCAAACTGGCCGATGCGGGTTGTTCCTGGGCCCATGTCCAGGACATCCGGGTCGAGGACGGGCAATTGGTCGTCGATCTGATCCCGGGCCTGACGGCACGGGACGGGATCTCGGAGCGGGCGGGGACAACGCGCCTGCGCGATGGCGCGCAGTTCGTCGGCTTTCGCGGCGACCCGGCTCGGCCAGAAGCCGTTCTGTTCCGCCGGCACAACCTCCATATCGAGTTGCAAATCGACCGCGAGCACCCGATCGGCCGCCATGACACGGCGGCAATCAGCGATGTGATCCTTGAGTCGGCCATCACCACGATTTGCGATTGCGAGGACTCGGTGGCTGCAGTCGACGGCGCGGACAAAGTCACGAGCTATCGCAACTGGCTTGGCGTGATGCGCGGCGATCTTTCCGCTGAGGTGACCAAGGGCGGGCAGACCTTCACCCGCAGCCTGAGCGAGGACCGGGTCTACAACAAACCCCGCGGCGGGACGCTGACATTGCCGGGCCGCTCGCTGCTGCTGGTGCGCAATGTGGGCCCGCTGATGACCACGCCTGCGGTGCTGCGCGAGGACGGATCCGAACTGCCGGAGGAGATCCTTGACGCCGCCTGCACCGTCCTCATCGCCATGCACGATATCGCCAAGACCGGGGGGCTGCGCAACTCCCGCCGCGGCTCGGTCTATGTGGTCAAGCCGAAGATGCACGGGCCTGAGGAGGTAGCCTACACCAATGACCTGATGGCGGCGGTCGAGGATATGCTCGGCCTCACGCGCAACACGGTCAAACTCGGCATCATGGATGAGGAGCGCCGCACCACGGTGAACCTCAAGGAGTGCATCCGGGCGGCCAAGGCGCGCGTCGCCTTTATCAACACGGGCTTCCTGGACCGCACGGGCGACGAGATCCACACCGCCATGCAGGCCGGCCCCATGATCCGAAAGACCGAGATGAAGGCGCAGCCCTGGATCGCGGCTTACGAGGACTGGAACGTCGATGTGGGGCTTGCCTGCGGGCTAAAGGGCGTCGCGCAAATCGGCAAGGGCATGTGGGCAATGCCGGATCGCATGCAAGCGATGTTGGAGCAGAAGGTGGGCCATCCGCTCTCGGGCGCGAACACGGCCTGGGTGCCCTCGCCAACAGCGGCCACAATCCACGCGATCCACTATCATCGGGTCAATGTCGCCGCCCGGCAGTCCGGCATCGCCGCCGGCGGGCCGCGGGCCCGCTTGGACGACATCCTGCGCATTCCGCTCGCCGAGGGCACGAACTGGGCGCCAGACGAGGTACAGGCCGAGCTCGACAACAACGTCCAGGGCATCCTCGGTTATGTGGTGCGCTGGGTCGATCTGGGCGTCGGTTGCTCCAAGGTCCCGGACATCAACGACATCGGTCTGATGGAAGACCGCGCCACTTTGCGCATCTCGGCGCAGCGTATCGCCAATTGGATGACCCACGGGGTCGTCAGCGAGGAGCAGGTGACCGAGACCCTTCGCCGTATGGCCGAGGTCGTCGATCGCCAAAACGCCGACGACACAGCCTATCAACCCATGGCGCCAGGTTTCGACGGAGTGGCGTTCCAGGCGGCCTGCGATCTGGTGTTCCGCGGCACCGAGTGGCCCAATGGCTATACGGAACCCGCGCTGCACGCCCGCCGCGTCGAGAAGAAAGCAGGAGCCCGCTGATGGCCCAGATATCGCTCTCCCGAGCCCGCACCATCATTGCCAAAGCCTTTGCCAAGGGGCGTGAGATGGGGTTGAAGCCCCTATCGATCTGCGTGCTCGATGCGGGCGGGCATCTGAAGGCGTTCGAGCGCCAGGACGGGGCCTCGAACCTGCGGTTCCAGATCGCCTATGGTAAGGCCAACGGCGCGCTCGGGCTCGGGATCGGCAGCCGCGCAATCAATGCGCGGGCCGAGGCACAGGCCTATTTTGTGCTGGCGGCCAACGGGGCCTTTGACGGCGGCCTGATCCCGGTGCCGGGCGGCGTGCTGGTCAAGGCCAAGAACGGTGAGATCTTGGGTGCCGTCGGGGTCACTGGCGACACCTCCGACAACGACGAAGCTGCGGCGATTGCTGGGATCGAGGCCGTCAACCTCGTCGCCGATCCGGGATAGGCGGGGTTTTTTCGCCCCTCAGATCGCCTGTTCTTCCCAGCGGTCGACCAACAGCGGCTGCGGGATCTTGGGCAGATAGTCACCCTTGACCGAGTGCAGGAAGTCGCGGAATGCGCCCGCAGTTGATGAGAGCTTGGCATCTGTCGGCCGCACCAGATACCAGTGGCGCACGATCGGGAGGCCTTCCATGCGCAACATGACTAGCCGCCCGGCCTCGAGCTCCGGCACCACCGTATGGGCCGAGATGACGGCGACGCCGAGCCCTGCCATCACCGCCTGTTTTATCGTCTCATTCGTGCCCATCTCGATCAGGCGATAGGGACGCCCCTCGCCGATGCGATCGAGAAAGCGGCGCATCAGGATGCGTGTGCCCGAGCCTTGTTCGCGCCCGAGAAACGTCTCGTACAGAAGCGTATCGGGGCTGACGTCGGGTATGCCGGCCAACCGATGTTCGGGCGGCAGAACGATGATGTAAGGGTGCTCGCCGAGGATCTCCGCCTCGACGGGCGGATCCTGCGGGGGACGGCCCATGATGGCCAGCTCGATCTCACCGCGCGTCAGCGCCTCGACGATCGTGTCGCGGTTGCCCACCTTCAGCCCGATCTCGATATCTGGCAGCTGCTGCTTGATCCGCGCGACCAGTCCGGGAGCAAAGTACTTGCCTGTCGATACGACGCCGATCGAGACGAAGCCCGCCATCCCAGCCTGCAGCGCCTCCACCCGGGAGAAGCACTGCTTCAACGCGGTCTCGATTTTGTGCACGGTGCCGAGCAGTTCGCGCCCAACCGGAGTGAGGCTGATCTTGCCGTCCGGTCCTCGGTTGAGGACCTGAGCGCAGACCCCTTCCTCCAGCGATTTCAGCTGGGTCGATACGGCGGGCGGGGTGACATGCAATGTGCCCGCCGCGGCCGTGATCGATCCCGTCTCGACAATTGCTGCCAAGGCGCGGAGTTGCTTGAGTGTGATGGATTTCGGATGCGCCATGTCGGACCGCTTGCGTGCTATTAAATTTCTTTTAACAGATCGCTGGGGGGCGTTCGCAACTGCAAAACACGTCAGGCTGCGAAAAAAAAGGAGCGGCGAAACGCCGCTCCGAATAAGAACTGAACCCTGCGAGAGCATTCGGTGAATGGGCAAACCGTTCAGCAGGCCAGATGTGGCGCCGCTGCGGCTTGTCTAAGGGGGTTTCTAAAATTTTCTGCTCGCGAAAGCTGAGGACCTCTATCAACTCGGTTTGCGCCGTGGCTTTGAACGTCAGACGTCGGTTCCCCGGTGATTGGGGCGCGGCGGAATGCTGGCGGTGATGGTCTTCGGGGTCGTTCTCGGTGTCAGGCCATCTCG
>JBCCZI010000126.1:0-12046 GCA_039187815.1 Pseudomonadota bacterium | reverse complement strand
CAGGACGGCGTCCTGCTTGCGCCGAGCCGTCATGCACCGCTCCCGAACCGGCGCTCCGGGCGCTCCGCGTCCGCCATTCAACACCCCCTCGGCTCTCAACAAGCCATCTCCAATGTCTCCCCAAACCCCGCGGCGGGGGACGCGACGAGTATCTGACGATCATCCGCAGCGTGCAGTGATGCGCGCAATCCGGATCCTCTATCGTGTGGTCTAGGCGGTGGCGGTGGCAGTCTTCGCCACCTCCTGCCTCTTCATCCTGTTGAACGTGCTCAACCGCTATCTCGTTCTCGGGATGATACGCGACCTCACGAAGGACTGGGCGGGCTTGCGGCCCGCCTATTTCTGGGTCCGCGATCTGCTTGGCTCAGTCGTCGTGACGGCAGATGAAGTGCCCGGCTTCCCGCTCGTCTGGATCGCCTTTCTGGGCGCCTATTTGGCGATGCGGCGCGAGGGGCACATCGACTTCGATCTGCTTGCCGAGGCGCTGCCGGCGCGCGCGCGACGCGCCTTGGCCATCGTCAACGCAGCCCTCATCGGCGGTTTTCTGCTGATGCTGTTCTGGCAATCGGCCCGCATGATCTGCGTCTCTGGCGCGACCGAGATCGAGACGGCCGAGATCGCCGAGGGCTGGTTTATGCTGATCATGCCGCTGGCCGCCGTCCAGCTGCTCACCGCCGCCGGCTTGCGTCTGCGCAAGCGTCTGGCGGCCGATCCATCCCCCGGGACGCCTGACCATGGCCTGGCTCGTCATCGTTCTTCTGCTCGCCATGATCGCCATGGGCATGCCGATCGGCTTTGCCCTCTTGATCGCGGCTAACATGTCGATGGCGGTCTCGGGCATCGACCTCATCATGGCGCCGATCCAGATGTTCTCGAGCGTCAACAAGGTCGTGCTGCTGGCGTTTCCGCTCTTTATCTTCATGGGCGAGTTGATGCGGGCGACGTCGATCTCCGACCGGATCATCGCGCTGGCCTGCGCGCTGGTCGGCTGGTTGCGCGGTGGCCTTGCGCATGTCAGCGTCGTGACCTCGATGTCCATGGCGGAGATGTCGGGCTCGGTCGTGGCGGACGCAGCGGTTATGAGCAAAATCTTCGTGCCGTCGATGGCAAAGCAGGGCTATCCCAAGACCTTCGCCGCTGCCGTGACGGCGACCAGCGCCACGCTGAGGATCATCATCCCGCCCTCCATCCCGATGGTGCTCTAAGGCGTGACGACGAACACCTCGATCAAGGATCTTTTCATCGCGGGCATCGTGCCGGGGCTGCTGCTCGGCGGCGCCTTTATGATCAGGAGCTACATCTTCGCGCGGCGAGAGGGACATCCGGTGGATGCCTCCTTCGAATCCCCCGTCTCGGGAGCGCGTTCAAGGCCGCGCTGATACCGCTCCTGATCCCCGTTCTGGTGGTCGGAGGGTTTATTGGCGGTTTTGTCACGACCATCGAAGCGGCGGCATTCGGCGTGATCGTTTGCCTCAATCTTGGGATCGGGCAACAGACACCGCCCGTCGCCTCTGTGCTCCTGACGGTCTGTTCGGCGACGGGGCTGAAGATCGAAGACGTGATCGGCTAATGCAAATGGTTCATCCTGGGCATGTTCGCGACGCTGCTCATCGTGAGCTTCTCACCATGGACGGCGACCGGGTTCCTCTGACCCCGCCTGGCTGGATCAGCTATGCCCGACAGCCCGATCAGTGGTTTCGCCGCGAAGGGCCGTGGACACCTGATCGCGGCGATGGCAAAGGAGGAGCATGACCGAGCCTGCCGCCTTTCTCCGCCATCTCTTCGATATTGCCGTCGCCGCCGCGGATCCGGTGCGCGTGCTGAACGCTCATTTGCCCGAGCCGCCGCAAGGACGCACGGTGGTGGTGGGGGCCGGCAAAGCGTCGGCACGGATGGCCGAGGCGCTCGAGGCCGCTTGGGGGCCAGCGCGCGGCCCGCTCTCGGGCGTGGTGCTGACGCGCTATGGGCATGCACGGCCCTGCCGTCAGATCGAGATCATCGAGGCGGCCCACCCCGTACCCGACGAAGCCGGGCGGGCGGGCGCCGAGCGGGTGTTGGCCGCAGTCTCGGACCTGACCGCCGCGGATCTGGTGATCGCGCTCATATCCGGTGGCGGCTCGGCGATCCTGAGCTTGCCGGCGGGAGCCATCACGCTGGCCGAGAAGCAGGCGGTGAACCGGGCGCTCCTGGCATCGGGCGCGGATATTGGGGCGATGAACACGGTGCGCAAGCATCTCAGCCGGGTAAAGGGCGGGCGCCTGGCCGCCGCCGCGCATCCGGCACAGGTGCTGGCGCTCATGATTTCGGATGTGCCGGGCGACGATCCGGGCGTGATCGCCAGCGGGCCAACCGTTGGCGAGCGCAGCACCGCGGCTGAGGCCTCGGCCATCCTCACGCGCTTTGGCATCGAGCCGCCGGCCAGTGTCGCGGCCCATCTGGCGGCGGCCGAGGGCTGTCCTTCGCCCGAGGATCCGAGGCTCGCGCGGGTCGAGAACCGGATCATCGCGGCGCCCCAGGTCTCGCTCGAGGCTGCGGCCGAGGCGGCCCGGGCGGCCGGCATAGCCCCCTTAATCCTGGGCGACAGCCTCGAGGGCGAGGCCCGGGAGGTCGGCCGCGTGCTGGCCGGCATGGGGCTGCAGGTGCTCCGCCACCGACAGCCTGTCGCGCGTCCCTGCGTGCTGCTGTCGGGCGGCGAGACCACGGTCACCCTGCGCGGCCAGGGTCGCGGTGGCCGCAATGTCGAGCTGCTGCTCGCCGCGGTGATCCAGCTCGACGGCGCGCCGGTCTGGGCGCTTGCCGGTGACACGGACGGGGTCGATGGGGCCGAAGAGGTCGCCGGCGCCGTTGCCGGCCCCGATACGCTGGCCCGTGCGCGTGGCCTCGGCCTCGATCCGCTGGGCGAACTGGCCGACAACAACGCGCATGGTTTCTTCGAGGCGTTGGGAGATCAGGTGATCACCGGTCCGACGTTGACCAATGTGAACGATTTCAGGGCAATCTACGTGCCCTGATCAGCGCTGGCCTGAGGGGCAGCCTTCCCTCGGGCCGGGCTCGCGCGTCCAGGCTTGTGTGCTGCCAAAGAGCGACAGACCCAGATAGCCGCGCACCTCCAGCCGGTCGCCCTCGGCCGCAATCCGCACCGCATAGTCGCTGCCGTCCCGCGCATTGTAGATCGTGCCCCCATCCCAGCCGCCTGGCTCTGCGGCCTGCAGCCCCAAGATCAGCGGAAGACCGCAGATCGGCCGATCGCGAAGGGCGGGGTCCGGGTTTTGTGCGTCGGTCTTCAGCCGCCCATCCGGGTGGTGCGGTGCGACGCTCCAGACGATGTGTCCACAGACCTCGCCGCCATTGGCGTGACACGGTCCGATCTCCACAATCGCGCGGCGGTTCTCGGTCAACCAAAAGCCAAAGGCTGGATCCGCGGCCGCTGGCCCCGCCAGAAGCCAGAGCAGCACGGCGAGGCCCGGCCAAAGCCAAACACCGCCTTGCGCCACCATGCATCTCCGCTGGGTTGTGACCTCGCGCATGCCGTGCAGCCCACCCTGCTCTGCGCGCCGTGTCGCCGGCGCCTTCGGCCAGATACCGCCCACAGTCCAGTCTGACAATCGTGGCGAGCGGATCAGGCAGCCATGCTGTCCTCAGCCTCGGAGCTAACGAACCCTACCGGATAGATCAGCGTGTCGGGCTGGATCTCCTGATAGGCCAAGACGGGGACGTAGACGCCGTGCTGGCGGAGCACATTGTGCATCGCCCGGCGAATGTCCTGCTGGGTGAGCAGCACGGGCGAACTCCCCCGCTTGTGGGTCTCGGGCACCATTTTGCGCACCTGGCGCACGATATGGCGCGCGATGCCGCTGTCGATCACCAGATACTGCTCGTCATTGGCCTTGCGAAACCCCTCCCGCACAATGCTCTCGAGGCTTGGCGCGACGATCATCGCAGGCAGGAACCCATCAGGAGCGAAGCGCTTGGTGATGAAGTCGCCGATTGTGATGCGAACCTGTTGCAGTACGCTGAATGGATCGGGGCGCTTGGGGGCCCATTCAAGGATCGACTCGAGAATCCGCGTCCGGCTGGTGATGGGGACGCGTTCGTCGGCCAGCAGCTTCAAGACGGCGCTGATCTGATCGACCGAGAGCTTTTCCTTCAGATCCGCCACCAGAGCCGCATTCTTGTGCGCCTCGATGGTCAAGAGCTTCGAGGTGGCCTCAAAACCTAGGAACTTGTCCAAATTGGTGAGGATCGCGAGTTTGATCTCCTCTAAGATCATTTCGATCGGCCCACAGTATTCAATGCCTTCCGCATCAAGCCTTTCGCCGTGTTCGGCTGCGACGACGGCGCCTTCGGCCAGGCCGCAATGGTGAAGACAGGGGATCTCAAGCGCCTCCAGATAGGAGAGGTTCGCTTTGACGAAGAGCGTGTCGGTTTCGACATGCGTTGTCGCTACGACATCCTCGCCAATGGCGATCTCAACCGTGTCCGGGACACTCATATCAATTTCGAAACGCCAAACGCCCATGGGGACACCGGCCCCTTTCTCCATGCCCGTCATCAACCGCATGTAGCAGAGTTGGAAATGCATCGGGCTTCTCTCGGCCATCGAACGCGGTAAGACAACGCGTAGCGTGTCGGGGGTTTTGAAGCGCGTCTGTGTATCCTTGCAATGGGCTTCGTGCTCGCGGATCACACCCTCCCAGTCCGCGGCCGCGGTATTCTCCTCGGACGATTTCTTGCGCTGAAGAAAGTACACCGCTCCCGACATGCCGATGCCGACCACCAAGAAGATCGCGGTCGGAAACCCAGGGATAAAGCCGAAAGCAGCGATGACCATGCCGCCCAGCATCATGGTGCGGTGGTTGGCCGAGATCTGCTCTCCGATCTCGGTGCCAAGATCCAAACCGCGGGGATTGGTGACGCGGGTCACGATGGTACCGGCCGAGACCGAGATCAGCAGCGCCGGGATCTGTGCCACCAGACCGTCGCCGATGGTCAAGAGCGCATAGAGGCCAAGCGCTTCGTCAAAGCTGTAGCCGAGCTGGGCCATCCCGATGCCGATGCCGCCCAGCAGATTGATCACGGTGATCACCAGACCCGCAATTGCGTCGCCCTTGACGAACTTCATGGCGCCGTCCATGGCGCCAAAGAGCTTGGTCTCCTGCTCCAGCACCTCGCGCTGATCCTTGGCCTCGTTCTGATCGATCAGGCCCGCGCGGACATCGGCATCGACGCTCATCTGCTTGCCGGGCAGGCCGTCGAGCGTGAAGCGTGCGCCGACCTCGGCGACGCGGTCGGCGCCTTTGGTGATCACGAGGAACTGCACCACCGTGATGATCATGAAGATCACGAGGCCGACGATCAGATTGCCACTGATGACCACCTCGCCAAAGGTCTCGACGATCCGTCCCGCGTCGCCCTCCAGCAGGATCAAACGCGTGGTCGAGATCGAGATCGCCAGCCGGAACAGCGTGGTCACCAGCAGCAGCGAGGGGAAGGTCGAGAACTCCACAGGGTTCTTCAGTTGCAGCGCCATCAGCATGATCAGGATCGAGGCGCTGATGTTCAGCGTGATCATGACATCCATCAGGAAGGTCGGCAGCGGCAAGATCATCATCAGCAGCACGACGACGATGACGATCAGCAGGAACACGTCCTTTTGACGTGTCAGAGCCATCATGACGCTTTTCGTCCCCGGCATGTCCGTGATCTCACTCGGGTTCAACGTCGTCAAGCAGCGGCGTGACGACACCGCCGCGCATGGGCGTGATCTCGGTCCTGTCGGCTTTGTCGATCGCTTCGACGGCCTCTGCGACCACCTCAACATATCGGGTGGGGCCGGTGACCCGGAGTGTTCGGCTGCGTTGCCCATAGCGATGGACGAATTTTGGTTGGTAGATGTCCAGCTCGCGCAGGCTTTCGATCACGACCGAGCCGTCATGCTTCACGAGCGGCATGACCTTTGTTTCGGTATCGCCGACGGGAGAGACGTTCAGGATCGTCCCGTCGAAGTACCAGACGAAGTCGAACTCGAGCGCGAGCATCTCCAAATGCTCGATGCGGGAGAGGTTGACCGGCAAGGGCTTGGCGATCTCGCCCTCCACCCCGTCTGCGATCTTCAGTCCGATTCGCAGGTTCTTGCTGAACAGTTTCAGAGCCTGCTCGATCGGCAGGTTTCGGGCGGAGAAGGGATAGCGCGCGAACCGGTCCGGGAGCTGGAGATATTCGGGTGTCTGAAGATCGCGCCGCACCTCGTCCTGCGCCCATCCCGGCGCCATGGTCGTCAGGATGAGGAGCAGTGCTAGGCGTAGGACGGCTCCGGCTTTGCACGCCATGGGACAGCTCCCGATCAATACTGAAAACCGGCCAGCACCGACGCGTCGGCGATGTCCGCAGCGGCGGATCTCGAACGCGACTTCCGGCTGGCGAGGATGAAATGCAGATTGCCTTTTGGCCTCAGCAGATGCTCTTTCGAGGTGTCCGCTGCCGGGCTCGACAGAATGGGCGTGACAATCACCACCAAGTCCTGTTCGGTGCCCGTGACCCGGTCGGCGCCGAAGACGGTGTTCACAGCATCCGAGAGAACGGTGCCGGTCGAATCGCGCAGCTCCGAGATCGCCACGTCCCGCGACAGGCCCGCAATGGCAAAGGGTTGCCCATCCTCAAGCTCGACCGTGGTCGCAAAGCTCCGCGACGTGGTGTTGGGAAAGTCGTTGCCGTTGATCCGCGTCACGGTCGGCAGCAACTCAGAGAGGGTGCTGTCGATCTCCAGCCGCAACCGGTTGCCCGACCCGAACGTCGGGGTGAACTGCAGATTCGTGCCGACGAACTGGTACTCAACGCTGAAATTGGCGTCCTCGAAGGTATCGGACCCAGCACTGAACCGAGGGATCGGAAACTCTGTGCCGACCTGGAAACCCGCCTCCTCGCCGTTCACGGCCGTCAGGGTGGTGTCTTGGATGATCGTCGCGATGTTGTTGTCGACCAACAGATTGATCGTGGCGCTGAAGGTCGCCGTATCAACGATATCCTCGTCAAAGCCAAACTGCAAAAGCCCCTGGTTGAACGAGGACAGAAAGAACCCGTTGCCGGCGATCGCCAGATCCCAGTCGATCCCAAAATCCTGCGCGCGGCTTCGATTGACCTCGAGCACGCGCACCTGGAGCCGGATCAGATTGTTCTCCGAGACCACCATCCGGTCGACGACCTCGCCGGTGATCAAACCGCCCTTCAGCGTCTGGAGGATCGCGCCTCGTACAGCCTCGCTCGAGATGACGCCCGCCACTGACAGCGTTCCCCGCGCCGATTCGAGCCGGACCCCTTCGCCGGGGAACCGCTGCGCAAGGCTGCGCCGCAGCTCGGACAAATTGTGGGTCACCACAACGTTGAAGTTGATGCTCTGCCCATCCATCGACGAGACGATGACATTGGTCTCGCCCACTGATTTTCCATAGAGAAAGACCGTGTCGCCGGGCGAGACGCTGATATCGGCAACGGTATCGTCGGCAATGAAAACGGCATCGATCGGCACTCTCAGCGGCAGGACAGTGCTCTTGCCGATCTCGACGGTCATGGTGGTCTGGGCCTGTACAGGTCCCACAAGGCCGGCCAGAGCGAACGTCGCGCACAGCACGGCCATCAGACCGATGCGCGTGCGGGCCGAGGCGATACAGTTTGCCAGCATTAGAGTTACATCAGCCATCGAGCTCCTCCTCCCTCTTTGTCTTTCTGGCGTTGCTAACCTGATCCGCCATGGATCCTTCCGTGGTGTTCGGCGTGCGCACCCAAAGGCCCTTGCCGACGATGCCTTGGACACTGTCTGCCGGCTCAATAGCGGCCTCTGTGAACGCGGCCGACAGCCCGCGATAGTCCGCGGGCTGCGTCACCAGTCTGGCGACCAGGTGCCCCTGCCGCTCGTTCAGAGAGGGCGATGCCAGCGACTGGGTTTCGCTGACGCGCTCTGCGGCGGCCGCGGTGCCCGTTCGGCCATCGACGCGAGCGTTGTCGGCGGTTCTGGCGCCCCCGTCCTCTTTGTGATCCTCCTGTGGAGCATCGATCTGCTGTGGTGCGCGGGCCTTGGGCTGCTGCGCTTGCTCGGCGCGCTGGTTCTGGCCTCCGGCACCTTTTGCGCCGCGGAACAGTCCGTTCTTTGCGAGCGCCTCAGCCTCCTCACCGTCGCCATCCGTGGCCTCTTGGAAAATTCGGGCGACATCGTCCTGATCATAGGCCTTGTCCTGGGCGGCCTTCTCGAACGAGCGCATCGTGTGTTTGTGCGCATCGAACTCGCCAGAGGATCCGGCGGCGCCTGTCCCAGTGCCCAAGGTACGGTCGACCGCCACCTTGCTTTGCGCACCATCGGCGCGATTTGTCGGTATACTCATGGCAGACGCCACCCTGTCCGATCACATCAGATCTTCTTGCCGGGTAACACGGTGGGGCGGAGCGCTCGTAAGACATTTTCTCAAACCTGGCATAGTCTCGGCTTATCTCAACGAAAGCTCAGGGCCTTGGTGCGGGGCCATAAGCATTTCAAATGACCATTTATGGTCGGCACCTTGCAGGGTCCGCGCTATGTCAAATCCCGATCCAAATTCACGCGTCGTCGACGATACGGCCATCCCCATGCCAAGGCAGATGGCCTTGATCGATGATGTCTTTCGCTTTTCCTTTGACGCTGCGGTCGAGGTGGAGCGCAGGGTCGGCAGAGGCGCAGATCTGATCCTGGAGCTCGAGGAGGTCGCCGGCTTCATCCAGTCCTCGGACCTGTCGCCGCAGGAGGCCGACACGATTGTAAGACTGCTGATGGATGAAGCGGAGGTCGTGGCATTCTCGCAAGCGGCACGGAGCAGCGTGATCCGCTTCTGACGGTGTTCGGCGCACCGCCATAAGCAAAACCTAATTCATCATTGGCGGCGATCCCGGCGCAATGGCACGCAGAGCTCGTAAAGGGCCATGTGCAAAAGGGAGCCCGCTATGCCTTTTGGCAACCCGTTTCCGGTCACCACGCAAGCGCCATCGGCGGCGGCGGCGTTCATCACAAAGGCCAGGACTCACTCGGCGAGTCTTGACGCCCGCGATTTTACGCCGCCGCAGGCCTTCTCGACGGCGGGCGGATATGGCGCGCGCCTTGAGGATGCGCACCGGTTCCTGGGCGCCAAGGCCGAAGCGCACCGCAACCTGCCGCCCAAGCAGAAGCTACCCGATGCTCAGGCACAGCTCTCGGACCTGTCCCGCGATATGTTTGCGGGTGTAGCAGCGCTGGCGGACAAGAAAGGGGCGCATTCCTATGCGCGCGCCTTTGGCGTGTTTGGCCTGGCCGGGCGCGAGCTTGCCGTTGCAATGTCCGCCGCAGGCGCATCGCCGGGCGCAACGGCCGTTGCAGCCGGCCTTGTTGGATGGATGTCAGGAACCGCCCATGATGCGGCCGGTGCAGACACCGCTGCCGTCAGCCACTTGCTCGAACGCGGCGCCACCAAGTTTGTCCAGCCCCCGGGCGGCGCGCAATTGGACGAGAACATCACGGGCGACATCGTGAAATCGTTCAACACGCTTCTGACCTTTGGAAACACGATCAGCGATTTGGGCAAGGCAGGGGCCTTGATCGCCACCGATGCGCTGGTGCCAGACCAACACAAGGGCTGGGTCACGGCCGCGGTCGGCGTGGTGTTTGCCGCGACGCCCTATCTTGTCGGGCAAGCTGCAAATCAAAACGCGGTTCGCAACCTTAGTGCGGCACAGGCCGATGCAGGTTTCAGCCTATCCAGCCCGCTTCGCAACGCGGCAGGAGATCAGGTCGGCAACCTGGTCGTCCACAAAGAGCCCAAGACCGTCGCAGGCACCCAAGAGCATGCGCGCCTGGAGCTCGTCGACACCGAGCGAGGCAAGATGCACACCCTTGCGCTGAGGGTCGGGCCCGATGAGCAAACCGGGGCAGAGACGCGATCGCTGAGCTATGTCCACAAGGACAACGAGGCGATACCGAAAAGCCAAGACTATGCCGGCCGCCCGGCGAGAACGGAAGGTGATCCCAGCGCGTTGAAACGGACGGCGAATTTTGTCAAAGGGGCCTTGCCCTTGATCAGCATTGCCACCAGCAAAGACCCGGCGGTAACCGCGACAAAGACTGCGGCGCTTGGCTCAACCCTCGCCGGGTCGGCGCTGGTGCGCAATAGGGCGCGCCCGGCAATAGAAGCTTGGGCAAAGACGGTTCCAGCCTTGACCAATGGTGCCAGGGAGCTGAACGCGGTCGGTCGAGCCGTCGTCCAGGCTCTCTTGGATGGCGGTCATAACTTCCTGCTGGGGAGCGATCTGATCCCCAAATGGAACGCGAACCAACGCACCACCGTCGGCCAGGTCGCCAAGGATCAGCAGGATCTGAACATCGGCGAGTTGAGCTTGAGCCGGGACCGAGGTGCTGTTCGCCAGGCTATGGATCGCCTTGCGGAGCTCCTTCCCGAAGGCACCGACACGGCGGCGGCGTTTGAGGTGGTGACGGACGCCTGGGAGGCCCACCAGAGGGAGTTTGACCCTCAAAGGGGTATTGCCCCCAACGCCCCGCGCAACGAGGACAGCGCCGATCTCACCGAGACGGCGGGCAAGCTGGCCAAGATGGCCCGGCGCCTGCAAGACGTCTCTGGCCAGGGGAACGACGCCGTCGACAGACTGGCCAAAAGCACCAAGACGCTCTCTGAGAAGACCGGCGATGTGCTGGCCGCCCGCGGAAAGGTGGCCGCAAACGCGAGACTCGGAGTACCGGGCGGTGATCCGCGCGGTCCAACGTCGAACTTCCGCAAAATAGTGACCGCAGCCGTTCCGGTCATTGGCGGTCCGATCGCAGCGGGCACCGGCCAGCTGCGCAAAGATCTCCCGGCGATGACCAAGGAGACTTTCGCCCCCTATGCCGCAAGCAAGGCGGTGAGCCTGGATCTGCTCGAACAGATCATGCAGGACGCCAGCCTGGGCGATGCCGCCGTGCGCAATCCTCTGGTTGTGCGCGACAACCGCGTCAGCCTGTCCGATGGCGCGCTCACCTGGCTGTTGAGGCAGGCCCGCGTTGCCGATGGCGCCGCCCCTGCTCCTGTTCCCGTTCCGGCGGAGTCCGAGGAGGAAGACGAGGTCGTTACGCTCGATATCGCCTCTGATCCAGATGACCCCGATGAGGTCAAGAGCAATCACAGCGATACGGAGAGTTCGGAAGAGTTCCATGATGCATTGAGCAACGATGATGGCGACGTTGAAATGGGGCCTCGTTCCTAGCGCTGGCTCTCGATCGGCTCGGCTGACCGGGCTTTGCCCGTCCAACTGGTGGCCCAGATGGCCATAGCCCAACAACCAAGGCAGGACACACTATGGCCGAGGCATTGTATCTCAACCTCGATGTTGATCCGCAAATCTTCGAACGACTGAAGCCCTCAGTCAGCGCAGCTGTGCAGGAGATTGAGTCCGCAGCGGCCATCGCCATGGCAGGCTGTTATCTGGTGCTCTTTGTTCGCAGCCGCGCGGCCGGCGGGTCTCTGCCAGCGCCCGAACGGCTGCGCCGCCGGATCGCGTCGGCCGTCTCTGAGCGCGCGCCAGAGGCGCTCTACGTGATCGATTGCGCCGAAGACGAAAGCGGCGCTTTGCCGGATATGGCTCATCTTGAGCGGGTCGTGGCGGACAGTCTCGATGCGCTTGGCGGGGAGCTTCCCGGAGCGGTGTTGGTGGCGCGGTATGAGATTGACCGATGCCACGCTTTCGAGGCTCGGCTGGGGCATATCGATATCATGCCGATCTCCGACCCTCGGATGCGGGACCGTTACGCTCAGCATCTGCTGAGTGCCATCGAATTGGGTTTTGCAGGGCAGGCTGGCATAGCGCCTAACGGGGCGGCGACCGCGCTCGCCCAAGCCCTTCTCGGTGACCTGGACCAAGCTTAGGTCACTTTGACAAAGGTGGACCCACAGGCGGGCGGCGGCGATCGCGATGAAGCCGAGGAAGCGTGTGGCGGTTTCGCCGCAGCGGGTGGCGATGCGCCGGGCGTTTTTGAGCTTGTTGATGCATCGCTCGACCAGGT
>JBCCZI010000125.1:0-12474 GCA_039187815.1 Pseudomonadota bacterium | reverse complement strand
TGCGTCGATGACGCGCTGCCTGAGGTCGAGAGAGAGGTCTGGTCCAGAAGGCTGGCCTCCTCACCAGCCAACCCGATGCATCACGACAAGCCCCAAAAGAAAACGCCCTCAACAATCCCCCCCATCCCCAAGTGCTTTAGCGCTCACGCCTCGGCGCGCATCTCTTCGAGCACCCGGTCGGCCTCGCGGCCGTAGACCTCCTCGAAATGGTCGAACTTGGCGTCGAAATGCCCGACCCCTTGGGTCGCCGCGCGCAAGGTGCGGGCCAGATCGGCAAAGGCGCTGCCAGGCAAGAGCGCCTCGAAGCTGTCCCAGCCGCGCCGCTCGGGATCGCGCTCGAAGCCCAGGACCTGGCCGCGCAGGCCGCTCACCATAGGCACCAGCGCGCCCGAGAAGACCGAGGGCACATGGAACACCACCCGGTGGATGGGTTGCAGCAGGACCGGCCCCGCCTCGGCCAGCGCCTGGCGCACTGCGAACTTACCGGCGGTGCGGAAGGCGAAATCCGAGCTGTCGACCGCATGGTGCCGCCCGTCCGTCAGCGTGACGCCCACATCGATGACCGGCAGGCCGAGCGGGCCCTCGTTGGTCGCATCGCGCGCGCCGTCCTCGACGGAAGGGATGTAGTTGCGCGGAACCGCCCCGCCCTTCACCGCTTCGTCGAAATGGAAGCCGTCCCCGCGCGCCCGCGGCTCGACCGTCACATGCACATCGGCGAACTGCCCGGCCCCGCCGGTCTGCTTGCGGTGGCGGTAGTGGGTCTCGATCCGGCCCGTGATCGTCTCGCGGTAGTCAGCGGTCACGGGGGCCTCGTCGACATCGATGCCGAACAGCGTGCTCAGCCGCTCGATCAGCGAGCGCAGATGCACCACGCCCTGGACGCGCACCAGCGCGCGGCCCGAGCGGGGGTCCTTGTCCGCCACCAGCCCGGGCTCGAGCGCCATCAGCGTCGCGAGTGTGGCCGAAAGCTTGGCCTCGTCCTTCTCATGGCGCGGTGTCAGGATGCGCGCCAGCATCGGCGTGTGCGCGACCGCCCAGTCCGGTGGCCCCGGTTGCGTCTCGGGGCTGAGCGCATGGCCGATCTCGAGGTGATCCGACTTTGCCACCGCCGCGATGGTGCCTGGGGCGATCCGCTCGGGCGGCGCGCCGGCGAGGTCGACCAAGCTGCCTAGGGCGTGCCCGCCGAGGGCGTCATGGGCGGCCAGCTCGCAATCGAGGGCGCGCAGGAACACCACCTTGCCGAGATGGCGCCGGTGCTCGGCCCCGAGGGCCACTGCCTTGAGCTGGTTCGCGCCGAGGGCCGCCTCAAGCCGCGCGCGCAGCCGCTCGGGCCCCGGTACCTCGTGGCGCAACGCCTTGCTCAGCCGCAAGATCCCGTTGCCATGGGAGGCCGAGCCCAACAGGGTGGGGATCATCTCGCGCTGCTCCAGCATGCGGGTGCAGAGGTTGTAGAGCGCGCCCGAGGCGGGCTCACGGTCCTCGATCAGCTCCTCGAGCAGCCAGTCGTCGTGCTCCGAGAGCCCCTCGAGCATCTGCTGGCGGGCCTCGCGTTCGCGGTCGAGCGTGCCCGATGGGATCTCGATCAGGGCCGAGGGCGCTTTCTCGCGGTACTGCCAGGCGCGCTCCGAGACCAGATCCACCGCGCCGACCACGCCGTCCTCGCCGCGGATCGGGATTTGGCGCATCACGATGGCCGCGCTGGAATACTCCTGCAGCGCCGCCGCCAGCTCTCGGATCGGTCGGCGCGCATCGTCCATCCGGTTCACAAACAGCAGCGTCGGCGTGCCCGAGGCTTCGGCCGCCCGCAACCAAGGTGCGGCCAGCACCGCTTGGTCGGGGTCCGGCCCGACGCAGACGATCATCGCATCCGCCGCGATCAGCGCTGTCCGGATCATCGGCGCCGCCTCGATCGCTCCGGCACAATCGATCAGCCCCCAGGGCTCGCCGGACCAGTCACAGCGCACCAGGCGCATATGGCTCCCGAGCGCGCTTTCGCCGGCCCGGGTTCCTTGACCGGCCAGAGCGTCGACCAGAGTCGATTTCCCGCTCTGCGACGGTCCCACCACGCAGATTAACCGCAATTGAGTTCCTCCCAAGACGTCGGGATCTGTCGCGTCCCGTTGTTCCTGGCATCCAGCTTGCCCGCTGCAGCCCGGATCGTCGAGCCTTTCGACACGGATTTGTCACCGTCGTGTCCGGGAGGGGAGGATCGGCGCCGATCCGGCACCCAGACATGATTTGGGCGCGAGCTTTGCAGCCCACGCCCAAAAAGCCGCGTCATCCCAAGGGGATGATCAGAACAGATCGTCCTCGCTCTCGTCAGCGGGGAAGTACATGTTGATCTCCATCCCGCAGGACAGCTCAACAATCTCCGGTGCGCTCCAAGCCATGGCGTAGCCCTCCATCTGTCATTTGGTGCAGGAACCATACCGCCTCTTTTTTGGCGGGTACAGCGGATTTGGCCATGCCGGGCGGGCGATGACGACATCGTGGTCAGCAGAGGAACAGCGCGCCGACCGCGTTGCGCCGCTCGGGATTGTGTCTCATTCTGCGCCCGACCCTCTTGGTGGAGCGAAGGAGACGAGCATGCACAAGGCCGCCCGCATCGCGGCGCCGTCGCCCTCTCTGCGCCCTGGCAGCCCGGCATGAGCGATCTGCGCATCATCATTCTCGGTTCGGCGGCGGGGGGCGGCTTGCCCCAATGGAACTGCGCGTGCGTGAACTGCGACAAGGCGCGGCGGGGTGAGATCCCGTCCCGCACGCAGTCCTCGATCGCGCTCAGCGCGGATGGCCAGCATTGGGTCATCGCCAACGCCTCCCCGGATTTGCGCGAGCAGCTGGCCCGCACGCCGGCACTTTGGCCAACAGAGTTGAGAAAATCCCCCATCAAGGGGGTTTTGGTCACCAATGGGGACATTGATCACATCGCGGGGCTTTTGACGCTGCGCGAGAAGACGCCCTTCGATCTCTATGCCACCGCCGAGATCCACGGAGTGCTGGCGGACAACCGGATCTTCGACGCGCTCGATCGCAGCCTGGTTCCGCGGCGGACAGTGGCGCTTGGCGCTGCCTTCGAGATCCTGCCCGGGTTGATGGCCGAGCTCTTTGCCGTGCCGGGCAAGGTCCCGCTCTATCTCGAGAGCGGGGAGGTCGACACGGCGCTCGAGGGCGAGCAGACCGTTGGGGTGGCCTTTTCGGCCGGTGCGTCGCGGGCGCTCTATATCCCCGGCTGTGCGGCGCTGACCCCGGCTTTGGCCGAGCGGCTGGAGGGCGCCGGCACGGTTCTCTTCGACGGAACGCTCTGGCATGATAACGAGATGATCGAGGCGGGCCTTGGCACCAAGACGGGCCGGCGCATGGGGCACATGCCGATGAGCGGCGAGGGCGGCTCGCTCGATGCCTTCGCCCCGCTCGGGATCGCGCAAAAGGTCTATGTGCACATGAACAACTCGAACCCCGTGGTCGACCCCAGCAGCGCCGAGCGACAGGCTGTGTTGACCGCCGGCTGGACCGTCGCCGAGGATGGCATGGAGATCCGAGCATGACCCGCGAGGCATTCGAGGCCAGACTGCGCGAGATCGGGGCCACCCGCTATCACGACCGCCATCCGTTCCATGCGCGCCTCCATGGCGGGGACTGCGCGCCGGACGAGGTGCGCGCCTGGGTCATCAACCGGTTTTACTACCAAAGCCGGATCCCCATGAAGGACGCGGCCTTCCTCAGCCGTGTCGAGGACCCTGCGCTGCGGCGGGCCTGGCGACGGCGCATCGAGGACCACGACGGCTCGGACGAGCGCGAGGGCGGCATCGCCCGCTGGCTGCGCCTGGCCGAAGCGGTGGGCCTCGATCCGGACTATGTGGCGAGCGCCGAGGGCGTGCTGCCGGCGACACGCTTTGCCGTCGATGCCTATGTGCGCTTTGTGCGCGAAAAGACCTTGCTCGAGGCGGTGGCCTCCTCGCTGACCGAGCTGTTCGCGCCCAAGATCCACAAGCAGCGGATCGAGGGGCTGCTCGCCCATTACGCCTTTGCGAACGAGCGCAGCATCGCCTATTTCCAGCGCCGGCTCGATGAGGCGCCGCGGGATGTGGCCTTTGGCCTGGCTTGGGTGCTCGACCATGCGGACACGGCCGAGAAACAGGACGCCGCTGCGGCGGCGCTGACCTTCAAGACGGATGTGCTGTGGGCCCAGCTCGACGCGCTCTGGGCCGCTTATGTGGAGCCTGCGCGCGTTCCGCCGGGCGCTTGGCAGCCGGGCACGGGGCTTGCCCAGGGGGACGCGGCGTGACCACGCCCGCTCCCATCTCGATGCTGGCGGAGCTCACGCATCGCTGCCCACTGTCGTGCCCCTATTGCTCGAACCCGCTCGAGCTGACGGCCCGCCAGGCCGAGCTCGACACCCAAACCTGGGCGCGGGTGTTCCGCGAGGCCGCAGCGCTCGGGGTGCTGCAGCTGCACCTCTCGGGCTGCGAGCCGGCCTCGCGCCGCGATTTGGTGGCCCTGACCCGGGCGGCGGCCGAGGCCGGGCTCTACACCAATCTGATCACCTCCGGGATCGGGCTGACCGAGGCGCGGCTGCGCGACCTCGAGGAGGCGGGGCTCGATCATATCCAACTCTCGCTCCAGGGCACCGAGGCGGCCATGGCCGACCGCATCGGCGGCTATAAGGGCGGCTTTCAGCGCAAGATGCAGGTCGCCGAATGGATCGCCGCACGTGGCTTTCCGCTGACCATCAACGCAGTGATGCACCGGTTGAACCTCGCCTCGCTGCCCCAGGCCATCGGGATGGCTGAGCGCCTCGGCGCCCGGCGCATCGAGGTCGCCTGTGTGCAGTTCCACGGCTGGGCGGCGGCCAACAAAGCGGCGCTGATGCCGACGCGGGCCCAGGCCGAGACCGCGCGCACCACGGTGGCCGAGGCGCGGGCGCGCCTGCGCGGGCGGTTGGTCATCGACTTCGTCCCGCCGGACTACCATGCGACCTATCCCAAGGCGTGCATGGGCGGCTGGGGCTCGACCGGGTTGAACGTGACACCCGAGGGTCTGGTGCTGCCCTGCCATGCCGCCCAGAGCATCCCGGGCCTGCGTTTTGACAGCGTGCAGGCGCTGCCGCTGGCCGAGATCTGGTACGAGAGCGCCGCCTTCAACGCCTATCGTGGCGAGGACTGGATGCAAGAGCCTTGCCGGTCTTGCGAGCGGCGCGCGCTCGACAAGGGCGGCTGTCGCTGCCAGGCCATGGCGCTGGCGGGAGATGCGGCGGCCACGGACCCGATTTGCTCCAAATCGCCCCGCCACGCCGAAGTGGTGGCCCTGGCCGAGGTTGCGGCTGCGGGGAGCGATCCCCTGCGCTATCGCGTCAGCCCCCAGGCGCCGTCCGCCACGCACAAGACTGCGTCCTGAGCCCACGCCAAGCGTCCGGCTTGCCCTGGACTGGCCTCAGCCTTGGGAGTTCAGATGGCAAGCCGAACGGCGCTCGGGCGCGATATCGGCTAGCATGGGGCGCGCGCTGCTGCATCGGTCCGAGGCCTGACGGCAGCGCGGGTGGAAATGACATCCCGGCGGTGGCGCGAGCGGCGAGGGGATCTCGCCCTCCACCGGCTTGAACGCGCGCTTGCGCTGGTCGAGACGCGGGATCTCGGCCAACAGCGCCTGGGTGTAGGGGTGGTTGGGCGCAGCGAACAGCGCCTCGGTCGGCGCGCTCTCGATAACCCGGCCGAGATACATGATCACGATCCGGTCGGCGATGTGCTCGACCACGCTAAGATCGTGGCTGATGAACAGATAGGTGAGGTCCAGATCCTGGCGCAGATCCATGAAGAGGTTCAGCACCTGCGCCTGGATCGAGACATCAAGCGCCGCGATTGCCTCGTCACAGACCAGAAAGCGCGGCTTGACGGCCAACGCCCGGGCGATGCCGATGCGCTGGCGCTGGCCGCCCGAGAACTGGTGCGGATAGCGTCGCTTGAGCGCCGGATCGAGGCCGACTTTGCTGAGCACCTCGTCCACATAGTCCGGCAGCTCGCGGCGGGTGGCCAGCCCGTGGACCAAGGGCGCCTCGCCAACGATCTGCTCGACCCGCATGCGCGGGTTGAGGCTGGCGAAGGGATCCTGGAAGATCATCTGCACGGCGAGCGTTGCCTCGCGCCGGTCGGCGGGCGACATCTCGGCGAGCGGGCGGCCTTGGAAGGCGATGGTCCCCGATGAGGGCGGCAGGATCCCGGCGATCATGCGGCCCAAGGTCGACTTGCCACAGCCGCTCTCGCCGACAAGGCCGACGACTTCGCCGGGGCGGATCTCGAGATCGACCCCGTCGACGGCGTGCACGGTCTCCTCGGCCAACGAGGCACCGAGGCGCTGGGCAATGCGTCCCGCCAGATCCAGGCGCTTGACAAAGACCCGCCCGACATCGCGGCATTCGATGATCGGGGCGCTCATGGCGCAGGCTCTGGATGCGGGTGGTGACAGCGCAGGGCGCGGCCGGACTCGGGCTCGGTGACGGCTGGGGCCTCGGCACAGGCGGGCTCGGCGCGGGGGCAGCGCTCGCGGAAGGCGCAGGCGCCGCCCAGCCGCGCCATGTCTGGGGTCATACCCGGGATCTGCGCCAGCCGCTCGCCGCGCCGATTGGCCGACGGCACCGAGCCGAGCAGCCCCACCGTGTAGGGATGGCGCGGGCGGTCGATCACGTCGTCGGTCGCCCCGGCCTCGACACAGCGCCCCGCATACATCACCGCGATCCGGTCGGCGAGGCCGGCCACCACCGCGAGATCGTGGGTGATCCAGATCATCGCGGTGCCGGTGGCGCGGCAGAGCTCCTGCGCCTCGTGGATGATCTGGGCCTGGATGGTGACGTCCAGGGCCGTGGTCGGCTCGTCCGCGATGATCAAATCCGGCCGGTTCAGAAAGGCGATGGCGATGGCCACGCGCTGGCGCATGCCGCCCGAGAGCTGGTGGGGATAGGCGGCCAGACGCTCATCGGGCGAGGGGATGCCGACCTTGGCCAGCCCCTCTCGGGCCCGCGCCCGCGCCGCCCGCGCCGAGATTCGCTCATGCGCGCGGATCGCCTCGATCATCTGCGTGTCGACGCGCAGGACCGGGTTCAGCGTCATCATCGGGTCCTGGAAGATCATGGCAATGCGGTTGCCGCGAAGCTGGCGGAGCCGCTCCTCGGAGGCGCCGACCAGCTCCTCGCCATGAAAGCGCACCGAGCCGCCGACGACCTGCCCCGGTGGATCGATCAACCCAATGATAGAGAACCCGGTCACCGATTTGCCCGACCCGCTCTCGCCGACCAGCCCCAGGACCTCGCCCGGGTCCAGCCGCAGATCGATGCCGTCCACGGCGCGCACCACCCCGGCGCGGGTGTCGAAATGGGTCTGCAACCCCTCGACTTCGAGCACGCTCATCGCTTCAGCCTCGGGTTCAGCACGTCGCGCAACTGATCTCCCACCAGGTTGATCGAGACGATGGTGACCAGCAGCGCGATGCCGGGAAAGAAGCTGATCCAGTAGCGCCCGGACATCATGTACTCAAAACCGTTCGAGATCAGCACGCCGAGAGAGGGCTCGGTCTGGCGCAGTCCCACGCCCAGAAACGACAGCGTGGCTTCGAGCGCGATGGCCGAGGCCACCTGCACCGTGCCGACCACAATCAGCGGCGCCATGCAGTTGGGCAGGACATGGCGGAAGATCACACGGGTGTGGCTGAGGCCAAGGCAGCGGGCGGCTTCGACATATTCCTTGGCGCTCTCGACCAGGGCCGAGGCGCGGACCGTTCGGGCGTAATAGGCCCATTGCGCCACCACCAGGGCGATGACGATCTTGTCGATGCCGCGCCCGAGCACCGCCACCAGCATCAGCGCGACCAGCGCTGCGGGAAAGGAGAGCTGCAGATCCACCAGCCGCATGATCGCCGCATCGACGCGCCCGCCAGCATAGGCCGCCACCAACCCGATCGCCATGCCGAGCACCAGTGCGATCAGTCCGGAGGTGACCCCGACGGCCAGCGAGATTCGTAGGCCGTAGAGGATCGCCGAGTAGAGATCGCGCCCCGAACCATCCGAGCCGAGCCACATGGTGTAGCCGGCAAAGGCCTCGGACCCCGGCGGCAGCTTGCCGTCAAGCACATCGACCTGGCCGAGGTCATAGGGGTCTTGCGGCGTGATCCAGGGGGCGAGCAGCGCCAGCCCGATGATTGTCACCAACACGACCAGCGCCACGACCGCGATCCGGCTCTCGGCAAACTCCGAGACAAAGCGGGCAAAGGGCGTCTCGACCCGCGGCTGAGCAGCGTCGGTCATGGGTGTGCTCCGGTCACAGATGCACCTCGATGCTGAGCAAACCCGTGTGGCCCGAACCCACGAACAGGTTCAGGTCGCCGTGACCGATCGCATCGATCACGCCGGCCAGCGCCAGGAGCGCCGGGATAGAGGGGCAGTACGGTCACTGGCCCTGGTCCTTCAGCCGCACGCGGGGGTCCAGCAGCGAATAGAGGATGTCGACCACAAGGTTGATCACCACGAACAGCGCGACGATGATCATCAGATAGGCAACCACCACGGGCCGATCGAGCTGCAGCAGGCTGTCGATCAAGAGCTTGCCCATGCCGGGCCAGGCAAAGATCGTCTCGGTCACCACCGAGAAGGCAAGGAGGCTGCCGAATTCGAGCCCCAGCACTGTGACCACCGGGATCAGGATGTTGCGCATCAGATGGACCGAGACGATTCGCCCCCGCGGCAACCCTTTGGCGCGGGCGAACTTGATATAGTCCTGGTGCATCACCTCGGCCGTGCCGGCGCGCGTGAGACGGATCACCAACGAGATATTGGTCAGCGCCAGATTGGTCGCCGGCATAGCGAGGTGGCTGAGCCCATCGGCGGTGAAGAGGCTCGACTCGATGCCGAGAAACACCGCCGTATCGCCTCGCCCGGTCGAAGGCAGCCAGCCGAGATAGACCGCGAAGACCATGATCATCATCAGCCCGACCCAAAAGGTCGGCAGCGAGAAGCCGAAGATCGAGCCCGCCATGATCGCCTTGCTCGCCCGGTGCTTGGGATAGAGCCCAGCATAGAGCCCGAGCGGGATGCCGAACACGATCGAGAGCGTCAGCGCCGCCAGCGCCAGCTCGATGGTCGCCGGCATATGGTGCAGGATCAGCTTCAGCGCCGGCTCGCCAAAGATGAACGAGCGCCCGAGATCGCCCTCGGCGATGCCGCCGAGAAAGCGCAGATATTGCTCCCAGATAGGCCGGTCTAGGCCAAAGGCGCGGATGGTGCGCTCGATCTCGGCCTGGTCCGCCTCGGGGCTGACCAGCATGTCCACCGGATCGCCCACGACGTTGACGCCGAAAAAGACGATCAGCGACATCAAGAAGACCACGACGACCGCCTGCATCAGGCGCCGGATGATGAAAACGGTCATGGTTGTGCCGGGTCGGTGAGGGGGCCGCGCACGGCCCCCGCCCCTGCGCTTATTCCTTAACCACGCCGATGGCCAGCGTGTACTCATCGGTGCGCGCGACGTATTTCAGGCCCTTCTTCGCGCCCCAGGTGTTGACCTGGTAGTGCAGCGGGATGATGGCCGCGTCCTCGATGGCAAGCTCGGTCGCCTTGGCCAACAGCGCCTGGCGGTCGGCATCCTCGACGGTGCGCAGGGCCTCCTCGATGGTCGCGTCCACCTCCGGGCTGGAATACCGGCCACGGTTCGAAGCGCCGAAGCCCTGGTCCGGATCATGGGTGTGGATCAGCGATTTGAGCGGCGAGGAGGCCTCGCCAGAGCCCGCACCCCAACCGACCAGGATGAAGCTGAACTCGGGCGTGTCGTTCGGCCCGCCGCGGCTCGCGCGCTTGAAGTAGACCGAGCGGGGCATGGTCTCGACCTGGGTCTTGATACCGATGCGGGTCAGCATCTGGCCGATCGCCTCAGCGATCTTCGCATCGTTGATATAGCGGTCGTTCGGCCCGTGGATCGTCAGCTCAAAGCCGTCGCCCACACCTGCCTCGGCCAGCAGCGCCTTGGCGCCGTCGGGGT
Organism: Pseudomonadota bacterium; assembly: GCA_039187815.1. GTDB lineage: Bacteria > Pseudomonadota > Alphaproteobacteria > Rhodobacterales > Rhodobacteraceae > Thermohalobaculum. Next base: position 2,455 of record JBCCZI010000125.1, on the reverse strand, counting down.
CGTAGGCGACCGGCTCAAGCTTGTCCGAGACGCCGAAAAAGCCCTCGGGCAGCAGCTGTCCAGCCTTGATCGCGACGCCTTCCATCACGCGCTCGACGATTGCATCGCGGTTGATGGCTTTCGAGATGGCGGTGCGCACGCGCACATCGCGGAGCGGGTTCTCGATGGCGCCGCCGCCATTGGCCTTGACGAACGGGCTGTCGGCGCGATCGTGGTCGAGGTGCAGATAGATCACCCGGTTCGACGGCCCTTGGCTGAGCGTCACATCGTCATTGCCCGCCAGGGTCGTGATGTCGGTGGTCGGCACGCCCGAGATCAGGTCCACATCGCCCGCCAGCAGGGCGGCAACCCGCGCGGGGCCGGCCTTGATCGGCTTGAAGGTCACGCTCGACCAGGACGGCGCGCCGCCCCAATAGCCGGCATTGGCCTCGAGCACGATGCTGTCGCCCGGCGAATAGCTGGTGAACTTGAAAGGACCGGTGCCGATGGCGGCCGAGCCGTCGTTGAACTGTTCGGTGGTGGCGCCGCAGCCGGTCTCGCTCGAGACGATCGGGATGGTGGAGACATCGTTCGCCATCAGCGGATAGGGATCGGCCGTCTTGATGTGCACCGTGAAGGCGTCGACCTTCTCGACCGTCTTGCCCTTGGTGTAGGTCGCAAAGCTCGAAGGTGAGTTCGGCACATTCGGCGCCCGCTCGAACGAACAGACGACGTCGTCCGCATCAAAGGCCGAGCCGTCGTGGAAGCTCACGCCCTCGCGCAGCTTGAATTCCCAGGTCGTGTCGTCGATCGGGCCCCATTCCACGGCCAGGCCCGGCTGGAGCTGCTGGCGCGCGTTCTGCAGGATCAAGTTGTCATAGACATGCCGGCTCATGGCGTTGTTGGGCCCGAGATTGTGGAAATGCGGGTCCATCGCCGTGGGCTCGGAGGCGATCCCGATGGTGATCGCCTCGGCGCTGGCCGAGGTCGAGACCGCGCCGGCCATCGCCAGGGCGGCGGCAGAGGCGAGGAGCGTTGAACGGAGGCCGGACATGACTGTTCTCCCTGTCGATTTGAGCGTCCTATGGGTGAGACTATCCGCCCCGGCGCGCCGAGCAACGCCAATTTTCCCCAGGATGCGGGGAAAATCGCGGCTCGACCCGGCTTTGGGCGCGGCTGGCGTCCACGCTCGCGGGCGCCTATACCCAAACGGCGCCCGTTCCGGCGCGGATCCCCGGCTGGAGGCCCCATGCGTGCTGCTCAGATGACCTCGGCCGAGATCCTGGCCCGGCTGATCGCCTTCGACACCGTCAGCCATCGCAGCAATCTGGCGTTGATCGCCTGGGTCGAGGGGTATCTGGCCGAGCATGGCGTGGCCTCGCACCGGGTGCCCGATGCGAGCGGGGAGAAGGCCTCGCTGGTCGCCAGCATCGGGCCGGCCGAGGCGCCGGGCTATGTGCTCTCGGGCCACACGGATGTGGTGCCGGTCGAGGGGCAGGACTGGCGCTCGGATCCCTTCGAGCCGCGCATCGAGGATGGCCGGCTCTATGGCCGGGGTGCGGCGGATATGAAGGGGTTTCTGGCTTGTGCTCTGGCGGCGGTGCCGCGGATGGTCGGCGCGCCGCTCGCACGGCCGATCCATTTGGCGTTCTCCTATGACGAGGAGGTGGGCTGTGTCGGCGTGCGCCCGATGCTGGCCGAGATGGCGGACTGGCCCGTGCGCCCCTTGGGCTGCATCGTCGGCGAGCCGACCGAGATGGGTGTGGTTACGGGGCACAAGCACAAGCTCTCGAAGCGGGTGGTGGTGCGCGGGCGGACGGGGCATTCCTCGCTGGCGCCCCAGGCGGTGAACGCGGCCGAATATGCGGCGCGGCTGGTGACGGTGATCTCGGAGATCGGACGGCGGCTGGCCGTGGAGGGTGCGCGCGATCCGCTCTATGACGTCGCGCATACGACGGCCCATGTGGGGCGGTTCTGGGGCGGCACCCAGCTCAACATCGTGCCGGACCGGGCGGAGATCGAGTTCGAGTTTCGGGCCGTGGGGGCCGACGATCCCTTTGCCTTGCTGGCGGAGGTCGAGGCCGAGGCGGATCGGCTCTGTGCCGAGATGCAGGGCGTGGCGCCAGAGGCCGAGATCGTGTTCGAACCGTACTCCCATATCCCAGGGCTCGAGACGGCGCCGGACCAAGCGCTGGTGACGTTGGTGAAGCGGCTTGCGGGACAGAATGGACACTCGAAGGTCGCCTATTCGACCGAAGGTGGGCTCTTTGCTCAGATGGCCGGGATCCCGACGGTGGTCTGCGGTCCCGGGGCGATTGCCCAGGCGCACAAGGCCGATGAGTTCGTGGCCCTGGCGCAGTTGGAGGCCTGCGACGGCTTCTTGGAGCGCCAGATCGAGGAAGGTAGCGCATAGCGGCGTCCCCCCCGCCCGGGGCACCGCCCCCACCCCCCCCCCCCCGCCCCACGCGCACGGCGG
>JBCCZI010000124.1:0-12479 GCA_039187815.1 Pseudomonadota bacterium | reverse complement strand
TCGATCCCGATCAGGCAGGGCGGCCGCTTCGAGAAGAACGGCAGCATCTGCTTGCGATGCAACGTCTTCACCAGCACCGTTCTGCCCGTCTCATCCACGCCGTGCGCCTGAAAGACGCTCTTCCCGAGGTCCAGCCCGATGATCAATATATTGAGACAAGTGGTGCCCAGGGGCGGATTCGAACCACCGACACGCGGATTTTCAATCCGCTGCTCTACCAACTGAGCTACCTGGGCGTCTCTCGCGTTTCGAGACCTTGGGGGGATAGGCGAAAGGGTGGGGGCTGTCCAGCCCTCAATCGCCCCTAGGGTTTAGCGGCGATCGCCCTGGCAGCGATGGCGGCAAATATCGCATCGAGTTCGGTGGCGAGTTCGACGAGGCCCTCTCCCCCTTCGCCCGCGTAAGGCGCGAAGACATAGCTGGGCGTCTTGTAGGCGAGGGTCGCGCTGCCATCCGCGTTCTCGGTGACATAGAGCCTGATCGGCGCTTCGATCATGGCCGCGGTCGAGAGGCGCACAGCCCGGACGGCGAAATCATTCCGGAAGACCCCGAGCACGCGGTTTCCTGGGATGATCTCACCGCGGCGAGCGGCCACCTCGGTTGGGCCGGCTTGGGTCACGAGGCCCATCTTCTCCGCTTTGACCGCGGCTTTGGTTCGCTCGAGCAACTCCTGGTACGAGAGCGCCGTATGGTGCACGGCCCAACCCGGGCGATCGGCGAGATCCGCCGCCCAAGCGGGCAGGACAAGTAGGCATAGCAGAGCAGCAAGGCGCATAAGACCCTCCATATGAGGCGCTAGGATCGCGGGGGATCGAGCCCGATCCGGCCGCGCAGCCAAATCCCGACCAGCGAGCCCAGAAAGCCGAAGACCAGCCACCACAGCCCATGGAGCGATCCCGAGACTAGGCCGCCAAGATAGGCGCCGATATTGCATCCAAAGGCCAGGCGGGCGCCAAAGCCCATCATCAGCCCGCCGATCAGCGCGGTGTAGAGATCGCGTTTGCTGAGAGACACGGTGGGACGGAACCGGCCGGCGAGGGCGGCTGCGGCCATCGCGCCCGCCAGAATGCCGAGATTCATCACCGAGATGCGGTCCGCCAGCAGGGTGCGATCGAGTTGCCCGGCACGCCATCCGGACCAATAGCCCCAATCGCGCACGGTGACGCCCGCGGCCTCCAGCGCCTGGGCTCCCCAGAGCGCAAAGCCCGAGGTCACCCCCCAGGGCCGCTGGAAGAGCAAGAAGGACCCGATGCTGACAATCGCCAGAGCCACAGCGCCGAGCGCCAGTGACCAAGGCCCGCCGATCAGGCTAAGCGTCTGGCGCGGGCTCTCCAGGGCGCCGTGCCGGGCGCGCTCGAGGCCGATCGATATGAGCCAGAGCAGCCCGAGCAGAAGGCCCATAAGCGCCAAGGCGCCGAGCGGTCCAGCGAGCGCGATCACCGAGGTGCCTGGCAGATTCGGGATGCCTGTGATCTCGTCCAGCGCAAACCAGAACTCGCGCAAATGCGCCGTGGCCAAGACCGATCCTGCGATGAAGGCCGCGAGGACGACCAGCATGCGGTTGGAGCCGCCTCCAGCCGTGAACAGCGTGCCCGAGGCACAGCCGCCACCGAGCTGCATGCCGATGCCGAACACGAAGGCGCCGATCGCCGAGGCGAGCCCCATCGGCATCACCACGGGATGCATGTTCCACCCCGTGATCGCCTCATAGCCGATGAGGGGATAGGTCGCGGCACAGGCGAGCGCGATGAGGAGCAGCTGTGCGCGCAAGCCGCCGCCGCGCCGCTCCAGGACCAGGCGGCGCCACGCGCCGGTGAAGCCGAACGCCGCATGATAGAGCCCGAAGCCGGCCAGCCCGCCCAGCAGTGCGCCGGCCGCATAGCGCGCGCCATCCGCATCAAAGCCGCCGCGCGCCTCGAAGCTGAGAGCTGCGACTGCCACCAGGCCCAACAGAGCCAGGGCCAGCGGCCCATGCTGGCGGCTTGGTGTTGGGGCTGCGGTGTCAGACGGGCGTGCCGCCATGGTCAGATCCTCCTGCGAGGTTGGCCAGTGCCAAACCCGACGCTCCTCCCCCTATCGCGAGCCCTTCCACGCGCTCCGTCACAAAGCAGTGAGCGGATGTCGTTCGCGCGGCCGATCGGGGGCATGTATCCGTTACATCCACAGTGCCAAAATGCAAAAAGGGACCGGTTGGCCATGACAGAGCTTCGCGACGCCAGCGGATTGCCGCTCAGCCTGCCAGATGCCGCTTCGGTCGAGGCGTGGGACCGCATGGTGCGCGCCTTCCTCTGCCATTGCCGATCGACACCGGACCATCTGGGCCAGGTGCTCGACGCCGCGCCGCAGTTCGCCATGGGATGGGCGGCCAAGGGGTTGTTCACGCTGTTGCTCGGGCGCCATGAATTGGTGCCGCTTGCCGGTCAGGCGCTGGAGCGCGCCGAGGTGGCCTTGGCCACCGCAGGGGCGACACCGCGAGAGCGCGTCTATGTCGAGGCGCTGGCGGCCTGGCTTGGCGGGCGCCCACGCCAGATCGCGCAGATCCTTGAGCGCTTGCTCGAGACCACGCCCGACGATGTTCTCGCAGTCAAGCTCGATCAGGCGATCCGCTTCGTCCTCGGCGATCGGCGCGGCATGTTGCGCGCGATCGAACAGGTGCTGCCAGCCTATGCCGCGCATCCCTGCGCTGGCTATGTGCTCGGCTGTCACGCCTTTGCCATGGAGGAGATGGGGGACTATCAGCGGGCCGAGGCGGCGGGCCGGGCCGGCATCGAGCTCGCCCCCGATGATGCCTGGGGCTTGCACGCGGTGGCCCATGTCTATGACATGACGGCGCAAAACAAGGTGGGGATCGACTGGCTCACCCACCAGACGGCCCGCTGGTCGCATTGCAATAATTTCGGGGCGCATGTCTGGTGGCATCTGGCCTTGTTCCACCTCGATGAGGGCGATTTCGACCGCGTCCTGGCACTTTATGACGATCATGTGCGCGCCGAGCACACCGATGACTACCGCGACATCGCCAATGGCGCGTCGATGCTGGCGCGGCTCGAGATAGATGGCATCCCCGTGGGCGATCGCTGGGCCGAGCTGGCGGATTTGGCCGCCGGGCGGGTCGAGCCGGGCTGTGTGGTCTTTGCCGATCTGCACTATCTCCTGGCCCTGGGGGCGGCTGGGCGCGATGCCGAGGCCGATCGGTTGGTTGCGCGGCTGGGCCGCGATGCGGCGCGGAGTGACCACGACATGCATGAGGTGGCGGCGGTGGCGGGGCATCCGGCGGCCCTCGGGCTCACGGCCTTTCGCGCGGGCGCGTTCGGTCTGGCCTTTGAGCGGCTGCGCGGTGCGCGCGGGGATTTGCAGTGCATCGGCGGCAGCCATGCGCAGCGGGATGTGTTCTCTCGGCTGATGATCGAGGCGGGGATCCGCGCTGGCCGTTGGACCGAGGCGGAGGCCGAGTTACGCGCCCGCGCGGATCGCCGAGGCGCGATGGACCGCTTTACCGACCGGCGCCTCACGGCGATCTCACGCGCTCGTGAGGCAGCATTGGCGGCGGAATGATGTTGGGATTGCGTTCAAGCTTGGTGTAAGCGGCCCGTGACAGGTATGAGCAACCCAGTTTCCCATACAGGGGCCGCGCGACGCCCCCGCGACTTGCGGTTAGATTTCTTCCGCGGCATAGCGATGTTCATCATCCTGTTGGCCCACACGCCCGGGAACACCTGGACATTGTGGATCCCGGCACGCTTCGGGTTTTCCGATGCGACCGAGATTTTTGTCTTCTGCTCGGGCATGGCCTCGGCCTTGGCGTTCGGCGCAGTCTTCACGCAAAAGAGCTTCGCGCTCGGATCGGCGCGCATCGCCTTTCGCGTCTGGCAGGTCTATTGGGCGCATATCGGGATCTTCCTAGTCACGGCGATCATGCTGTTCGCGATCGACCACTACGATCTCGGCAATAGGGCGATCCCCTATATTCACGGGCCCTATGTGGTGCCGCTTTTCGAGCAGACGGGCGAGGCGCTGATCGGCCTCTTTACCCTGACCTATGTGCCGGGGCTGTTCGACATCCTGCCGATGTACCTGGTGATCCTGGGCATGATCCCGGTGATCATGCTGGCACATCGCGTCGGCGGGTCGGCCCTCGTCTTTGCCCTGATGATCGGCGTCTGGGCCATGGCGCAGCTGGCCGGATATGCCCGTGTGATCGGGCGGCTCGAGAACCCGGCAGACTGGCAACTGGCCATTGCCGAGTATGGCGCAGCGCTCACCTGGATGAACCTGCCCTCGTTCCCCTGGGGCGACAACACGTGGTTCTTCAATCCGTTCGGCTGGCAGCTCATCTTCTTCACCGGCTTTGCCTTTGGCATGGGTTGGCTGCCCGCGCCGCCGGTCAAGCGCTGGCTGGTGATCCTGGCGGCAGCCTATGTGCTGGCGATTGTCCCCTTTGCCTGGTTCAAGATCCATGGCGGGCAGTATCTGCCGAGCGATCTCACCCTCTTCGGCTGGTCGCCCCATGGGTGGATCGACACGACGCGGGACTTCATCCAACCCTATTGGTGGAAGACTTGGCAGGGGCTTGGCCGCTTCACCCATTTCCTTGCGCTCGGCTATCTCGCGTGGGTTGCCGTGGGCCCAGGCGGTGTGCGGCTGAACGAAGGATATCGCGCGCCGGGAGCGGTTGGCCCCATTGGTCTGGCCGTTGCCGTTGCCGTGATCATCGCTTTTTTGCCCCATGTGCTGATCGCCGAGGTCAACGCCTATGCCCCGGGGATCGAGGCCTGGTTGCTGTCGATCGACTGGATGGGATTGACCCATGTGACCGAGGAGGGGGAGCACCTGCTCGCCGATCCCTGGCAGGTCGGCCTCTACCAGCTGCTTTTCGGCGTCGCGGCACTCGTCTTGCTGTGGGCGGCGACGCCACCGGTTTGGCGCCAATGGCTGACGCGCGACGCGTTTCTGGCCGCGGTCCCCGTGATCCGCAAGGTCGGGACCCAAAGCCTCGCCGTATTCATGGTGTCGATCCCGCTTGCTCGGTTCAATGGCTGGATGATGGACGTGCTCGAGCGCGATCTGCTGACCCGCACAGCCGTCAATCTGTTCGGCTTTGCCATTCTCATCGCAGTGGCTTATCTCGTCGCGTGGTTCAAGCGCCAGCCCTGGCGTGACAGTGCCCGACATGCCTCTCGCGGGACGGCGCCCGCGGGGGCTGCGCGCCCCGACCAACCCGGGGGCAGTCCGGTTCCGGCACAACGCGCCTGAGCTGGCATGCACGGAGAAAGCCAAGTGCTGACCAAACGCGAGACCCATGCCTTGACCCCTCAACCTGCCGACTACGCGCCCGATCACGCGCTCATCCGCCTCGCCCCGCGCGGTCCGCAAGCCACGACTGTGATCGGCCAGCTGGGCCAATCGCTCGACGGGCGCATCGCCACGCCGACGGGAGCGTCGAAATACATCAACGGGACCGAGGCCCTGCGCCATCTCCATCGTCTGCGGGCCGAATGCGATGCCGTGATCGTTGGTGTCGGCACCGCGATTGCCGACAATCCTCGGCTGACCACGCGCCTTGTGCCTGGGCGCAATCCGGCTCGGGTCGTGATCGATCCGAACGGCCGCATGCCCTCTGAGCTCGCGATGCTGGGCGATGGGGCTGGCCGCGTGCTGGCCATTGAGAGGCACGGTGCCACGGGACCGGCCAATGTCGAGCGTCTGGCGCTCGACAGCTGTGCCAACGGCCACATTGATCCTGGCGCGATCGTCGAGGCCTTGGCGATGCGCGGCTTGCGGCGCATTTTGGTCGAGGGTGGGGCCGAGACGCTGGCCCGCTTCATCAATGCCGGTGCCTTGGATGAGCTGCATCTAATGATCGCGCCGATAATTCTCGGCTCGGGCAAAACCGGGCTGAACCTCTCGCCCATCGAGATGCTGGACGAGGCGATGCGGCCAAGCGTGCAGACCATGCGCTTCTCCGATGGTGATCTGCTCTGTGTTTGCGATCTGGCAGCGGCCGAGGCGGCATGCGAGAGCACACCACAGACGGCCTCCCGCGCCGCACTCTAGCGTTTTCTTGCGCGACCACCGCGTGGCCTCGGCTGGTCTCGACCGGACCGGCTTCACTTTGCCTCCAATGCAAGCTGGTTGGCAAATGAGACAAAAAATCTCGATAATTGGTGAGAAAGGATCTTGCGGGGCAGATTCCACGGACTACCATGTCCGATAGGTCCAAAAATCCACTCCAGGATGAGCCAAGATTCGCGACGCGCTTTATCATCTCGACCGGAGCAGACCGGCCACCCTCCAGGCGCAGATCCGCGAGCTGCTGATCGCCTCGATTGCCGGCGGCCAGCTTGAGCCGAAGGCGCCGGTGCCCTCGACGCGCGCCATGGCGCACCGCTTGGGCGTGTCGCGGAACACGGTGACGCTGGCCTATCAGGCGCTGGTGGCCGAGGGATTCCTGGTCAGCCGTGAGCGCTCCGGCTTCTATGTCGACCCTGCGGCCATCGAAGGCCTGGCTCCAACGCCGCCCTCGCTCGCCCGGCCGGCCGCGCCCGAGATCAACTGGGACGATCGCGCGGCCAAGGATCTGCGTGAGGCGCGCTTTATCCAGCGCCCCCGGGACTGGGCCACCTACCCCTATTCCTTTATCTATGGCCAGGTCGATCACGCGGTGTTCCCGATCGCCGAATGGCGCGACAGCATGCGCCAGGCCATGGGCAAACGCTGGTTGGACGCCTGGACCGTCGATCAGTACGGCGAGGACGATCCGCTCCTGCTAGAGGAAATCGCCCGTCGGATCCTGCCGCGGCGGGGCATAGCGGCGCGTCCGGAGCAAATCCTCGTCACCATGGGGGCGCAAAACGCGCTCTATCTGGTGGCCGCGCTGCTGGTCGACCGCGACCGCGCCTGTGCCATCGAGGACCCGGGCTATCCGGACCTGCGCGCGATGTTGTCGCTTCGGGCCGGCAAGGTCGTGCCCATCCCGACCGACGACGACGGCATGCTGGTCGATGAGAGGCTGACCGAGGTCGCGTTGGCCTTCGTCACACCCTCGCATCACTATCCGACGACGGTCACCATGGGGCTGGCGCGGCGGCGAGCGCTGCTCGAGACCGCAGCGGACAATGATCTGCTGGTCGTCGAAGACGATTATGAGTTCGAGACGAACTATATGGGCCAGCCGCGCCCGGCGCTGAAATCGCTCGATCGCGAGGGCCGGGTCATCTATGTGGGCTCGCTCTCCAAGACGGTGATGCCGGGCCTGCGTTTGGGCTTTGTGGTGGCCGATGCCGCGCTGATCGAGCGTCTGCGCACCTTGCGCCGGCTGATGCTGCGCCATCCTCCAGGCAACAACCAGCGTGCAGCGGCTCTGTTCATGGCTAACGGCCACTACGATGTGCTGGTGCGCCGGATCCACCGGGTTTACCGCGCCCGCTGGCAGGCCATGTCCGATGCTCTGGGTGCGCGCTTGCCCGGATGGGCGCAAGTGCCGGGGTTTGGCGGCTCGTCCTTCTGGCTGACGGGGCCTCAAGGGTTTCAGAGCTCGGTCGTTGCCGAGCGGGCCCTTGCGGATGGCGTCTTGTCTGAGCCCGCTGGAGCATTTTTTGCGGATCCCGCGCATGGGGAGCGACACCTCCGTCTCGGTTTCTCCTCGATCGATGCAGAGCGGATCGGCGAGGGCATCCGGCGTCTGGCCGAGGCAATCCAGCCCTAGCGCTTGCCCGGCCGATCCGGCTGGATAAGCTGGGCCGATCGCGGATGGGTGGGCGCATGGCGGACAAGCACAAGAACCTCAGGAAGTTGAACGACGAGATCACCTATGCCGAGCGGACGAACCGCAAGCAGCTGATTGATCGTCTGGTCCAGGTCGAGCGTCTGATGCGCGAGTTGCGCGGGGCCATGCGCAAGGCGACCGATATGCGCACCCAGATCCGGCGCACCAGCGCGCATCTGGGCAAGGATCTCAATCTCGCCAGTCAGCTGTCGAAATCCATGGCCGATCTCGAGAAGGAGATGCTGGCAACCGAAAGGACAGGCGACAAGAACCGCGTGCGCGAGCTCACCAAGCGGGTGCGGCGCCGTGACAAGGACGCCGCCGATCGCCTGGGCATTCTGGCCAAGCGCACCAAGACGGTTAACACCATCGAGAAGGACTATGAGACCATCTTGAAGACGCTGAAGAAGATCAGCTGAGCGGTCGGGTCACTCCTCGGCTGCGCCGGCGCGTTGCAGTTGTTTGACGCGCAGTCGGGTAATCTGCTGGCGCTCGCGCTCGATGACCTCGAAGCGCACGCCGTGGAAAACAAAGACCTGGCCCTCGGTTGGGATCGCCTGGGCCTCGTGGATCATCAGTCCCGCCACGGTGGTGGCCTCTTCGTCCGGCAGTGACCAGTCGCAGGCGCGGTTGAGGTTCCGGATCGACATCGAGCCCTGGACGATCACCGAGCCGGACGGCTCTCGGACCAGGCCTTCGACCTCCACATCGTGCTCGTCCGCAATCTCGCCGACGATCTCCTCTAGGATGTCCTCGAGCGTGATCAGGCCCTGCAGCACGCCGTATTCGTCGACGACCAGGGCAAAGTGCTGGTGGCGCTTCAGGAAGGCTCTAAGTTGGCTGTCAAGGGTGCGCGTGTCAGGCACGAACCAGGGCTTCATGGCCACACCCATCACGTCGAGCTTGGCGATCCGTTCGGCCACGTCCACCGCCCCGTCATCCTCGCCGCCGCGCACTTGACGGTCGACGGCGCGCAACAGGTCTTTGGCGTGCAGCACGCCGACGATGTTCTCGGGTTCCCCGCGCCAGAGCGGGATGCGGGTGTAAGGCGAGGCCAGGCAATAGGAGACGATCTCTTCGGCCGGCGCATCGGCCGAGATCGATGCGAGATCTCGGCGGTGGCGCATCACGGCGGCCACCTCGCGCTCGCGGAGTTCGAGCGCGGCCAGCAGCCGATCGCGCTCGTCCTTCTCCACACCGCCTTCCGAGTGGTGGAGCGTGATGGCGCCGCGGATCTCCTCATGGGGCGCCAGCACATGCGCATCTGGGGCGATCTCGATCCCCAGCAGGCGGAAGGCCGCCCGCACCAGCATCTGCACCGCCCCCACGGCGGGAGCGAACAGCTTGACGATGACGTTGATGACCGGGGCCGCATGCACGGCCGCCTGCTCGGGCCGCGTGATGGCATAGGTTTTGGGCGCCACCTCGGCAAAGACGGTGACCAGCACCGTCATCATCAGCGTGGCATAGGCGACCCCCGCCTCACCCAGCAAGGCTGTGAACAGCGCCGTTGCCAGCGCTGTCGCCAAGACATTGACGAGGTTGTTGCCGAGCAGGATCGAGCCGATCAGCCGCTCCTTGTCGTCGGTCAGGGCCAGGGCCCTCCGCGCGCCGGACGAGCCCTTCTCGCTCAGCTGATGCATGGTGGCGCGGTTGATGGCCGTCAGCGCCGTCTCGCTGCCCGAGAAGAAGGCGGAGACGGCCAGCAGGCCAAGGATAAGCGAGGCGGTCCACCAATCGGCGGCGTCCATTTTGGGCTCCATTGCGGTCTTGGGTCTCGACCCGGTTATGGGGTCGGCGGACCGCTGCGGCAAGGCTTGGCAGAGGATGGAGGCGCGACGATGCGGCCGCCCCGGTGCCGCTCAGCCGTCCACACCCCGCATCAGCGCGGCCAGGGCCCCGGTTTCTTGGCCGGGCGTGTGCCCCTCGGCCAGCTGCCCTGCGGCGCCAGCGCGCGCGGAGGCGGAGCGGTTCTGGTTCAGCTTAAAGGTGCTCTCCACCCGCTCGACCACCATCTCCACAGGCAGGATCTGGCGCATCATGCGTGCCATCACGCCCTCGGTCATCTTGTGGTGGGTCCAGGGGTGCTTTGGCGCGAGCCCCGCCTCGAATTTGGCCGACAGTCGTTCGAGATGGGCGAGCAGACTGTCCGGATCGGCCAGGCTCAGCCTGCCCGCCAGGTGGACGGCCACATAGTTCCAGGTCGGCACGAGATCCGGCTCTGCGTACCAGTCGGGCGAGACATAGCCATCGGGCCCCGAGACGACCAAGGTTGCCGCACGCGGCCCCTCGGCCAGCGCTCGGGCAATCGGGTTTGAGCGCACGAGATGCGCCTCGATCCGGTCGCCCTCCAGCAAAAAGGGGATGTGAGCCAACAGCACCTGCCCCCCGCTGGCCGAGCTCACCACGCCAAAGCCACGCGCCTCGGCCAGGGCGCGTGCATGGGCCTCGGGGGTATGGCGAAACATCGGGTTCGGGTGCATTGGCTCTCTCGCTGTGGCTTGGTCCAGCCCATACGCGGCTTTCCGGGGCCCGACCAGAACCGGCTGACGAGATTTCCGTCAGGTGGACCGGGCCGTGGTCAGGATTGGCACCAAAGAGAAGAAGAACTCGCCATCACGCTCTGCTGCCTCGAGCGCGTCGAGCCAGGCCCGAACCGATGCCTCCGGCACCGCCTCCTGCAGCGCCTGGGCAGCCATCAACCGCGCAAGCCAAAAGGCGTACCCCCGGTCATCGAAAGCCGCATTCACCACCGGTACCGGCATTTGGCGGATGCCGGCGAACCCGGCGCGCTGCAACATTGGCCCGATCCGGGCGGGGAGATTTGGGTGTGCCGCATGCCCCTCCCACGAGCGGGAGAGCGCCGCCGTGAGTTCGGGCTCCGGTCCGTGCCAAAACGCCGACGTCCAATTGGTGGCGAGCGTGATCAGCCGCCCGCCCGGCTTTAGGGCGCGCCCAAGCTCGGCCAAAGCCGTGGGCGCGTCGGCGATGTATTCCAGCACTTGGATGCTCACGGCGGCATCGAAGACGCCGTCCGGATAGGCCAGAGCACGGGCATCGCCTACGACGGGGCGCACCGCGGGGACCTCCTCGCACTCACGAACCGCGCGCGCGATCTGATCCGGCGAGATGTCGACTCCGGCCGCCAGACCATGCGGACCGGTCGCCAGTCCGATCTCGCGCAGCAGCAATCCCGCGCCACAGCCGATCTCGAGGATCCGCTCGCCCCGGCGTGGGGCGAGGTGCTCGACCACCGCCGCCCTCCAGGTCGCGAGCTCGGGGCAGACGGCGATGCGCTGCTGCAGCTCGGCAAACTCTCCGACAAACTCCATTGCCTCAGCCTACGGTCCGGCCCCTCCGCCTGCCAGCGCCAAGGGATTGTTCGCAGCTCTGTCATGCGATAGCCCGAAAGGGTCTGCGTATCGCCCAAGGGCGAAAGCCGAAGAGAGTGCGTCATGACTTACCCTCAGATATGGCCATGAGCAGCCCGACCGGAACGCCGGCCACGGTCGCCGCTGCGGGCCCTCTTCCCGTGGCCGAGGCCGATGCGCTGGTTCGGCGCACGCTCGAGCGCGTCGGCACTGATGCGTCGCAGGCGGCCGCCGTGGCGCGTGCGCTCGTTGGGGCAGAATTGGCCGGCCAGGCGGGGCACGGGCTGCGGCGGCTGCCCTCCTATGCGGCCCAGGTGCGTGCGGGCAAGATCGACGGCGAGGCAAAGCCCGTACTGGCGCATCCACGCCCCGGCATCCTCTCGATCGACGCGGCGCATGGCTTTGCCTATCCAGCGTTGGAGCTGGCGGTCGAGGCCTTGCCGCCGCTCGCGGTGTCGCAGGGGATCGCGGCGGCGGGCATCCGGCGCTCGCACCATGCCGGGGTCACGGGGCTCGTCGTTGAGGCCTTGGCCGAGCGCGAGCAAATCGCTCTCCTGTTCGCGAACACACCGGCCGCGATGGCGCCCTATGGCGGGCGGACGGCGCTGTTTGGGACCAATCCGATTGCCTTTGGCGCGCCCGCCGGGGCCGACGGGCCGCTGGTGATCGATCTGTCCATGAGCGCGGTTGCCCGGGGCCGGATCTTGGCGGCCTCGCAACGGGGTGAGGCGATCCCGAATGACTGGGCGATGGATGCCCAGGGGCGCCCCACCACTGATCCAATGGCCGCTTTGGCCGGCACCATGGCGCCGGTCGGAGGCCCAAAGGGCGCGGCGCTCGCCCTGATGGTCGAGGTCTTGGCTGCGGGGCTGACTGGCGGGCGCTTTGCCTTTGAGGCCAGCTCGTTTCTCGATGACAAGGGCGATCCGCCTGCAACGGGGCAGCTGCTGATTGCCATGGATCCGTCAGCCTTTGGCCCCGGCGGCCTCGACCGCATCGCCGCGCTGGCCAGCGCGATCGGGGAAGAGCCCGGCGCCCGGGTGCCGGGCGCGCGCCGGCACCAGATCCGAGCCCAGCGAATGCAGGAGGGCCTGTCGGTCGATCCAGCCCTCCTCGCCGAGATCGAGGCCATCTCGTGCGCCTAAGTCCGGGATCTGGCCGGTCGTGCTGCGGCGCCCCGGTTTTGGCGGTTGCATCCGTGCTGATCCACACGCCCGCGTGCGCAGCAGATCCCGTGATCGACTTGGCGCCGGTTGAGCGGAAACTCGAGCGGCTGGAGCGCCGCGAGGTCGGCGGAGCATCCACAACCGGTCGTGGTGCCCTGGAGGCGGATCTGAACCGGT
>JBCCZI010000123.1:0-12490 GCA_039187815.1 Pseudomonadota bacterium | reverse complement strand
CGGAGCCCGCGTAGCCAAAACCGCGCGCCAGATCCAAAAACGCCTGATCAATCGGTGCAAAGAAAGCAAAGGATGGGCCGCCGGACGTCTCCTGCCATGCGGTCGACCCCAGCGCCGCATCCAACCCGGTCAGCTGCAGGGCTTGGCGAAGAATGTCGAAATCCTGCGGATCCACGTCCGGCCCGCCCGAGGCGAGGACGGCGCCGACGGTCCCAATAAGATCGGACGGAACGGGGATCTGATCGATGGCTGGAACACTCCGGTTGTTTGCGACGGTCAGATCGAGCGGACGTTTCGCATCCAACAGATTGGGCTCGAAATCCCGCGAGATGGGGCCGAAAGGCGCACCATCCCCGGGCGCGGCCGTGACCGTCCGGTCTGGGGCCGGGGTTTCAAATCCGGTATCGGCGTTTTGCAGATCGTCGCGCGCCAGCCGGTGCGGCGTGACGGGGTGGAGTAGCAGGTCCCGCAGCACCGCCTGGTCGGCGGGCCTCAGATCCGCCCGGTACGCCTGAATGATGAGATCGACGAATTGGTCGCGCCAGACGCCTTCGGGAAGTCCCGGCGAGGCCGTGCGGTCCTGTTCAAGATGATACGTCGCGATCAGGCCGCTCGGGGCTCTGCCCGGCGGCGCATGTGTTTCTGTGGTGCCTGTCACTTTGCTGCTCCTCAATGTGAGGAAGTGAGGGCAATCGCAGACATAACTTTTCTGTTCGCCCGAAGACGTTTTTCACTTGCCTGCGCTGTCAGGAGGACCTATCTTCTCAAGTGACCAAACTTGTTGAAGACAAGCCCCCCCCTCGGTAGCCCCGGCTTCCGGGGGGTTTCTTTTTCTAGGGTGTCGAATCCTTTTGCCTGTGGCGGTTAACGGTCGATCATACTGATTGTTGTGGCTGGAACGCAACCCGGCTCCCCATATTGTGGGCCCAACCATGGATTGTGGAGGGCAGCCGTCGAGCCGCAGAGTTTCGGGAACTATCGATCATTGCCGCCCTGGGTTTCACGCACAGTCCAGGAATTCCAGGTGAATGAACTGGCATAAACCGGATCGGCCTGAACGGTGATGTCGATGTTGGCGTGGTAGGTGACCTCCCATGCCAGGCATCGCGGCGGGAGGTCGTTCTCCCGGTCCGGCGCCGAGAACTGCACGCATCGCCGGGAGGCCTCCTTCGTGTACATGCGCGTGGTCGCACCGGAGTAGACTTCCCGGTCGCCATCGAGGCTGACCGTGTGGCAGATTCCGAAAGGCGGTTTCGGTGGGCGCGCCGTGATCCGGCGGATCATGTAGCTGTGGGCGTCAGAGCATCCCGCCGGGAACCCGCCTGCGAGACACAGGATCACCTTGCAGTCGATCTCCGCCGCCTGGACTGGCGCCGGTGTCACAGCCGCGACTCCGATGAGAGCGGCGAACACGCTTAGGATTACCTTACGGCATCTTAACTCTTCTTTAAGTTTTTTTGCGGCGCACAAGTTTTTCGCATTGACCATGGCGATTCTATCTCCATAAGTTCGCCCGCAAGCTGAATTCGCATGTATGCGCCTTTTCGGAAACGTGTCAAATCAATGCTTGTGCTACATCATATATTTTTTTCTCATATATATATATGATTCATATATTGACGCTGATCTGTGATTTTGCAAATGATGCGTTCATACGGATGGCTCACCCCGCAGCCATCCGGAGCCATCGACGTGGAGTATTCGAAATCGCCAATTTTCACGACGAACGGGATCAAGGACCTGAAGGATGCAGGTGCTGACTTCCGTTTCGTGCTCATCTACGCGTCAGGGCGCACCCGGCACTGGATCTTTGTCGCCACGCACGAAGAGACAGAATACGTGCTGGTGGTCCATGCCAAGTTCGAGCGACGGGTCTTCAAGACACCCGTCTCCGCCATCGAGCTTTGGACCGCGCACTTCCCCGAACAGGGCTTCATCACCCTGCCCGTGGCCGAAGGCCTCATCGAGAAGCCCAAGAGCATCAAGCTCTCGATCGATTAGGAGGCTCTCGGCCGCGGCATGCATCGCCGCGATCAACCTGTTCTGCATCCCGGCCAGCTCGGACGTCCTGCAGTTCAACCGCACAGGCCTCGTCACAATCAACGGCGTGGACGCAGGCACCTACATTTCTTCCAATCCCCATGCCCGGCTCTCCGGCTATGGCAAGGCTAAGCCCGCGTCATCCGGCCCACAAGGACTACGCGCTGCCGCAGTCGTCGCCGCAAAGCGCCATGGCATTCCCCCGGCCCTTTTCCTGAGGTTGGTCCACCAGGAATCCCGCTGGCGCGTGCGCGCGGTCTCGCCCAAGGGCGCCATCGGTCTTGCACAGCTCATGCCCTCAACGGCCCGCATGCTCGGCGTCGATCCCTGGGATCCCGTCCAGAACATCGAGGGCGGTGCTCGCTATCTCGCGGCCCAATACCGCCGCTTCGGGTCCTGGCGCCTCGCACTCGCCGCCTACAACGCCGGTCCTGAAGCCGTGACACGCCATGGCGGCGTGCCACCCTATCGCGAGACTCGCACCTACATCGCCCAAATCTATCGCTCTGAAGAGGAAACATCATGAGCAAACGATTCCAAACGCTTGCGCTGACCCTGATCATTGCGGGTCTGTCCGCATCCCCAGCCTCAGCTGGCGTGCTCGACCCAATCAAGAACCTCCTTCAGGACGTCTTCGCTGACCTCAAGGGCTTCTTCACGGTGATCGGCGGCATCGCCTTCCTGATCGGCCTGACCCTGATGGCCTTCGGGCGAGGCAATGCCTGGGCCGTCGCCGCCATCGGTTTCATCGTCGTGGTCGGCGTCAATGTCGACACGATCCTTGCGTCGATCAGCAGTGTCTGAGCGATGCGGGAGACGCCGCTCTATACCGGCCTCACGCGCCCAGCGATGATGCTCGGACTGCCAGTGCTCTATTGCGTGCTAACCCTCGGCTTTGCGGCCGCGCTCTTCATGGCGCTGCCCTGGAAGTTTGCCTTCGTGGCCAGTGCCGGGATCTGGTGCGTTTTTCGGCTGCTGACCGAGTTCGAGCCTAATTTCGGATGGATCCTCTGGGTGGTGCTGCGCCGCACGCCGCCCCGACCCCTCGATCCGCGCGGGGGCTATTTCGGTGTATGAGACCCGGTTCCGGAACGGGTATTCCCCCTTCTCGTTGGCCCGGCGGCTGCTCGAGCCGCCCTTTGCCGAGCGCCAGAAGTTCCTGTTCCAACACCTTCCATATGTCCGCGCCTATTCCGATGCGGTCCTGGCGCTGCGCGATGGCGACCTCATGGCCTCCCTGCTGGTCGAAGGTCTGAACGCAGAGACCGAAGCCGCGGATCGGCTCGAACAGACTACGCTGACGCTCGCCCGGATGATCCAGCAGTTCCAGGGCGCGGTGACCATCACGGTTAACCGGATCACCGCCGAGGATCGGCCCAATATCCAGGCCTCCGGCACGGATGATTTCGCGGGGGCGCTGGACCGGGCGTGGCGGAATCACCTGACTTCCGGCGGGCTCAAACGCCAGCAACTGATGGTCACGGCCACGATCCGCCGTCCACCCCATGAAAAAATTCTCGCCTTCGGCAAGGACGACCCGGCCGCCTTGGCCGCTGAACGCGACCGGCTTGCACACAACCTTGAGGCGATTATGCGCGATCTCGCCTCGGCGCTGTCCGCCGCCCGGCCCCAGCGTCTCACGCTCTCCTCCGGGCGCTGGCTCGGGTTGATCGCCTCGCTGCTCGACGGGATCTATCATCCCATCCGGCCCCAGGCCGATCACCTGCCCGTGGCCACCATGCTGCCCGAGCACGAGGTCTGGTTCAAAGGCCCCAAAGTTCTGATCGGCGCCGGCGAGGCCCGGCAACGCCAGGCCGTGGTTCTTTCCCTCAAAAGCTATCCCGGCATCACTTGGACCGGCATGTTCGACGGGCTGGAACTCCCCGTCGACATCGTCACCACTCAAAGCTTCAGCCCGATCGACACGACGCTTGCACTCGAGCGCATCAAGCGTACGCGCCGCCAGATGATCGCGGGCGAGGACGATGCGGGCTCACTGGCCGAGGGCCTTGTCTCCGCCGCCGATGATGTCGCCTCGGGCCGGGCCGTCTTCGGCCATCACCAAATGTCCATGGTGCTGTTCTCCGAGGATGAGACAGCCTTGGAACACGCCGTCTCCGCCGTGCGCCGCGCCGGCCAGCAGGGCGGCGGTACCGTCGTGCGCGAGACGTTCTGTGCCCCCTCGATCTTTTTCGCCCAGCATCCCGGCAATCAGAGCTACCGGGCGCGCCAGGCCATCGTCTCGGCCCTGAACTTCGCCGAGATGACCGCCCTTCATGTCCGCCCCACCGGGCGGCGCGACGGATCGAGCCCCTGGGGCGCGCCCATCACCTGGCTGCCGACCACGGGCAGCGAGGTCTTCGCCGTGAACCTGCACGAACGCTCCCGCGGGCCCGAAGACCTCACACCTGGCCACACGCTGATCCTCGGGCGCACCGGCACCGGCAAGAGTGTGCTCGCCGCCTTCCTGATCGCCCAGGCCCGGCGGTTCGGCACCCGCACCTTCGTCTTCGACAAAGATCGCGGGCTCGAGATGCCGCTCCGCGCCCTCGGCGCGCGCTACACTGCCGTGCGCACGGGCGAGCCGACCGGCCTGAACCCGCTCCTTTCCGAGACCGATGCGCGTGGCATCGGCTGGTTGCCCGGCTGGATCGCGATGCTCGCAGGCCGCACGGGCGATCTCGATGCCGCCCAGATGGCAGCGATCTCGACGGCGGTGCGCGAGAATGCCAAGGCCCCGGAGGGATTGCGCCGGTTCACCCAATTCCGCGAGTTCTTCCGCTCCCTGACAGACGGGCGCGACCTGCATGAACGCCTCGGAGAGTGGTGCGCAGGCGGACGCTATGGCTGGGTTTTCGATGGTGAGGGCGCGGCACGCGATCCTTTCGCCGACGCCGCCGACATCATGGCCTTCGATGTCACCGAGCTGTTCGACGACCAGGCCGTGCGCACCGCCTGGCTGGCTTATGTCTTCCGGCGCATCGAGCGGCTGGTCGAGGACGGACGGCCCACCCTCATCGTCCTCGACGAGGCCTGGAAGCTGCTGGACGATCCCTATTTCGTGCGCACCATCAAGGACTGGCTCCTGACCATGCGAAAGAAGAACGCCGTGGTGATGATGCTGACCCAGCTGCCCTCGCATCTCAGCGACAGCGCCGCCGGCACCTCGATCATCGAGAGCGCCGTCACCCAGTTCCTGTTTCCGAACTTCCAGGCACGGCCCGAGGATTACCGCCAGTTCGCGCTCACCGATGGCGAACTCGACCAGATCCTCGACGACCCGCCGGGACGCCATGTCCTGCACCGCTCGGGCGGTACGCGCGTGATGCTGGATCTCGATCTCGCCCCTCTCGGCGATCTTCTCGGTGTGCTGGCAGGCGCCAGCCCCACCCGCACCGCCACGCCTGACTGGCAGACCAATCCCGATTTCTGGAGGAAATTTTCGTCGTGAGACCGCTTTACGTTGCCCTGACCGCCCTGCTCCTTCTCGGTGCCTGCGCCGTCCAGGAGCTCAAATCCACCTGCACGGCAGTACCAGGTACTGGCGCAGCCAACCCCTGCACCTTCACCGAGATCAGGCGGGCCAATTCATGAGGCTGCGCACCGCTCTCGCGACCACGGCGCTCGCATTCACCCTCGCAGGCCATACGCCCGTGGTCTCAGGCGGCGTGCCGACCATCGACACAACCGCCATCGGCCAGATGGTGGCCGAGCTCAACCAGCTGCGCGAGACCTACAAGGCCGAACTGGAGCAATTGGCCGAGCTCCAGAAGACCTACCAGGTGGCCGTGGACACCTACCAGACTGCCGTCGCCGAGTTGGAGACGCTGCGCGCCCAGGTCGACTCCATCACCAAGGTCCGCGACATCCAGGGCCTCCTCGCCCGCATCAACGCGCTCGAGGCCACCATCGAGGCCAGTACCATCGGCGACATGGTCTCCTCGGCCGTCCTCGAGGGTAATCCGGTACCTGGACGGCTGCAGGCAAGCCTCGACCGGCTCCGCGATACCTATGGGCTCGGCGACATGCCGGACTTCGCCGCCACTGAAGCACCCCACGACCGGGGCATCGCCGATCAGGCGGGCGCGGGCATGATCACCGTCGCCACCGCCGAAGCGGGCTATGACCGCGCCGGGACCGCCTTCGAGCGCATCGAGGGGCTGATGGCCGAGGTTGGCCAGCAGCAGGACCTCAAGGCCGCGATCGATTTCAACACCCGCGCCCAGCTCGAGGTCGCCCTCATCATGGCCGATGTCCTGCGCGTCACTTCCGCGATGGCCGTCAACACCGGCACCGAACAGATCGCCGCCGCCCAACTCGCCGCCCAGCAACGCCGCGTCGGCCGCGGCCGCATCCAGTCCCTGGAGCTGACAGAATGAAAATCCTCGCAATCGCACCGCTCGCCGCGCTGATTGTTGGCGCAGTCCTGACCACACCCGTCTCGGCAAAGACCGTGCTGCCCATGGCAGACCGGGATGCCTGTCTGGGGATGTCCGCGCCACGGCCGAAGGTCTCGCCAGCGCAGATCGATGCCCTCAAAGCGCGTTCTCAGCGCCCAAACGATAGTGGTCTTGGCTTGGTGAGCATGGTGCAGGATCTCCACTGGATCTTGGTCAACGAGTTTTATGTCGAGCAATGCACGCTGCGTGCCCAAGGTCAGCCCTACGATCGTTCCTGCCCACGCCAGACCATTCCGATCTCTGATGCGATAAACTTGGTTCCGGCTACGGCGTTCTCCGTCACCAAACCCGAGTTCCAGGAGATGCTGCGGTCTGTCGGTGATGATCTGAAAGCCGCAAGGCGCGCGGCGAAACAGGCCTGCGCGCAATGATCGAAGACATTCTTTCGACTATCGATACCTTCGCGATCAACGCCGCCCAATCGAACTTCGGGACCATTGCAGGCGAACTTGGCGAGGTCGTCCGGATCATGGGCGGGATCGCGCTCTTGATCATCCTGGCGAATGGTGCGCTGCAATACGTGCCCGTGGGTATCGGGTCGATCGCGGCCTGGGCTGCGCGTTTCGTTATGATCGGCTTCTTTGCGCTGTCCTGGACCAACTTTCAGTACGCCTACGATCTCTTCGTGAAGACGCCTGATGCCATCGGCGCCGCCTTCCTGCAGGGCGACACAATAGGAGTCGGCATCGACAAGATGATCGAGGGGGCCTGGGAAAGCGCCGAGGAATCCGACAGCTGGTTCGACGTGAACCTCACCGGGTTGCTGCTCCGGGCGATCTCGGTCCTGCTCGGCGGGATCGCCGTGCTGGTTATCGGCGCTGCCAAGCTCGGCATGGCCGTCGCCATTGGGCTCGCGCCCATCTTCGTCACAGCGCTGATGTTCCGAGCAACAGCCCAGATGTTTGCGACCTGGGTGCGTTTCACCCTCGGGTTCGGCATGGTGCTCGTGCTGGTGCCTGGCCTGATGTCCGTAATCTTGCTGATCGCAAAAAACGCGCTGGATCAGGTCTCAGGTGCCAGCGAGATCGCCGATTTCGGCCCGCTCCTGATCGTCATGTTCACCTCGATCTTCATGCTCTACAAGATCCCCGATCTCGCGACCTCGCTCTCAGGTGGGCTGGTCGTGATCGGCAGCGGCATTGCGCAGACCACGGGCGTGGCCGGTGCCCTCTCAGGCGGGATCTCGGACTCGATCAGCAGTGCCCGCGCGACCATCGCGCAGGGCCGCGCCATGGGTGCCGCCGCCCAGGAGGCCGGCGGCCTCCGCGACCCCCGCGCCGCCTACAAGGCCATGGCCGCCGAGCGCAGCCTGCTGCGCAGCATGGCCCGCGTTCAAGGATCCAGCGAGCGGGTTCGCACCGCATCCAACCGCCGTCTTGATCAGCGCAAACCCAAGGATGCTGACACATGAGCGCGGATTTCGAACAGGAGATCTATCTGAGCGCCCAGCGGCGCGCGCGGATCGCCACGATGGTCTCCTTCATGGCCCTTGGCGTTGCCGCCCTCGCCGTCGCCGCCGTGATGGCGCTCGCGCCGCTCAAGGAATCCACACCGTATGTCCTGATCGTCGACCGGGCCACCGGAGCCACCGAGCGCGCCGTCGAGATCGAGGCCCTCTCGCTTTCCGAAGAGGCCGCCGTGCGCCAGGCCTCGCTCGCCCGCTACGTGATCGCGCGCGAGACCTATGACGCCTATGACAACCGCCACCGTGTCGCCCTGGTGCTGGATCAATCCCGCGGCGATGCTGAGGAGACCTGGCGCGCGCTCTGGGACGAGGAAAACCCGCACCACCCGGACCGGGACTTTGGCGAGAGTACCCGCGTGCGGGTCAGCATCGTCGAGATCACCGAGGTTGCTGAGGGCGTCGCCCAGATCCGCCTGCGCAAGACCCTGCGCGTCCCCTCCCGGCCGCCGATCGAGGCCGCCTATGTCGCCACCGTCAAGTTCGGCTTCGATGCCGGTGCTGTCATGCGCATCGAAGAGCTCTGGCAGAACCCGCTCGGCTTCTTTGTCGAGGAATACCGCATCGATGCCCTGAACGGGCAAGGGAGCTGATCCATGAAGATCACCCACACTGTCACCGCGGCCCTGCTGGCCACCTGCCTGTCTCTCCCGGCCCTGGCCGAGCAACGGCCCCGCCCCTCCGACGGCGATCCGCGCGTCAGCGTCTTCACCTACCATCCGAACGAGGTCTACCGGATCGACGCCCAGTTCCGTTTCATCACCACCATCGAGTTCGAGCCCGGCGAGATCGTCGAGGCCATCCTCGGCGGCGACAGCGAGAGCTGGCAGGTGATCCGCCTTGATCGGGGCGACACGATCTCGGTGAAGCCCGTGCTGGAGAACGCTGCGACCAACCTGATTGTCCACACCGACCGGCGGATCTACACCTTCCTGCTGGTCGCCAAGAGTGGTGGGCGCGCCCGGAACTTCCGGCTGAGCTTCAACTACCCTGCCCCCGATCCCGTGCTGGCCCAGAACTTCGTGGACCTGACGGCGGGGACGCAGAGCCCGGGGACAAAAGTGAACACGGGCTACCTTGCCGCGGGCGAGAGCGATTTTCGACCCATCGAGGTCTGGGACGACGGCGTGAACACCTATATGCGCTTCACGCCCTCGGCGCGGCGCCCAGCGCTCTTCACCACCGATGCCGCAGGCCACGACACGGTCGTCGATTCCACCCAGCACCCCGGCCATGTCCTGCAACTCCATGGCCTCTCCGAGCGCTGGACCCTCCGGATCGGCGGCGAGTTCGTCTGCATCCGCGCCAAGCACCTAGTCGAAGAGCCCGGTGCAACTGCCGCTGAGCAACCCGACCCCGTTCATATCGAGCCCAATGGGTTGGAATGGGGCTTTGGCGCAGCCACCCGTGATCGCGAAATCGGGTGAGGCCATGCAGGTGAGTTCATGAACGCACAAACCGGAGCGCCCCAGACCCTGACCCGGGCCGACCGGGACGCGGTGCTGCGCCAGCGTCTCGGCCAGATCGCCGAGGCCGACCCACGGTCCAGGGGACGGTCAGACGCCGTCGCAGAGGATCACGAGGGCGTCGATCCGCGCACAGAGCGGATCACGGATCGCCAACCGGCACCGCCCACAACCGGCAAACGTGGCATGCGCCCGGGCCAGATCTTCGCCATCGTCCTGCTCGGGCTAACGCTCGCCGGCGGCGCCTGGGTTCTGACCCGCGCCCCCGCAGGTGCAAAGATCGAGCCCGCCAGCGTCGAAGGCTTTGCCCAGCAGCGCCAGGCAACCTTCGGGCGGATGATGGTCGGCACGCCAGAGCCGGAGCAAGAGGCTGCCCCTGCCATCGTGGCCGCCGCGGCACCAGAGGTACGGGTCACCGAGCGCATCGTCGAGACACCACAGCCGGTGGATCTCTCGGCCATCACGGCCTCTGCCGAAGCCCGCGTGCTCGAGGCAGAAGAGCGCCAACGCGCCGCGGAGGCACAGGTGACGGAAGCCAAGATCGCGATCAGAGGCCTCAAGGGCGATATCGAGCGCCTCGAGGCCCTGCTCCAGCGCGCCGAACGTGACAAGCAGACGGCGCTGGACATGCAATCCCGTGCCCATGACGCCGATATGCGCGCGCTCCGCGCCGAGCTTGAAGCCCGGGCCGCCATGGCCCCATCGCCTGCAGCCGACGCCGCAGCGGCGGAAGCCCGCCTGCGCGAACTCGAACGCCTGCGGGCGCTGCGTGAAGCGCAACGCCAGAGCGACAGCCTGATCTTCGACGAATCCAGACCCACGAGCAGGGGAGTGACCTATTGATGCCCGGACAAACCCTCCGCCCCTTCTGCCTTGCCGGCCTCTGCCTGATGGCCCCGGCCACCGCCCTCGGGCAGGCCGCCGGGCCAGGTGCACCGGTCGAGGCCAATCCCGGCGGCTCGATCATCCAGCAGTTCCGTCCGCAGCGCCCCCGCGACACCGACCAACAGTTTCTCGATGCCGTCTCGAATGAGACCGCCGTGATCGCGCTCGCCACCCCGGTGCGCGCGCCCGACCGGATGGTGATCCAGGGCTCGATCATCCAGGCCGCGCTTGAGACCGCCATCAACTCGGACCTCCCCGGCACGATCCGGGCCATCGTCTCGCGCGATGTCCGCTCCTATGACGGCCGCCGCGTCCTTATCCCCAAGGGCAGCCGCCTGATCGGCGAATACCGCTCGGACCTGAATCTCGCGCAGGAACGTATCCTGATCGTCTGGAATCGCGTCGTCACGCCAGACGGGATTTCCGTGCATATCGGCGGGGCCGGGATCGACAGGCTGGGCCGCTCCGGGGCAAGCGGGCAGGTGGATACGCATTTCATCGAGCGGTTCGGCTCGGCCGCCCTGATCTCGCTGATTGGCGCCATTCCGGTATTCGCGGCAGCGGAACTCGACAACGAAGCCGCGGGCGATGTCGCCGAGAACGTCGGCGAGGATTTCCGCGAGACGACCAGCGGCGCGCTTCAGCAGTACCTGACCATCCAACCCACCGTGCATGTCCACCAGGGAGCTGTGGTCAACGTGATCATCCGCCGGGATCTGCTGTTCCCCGCCACCGGGTTCCGCTGACAGGCCCATGGCGGAGGACTTCCTCGCCCACTATGCAGCCCCGCTGAAAGCCTGGCTCGATGACGAGGCGGTCGTCGAGATCTGCGTCAACGGCGACGGCCGGATCTGGATCGAGCGCACGAGGGCGCTGGCCATGACCGATACGGGCGCCGTGCTCGAGGCCTCGGTTCTCGACAATCTCGGGCGGTTCATCGCCGGAAAGGCCGATCTTTCGCTCGGCGAAAGCGCCCCCCTTGCCTCGGCGGTCTTCGTGCATGCAAGCCGCCCGCTGCGTGCCCAGATCGTTACCCGCCCCGCCGTGCGCGGCATCGGGGCGCTCGCCATCCGGAAATACGCCACGGCCCGCGTGGGCCTGGAGCAGTTTGCGATCTCTGAAGGGGCCGGCCTGTCGGAAGATGCCCGCAAGGCGGCACTCCTCGGCCAGATCGCCGCCTGTTTCGACCGGATCGACGACCCTGGAGCCGTGACAGAGATGGTCGACCTCGCCATCGAGGCCCGCCTCAACGTCCTGATCTCCGGCGGGACAAGCTCGGGAAAGACCACCTTCCTGCGCGCCATGCTCGACCGCGTACCAGCAACCGAGCGGATCGTCACCATCGAGGACGTCCCCGAGATCTTCCCCGGCCAGCCGAACAGTGTCGAGCTGGTCTGCGACCGCCAGGAGACCAGCGCCCGCACCCCCGAACGCTTGATCGAGGCTGTCCTGCGCCTCCGCCCCGACCGGCTCTTCATGGGCGAGCTGCGCGGCGCAGAGGCCCGCATGTACCTAGAAGCCATCAACACCGGCCACCCCGGCTCGATCTCCACCATGCACGCAAACTCCGCCGAAGGGGCGCTGCAACGCCTCTCCCTCATGGTCCGCCGCGGCGGCGGCACCCTCACGGGCCCGGAGGTCCAGGCCTATGTCGCCAGCACCATCGATCTCGTCATCCAGCTCGAGGGCAGGGTGCGGAAGGGCGCGATCACGGGGTTCGCCATGCCGGGCGCGGGGTCAGGAACCAGCCAACGCGGTCATTAAGTATCACCACCGTTTCAAGATTCTTGTGGAGCGCAAGGTTGTCGAGAGTGACGAGGACGCCCCACATACAGCAATCGGGACATTGAGGTCATCTGAGTAAAAGCACTCAGATTCACGGTTCGCCCCGAATACCCATCGTTCGCCCTACAGGAAGGCTGCGCCAAGAGAAGATGAAGTAGCGAAACATTGAGTGCGGAAAAATCGGACTTTCTTGGTTCTAAGCGCATAGAAAAGCTATTCCGTGCCAAGAGCACTACAAACAGCGCCGACAGTTAAAGCATTTCGAGATTAGTTTGAGACATATCCGGCAGCTTTGAAGTAGTTCCAGCACTCTACTGGGTCATAGAGATCGCAGATTGATCCAATTGCTTCGAAGACCTCTGTGAATGTTCTTGCCCCGATGCGTCGCAAGT
>JBCCZI010000122.1:0-12595 GCA_039187815.1 Pseudomonadota bacterium | reverse complement strand
CGGGTGGGACGCGGGCCGTGGCACGTGCTGGATCGTGGGCTTACCCGCGATGGGTCACCCGGCCTGCGCACAGCGTCGCCAAGGCTGACACCTCGCCCAGCCGCTCGGACGCGACCACCTGGATGTCATCGGTGAGCACCGCGACATCCGCTTTGAACCCCGCTGCCAGCCGGCCCTTGCTGGCCTCCGAGAACTCCCCCCAGGCCGCGTCCGCAGTATAGGCTCGCACGGCTTCGTCCAGGGTCTGGCGCTGGTCTCCCCACGGACCGTCCAGCGTAGCCGTCGCCACCGCCGCCTGGATCGAGCGCATCACCGGTAAGGGCGCCACCGGCCAATCGGTCGAGAACATCAGATGCGCCCCCGCATCCCGCAAATCGCGCCAGGCAAAGGCCAGCCGCTTCTGATCCTCGCGCAGATAGGCATCGCTCGGCGGCGCGGGAAACAGCCGACCGAGCGGCGAGTGGAGCGGCTGCATCGAGGCCACGACCCCCTCGCGCCCAAAGCGTGGCAAATCGGCAGGGTCCAGGCTCTCGATATGCTCGATCCGGTGGCGATGATCGCGCGCTCCATTGGCCGCGCGGGCCGCTCGATAGCCATCGAGCGTTCGGCGAACCGCCGCGTCGCCGATCGCGTGCACCGAGATTTGCAGCCCCAGCGTATCGGCACGCACACAGATCTCGTTGAAGGCTGACTCTTCAAACAGCGCCGCGCCCCGGCTGTCGGGCTTGGCCGGATAGGGATGCAGCATAAAGGCCGTATAGCTCTCCATCACCCCGTCCATGAACATCTTGACCCGTCCCGACCAGACGCGATCGCCGGACCATAGGCGCGCCCACTCAGCCGCCTCGTCTAACCGATCCAATGGGTGGTGCGGTTTGAGATGAAGGGGCACCTGCACCCGGCAAGCGAGCCGCCCCTCGGCATCGAGCTCCGAGAGCAGCTCGAGTTGATAGCGGTTGCCATCCATGTTGTGCAGTGTCGTGATGCCCTGTGCGGCCGCATAGGCGAGGCCGCGGGCGATGATATCCTTGTCTGCCGCCCTTTGAGCCGGTGTCGCCGGTGGATCGGGATCATCGCCCGTCACATAACCAATCAGCTCGCGCCCGCCATGGGGGGTGAGTCTCCACACATGGCCGAAGGCTCCGACTTCAAAAAGCGGACCGAGCGCCAGCCCATCCTCACCCATCACGATCTCTCCGCCGGGCGCCGGGCCGCCCTGCAAGATCCCGCCCGCTTCCAGCGCCGCCGTGTTGGCCCAGACCGTATGATGGTCGGCCGCCATCATCACAAACGGCCGCTCTGGCAAGATGTCATCCAGATCATGCCGGGTGATGGTCTTCCCTTCGCCTAGCGCGAAATAGTCGGCGCTGACCCCGATGACACAGCGCGCATCGGGCTCGGCCGCGGCGCGGGCGCGCACGGCAGCGGTCAGCGCCTCGCTGCCGCGAATGCCCGACAGATCCAGCATGTCGAGTTCGGCCGAGCCGCCAAAGAGATGGACATGGCCCTCGATGAAGCCGGGCACGATGGTGCCGCCAGCCGCGTCGATCTCCTCGGTAGCGGGACCCTTGAGGACGGCGATCTCGGCCTCGGTGCCGACCGCTGCGATCCTGTCGCCTCGGATGGCCAGCGCCGTGGCCTCCGCCGGCACCGGGGCAAAGGCCATGAGGCGGCCGTTCCGGATCACGATATCGGCGGGCTCGGTCATGGGGTGGCTCTCCTCTCGCTGGTCCTCCAGCCTCGGATGCGCCCTGCCCGGCCGCAAGCCCCAATTGCCTCAGCCGTCGACGCCCTCGCGCATCCACCGCTGGAGATGCATGACCGAATGCTCGGAGTTCACGCCAGAGGCAGGATCGACCACCAGAGGCCCTGGCACATACCCGCGCGAGCCGAGGCCTCGCTGTACACTCTCGACCAGCCGGATGTCCTCGGCCACGGTGGTCTCGCGGTCTTGCAGCGCGAGCTTGCGCACCACCGGATCGTCCAGGCCATCCACCGAGTACCAACCCCGCCAGACCACAACATGCTCGGCATCCACGGGCCGCCAGTGATAGGTGTTCAGCACATTGCCCGGATAGACTTGGAACGAGACCATCGGCCACAGGAACCAGCTGGAGTAGCCGTCATGATGGGCAAACCCCGATTGGATGTCATAGGTCATCCGGTCGAGGTTCTGGCACTCGGTCGTGTGGCGCAGGCAATAGCCCTGGGGCTGGATGTCATAGGTCTCGGGCTTGACCACCCCTGTCGCAAAGGTCGGGTGGTTGAGGCTGCAATGGTAGCACTCGGAGTAGTTCTCGACGCTGACCTTCCAGTTGCAGCGTTCGGCGATCTCGACCCATTCCAGCGGGCGAAGCTGAGCCCAGTGCGGCACCCATTCGGCCATCTCTGCCCGGGCCCCGGGAAACCAGGCGTCCATGGGCTCGGCATCGGGGTCGAGATTGACGAAGAGAAAACCGAGAAAGGCCTCGCATCGCACCTCGGCCAGGCAGATCGAGGATCGGTCAAAGCCAGGCACTTTGGCGATGTTGGGCCCCGCACGCAGACGCCCGGTCAGCTCATAGGTCCAGGCGTGATAGGGGCAGACCACGACGCGGGTGCGGCCCTGCCCCTCGAGCAGCTGATGCGCCCGGTGCTGGCAGACATTGTAGAAACACCGCACCACATCGTCGCGGCCTCGGATGGCAAAAAGGCTCTCGCCCGCGATCTCGAAGGTGGCATAAGAGCCGGTCTCAGGCAGATCCGACAGATGGCAGGCGAACTGCCAGGTGCGCGCCAAGAGGCCCTGTTGCTCGGCGCGAAACACGGCCGGATCGGTGTAGTAGCGCGCCTCGAGGGAGCGCACAGGCGGGGCGATCGACGACACTGGTGCTGTCATTCCGGGCTGTCCGTATAGAGGCCGAGCTGGTGGCGGCGTTGGTGGAAACGCTCGACGCGCTCGACGATCTCGCCGCTGGCCACCGCAATAACGAAGGACAACAGTGTCTCCAGCACCGCGATCGTGCTGACCGAGGACGGAAAGAACTGTGGCGTGTCGGCGGCCAGCACGACGCGGTGGTCGGCGCGCTGCATGATCGGGCTGGCCGGGCTGTCCGACAACGCGATGATCGTCATGCCCTGCTCGCGGGCGAGGCTGACCGCCTCGACCACCTCGCGGCGATAGGGTTTGCAGGTCATGGCGATCAGCACATCGCGCCCGTCCGCCCAGGCGAGGTCATCGGTCGCGGCCGAGCCCGGGCGCGGGATCGCATGGAACTGCACCATGCCGGTCGAGGCGAGATAGGTGAAGTTGCGGGCGTTCGAGTTGTTGACGCCGACCCCAAGCGTATAGACGTGGCGGCTGTTCCAGACCGCTTCGGCAGCCGCCTGCATCTCTTCGGCGCTGAGGCGTGAAAAGGTGTCCTCGATGTTCGAGATAGCCGCTTGGACCATGTCCGCATAGAGCCCGCCGAGATCGCCTGAGCGCCGGATATCCTGGAGCCACTGCGCGCGCGAGGGGAAGTCGGCCGCGCCCCGCCGGATCGCCTCACGAAACGGCGCGCGGAAGTCCTCGTATCCCTCAAAGCCGACCTGGCGGGCCATGCGCACCACCGTGTTGGGCTTGACCCCGGAGGCGGCGGCGATCTCACGCACGGTGCTGACGCCCACATCCATGGGGTTCTCCAGCACATAGGCCGCGGCCTTGCGCGCCTCGGGCGTGAGGTCATCCAGCTCATCGGTCAGGCGGCGGAGCACAGCGTCTGTCACATCTGTATCATTCATGATTGACGATGGTACATCTGTCCGCTAGGGCTGTCGAGAGCAATTGCAAGCCCAGGAGAGCCGCATGGCCGAGGCCCCGTTTCCCACTCACGCCCGCGTTGTCATCATCGGCGGTGGCATCATGGGGGTGGGTCTCGCCTATCACCTGGCGCATGAAGGCTGGGGGCCAGACGTCGTGCTGCTGGAGAAGGCCGAGCTGACCTCAGGCTCGACCTGGCATGCGGCGGGGCAAATCACCCGCTCGACCAGCTCCTACGGTCTCGGGCGCTGTGTCGACTACAACATCGGGCTCTATGCGGGCGGGCTTGAGGCTGAGACGGGCCAGCCGGTGACCTGGCATGGCTGCGGCTCGCTGCGGCTGGCCTATACCGAGGACGAGATGGACTGGCTGCGCCACACCCTCTCGGTCGGGCGCGCGCTGGGGTTCGAGATGGCGCTGGTGGGGGCCGAGGAGATCCGCGCGCTGCACCCCTTCTACAACCTAGACGGCGTGCTCGGCGCGCTCCACACCCCGGATGACGGGCATGTGGACCCGACCAATGTCACCATGGCCATGGCCGCCGGTGCCCGAGCCAACGGCGCGCGGATCATCCGCCGCTGCCGCGCCACGGGGACCGAGCGGCTGCCCTCGGGCGAGTGGCGTGTCGAGACTGAGCGCGGACCCATCATCTGCGAGCATGTGGTCAATGCCGGCGGCACCTATGCCCGGCAGATGGGCGATTGGGCCGGCTTGACCCTGCCGATGACCTCGATGACCCACCACTATCTGGTGACCGATCCGGTGCCCGAGTTCGAGGCGCTGCCTGCAGAACTGCCCGTAATCCGCGATGACCGTCTGGTCTCGGGCTATGTCCGCATGGAGCAGAAACGCGGGCTGATCGGCATCTATGAGAAGCGCGACCCGAACGCCGTCTGGCTCGACCACTGCCCGTGGGAGGCCGAGAACGAGCTGTTCGACCCGGATTACGACCGCATCATGCCCTGGCTCGAAGCGGCCATGGAGCGCATGCCGGTGCTCGCCGAACGCGGCATCTCGCGCGCCGTGCATGGCGCCATCAGCCACCCACCCGATGGCAATCCGATGCTGGGCCCTGCCCCAGGTGCGCAAAACTACTGGTGCTGTTGCGGGACGCAGATCGGCATTGGCTGGGGCCCGGGCCTGACCCGTGAGCTGGCGCGTTGGATGGTCCACGGTGCCGCAGACATCTCGATGCGCGAGTTCGACCCCCGCCGCTTTGGCCACTATGCCACCCCCGACTGGCAAGTGGTGAAGGCCAAAGAGGACTACTGTCTCCGCCACGAGATCCCGTTTCCGCATCTCAACCGGACCGAGGGGCGTCCGGTCCGTCCCTCCCCGCTCTATGCGGCGCTGAAGGCCCGCGGCGCGGTCTTCGAGGAGGTTTACGGCTTCGAGCGCCCGCGCTGGTTCGCCCGCGACGGCATCGCACAGCACGACCATTACGGCTTCCGACGAACACCGGTCCACGACGTGGTTGGGGCGGAGGTGCGCGCGGTGCGCGAGCGCGCCGGTCTGATGGACATCACCGCCTTTGCCAAGGTGATGGTCGAGGGGCCGGGGGCTGAAGCCCTGCTGGACAGGCTGACGGCAAACCGCCTGCCAAAGCGGATCGGCGGCATCGCGCTCACGCATATGCTGAACCGGCGCGGACGGATCGAGCTCGAGACTACCGTGGTGCGCTTGGGCGAGGCGCGGTTCTATTTGGTGTGCGCGGCGTTCTTCGAGCAACGGCTGCTCGATCATCTGGCGTTCCATGGCGGCGCGGGTGATGTGACCGTGACACCGCTCTCCGAGACCTGGGCCGCGCTGGCGCTCAACGGTCCGCGGGCCCGCGATGTGCTGTCCGCATGCACGCCGGCGGATCTCAGCAACAATGGCTTCCGCTGGTTGACCGCGCGCGAGATCCGCGTTGCGGGC
The DNA here is from genome assembly GCA_039187815.1 of Pseudomonadota bacterium. Lineage (GTDB taxonomy): Bacteria > Pseudomonadota > Alphaproteobacteria > Rhodobacterales > Rhodobacteraceae > Thermohalobaculum. The sequence continues at coordinate 6,897 of JBCCZI010000122.1, read as the reverse complement.
CATGCGCTCTGGGCTCTGCGGATGTCCTATGCTGGAGAGCTGGGCTGGGAGTTGCACATGCCCGCCGAGGCCACCGCTGATGTGTTCGCCGCCTTGCATGACGCAGGCCGCTCGGTCGGGCTGGTCGATTATGGCTCCTTCGCCATGAACGCCATGCGCATGGAGAAGGGGTTTAAGGGCGCTGGCGAGCTTACCAACGAGGTGACGCTGCGCGAGGCGGATGTGATGCGCTTTGTGCGGCCCGAGACCGAGTTTCTTGGCCGCGATGCCTCGCTCATGCCCGAGCCTCGATGGCTGTGCGCCTATCTCGATATCGAACCGGACGGCGACGAAGACGGCCATGGCGGCGAAGCGGTTCTGCTGGGGGGAGAGATGGTCGGGACCACCGCCTCGGTTGCATTCGGCCATTCGGTCGGGCGGATCCTGGCCTTTGCGTACGTCGCGCCCCATGCGGCCACGCCGGGCGCGCGGCTGGAGGTGGTGATCGCCGGCACGCCGCGCGCTGCCCGGGTGCTGGACGGGCCCGCCTATGATCCGGACGCGCTGCGCCCTCGGGCGGACGCTACCCTAGAGGCTACGTCGTGAGCGCACTCCCCACCACCATGCGCGCCGTCGTGCTGACGGGCCATGGCGGCCTCGACCGGCTCGAATACCACACCGACTGGCCCGTGCCGAACCCCGGACCCGGCGAGGTTCTGATCCGCGTCGGCGCTTGCGGCATGAACAACACCGATGTGAACACCCGATCGGGCTGGTACTCCAAGGATGTCTCCGAGGCGACGACCGGTGGCGCCTATGCCTCCGTTGGCGAGGAAGACCCGACTTGGGGCGCCCGTCCGCTCACCTTCCCGCGGATCCAGGGCGCTGATGTCTGCGGCCGTGTCGCGGCGCTGGGCGAAGGCGCGCCCGCCGGGCTGCTCGGCCAACGGGTGATTACCGACAACTGGCTCCGCGATTGGGATGATCCGCTCAATCTCGACAAGGCCGGCTACTACGGCTCCGAGCGCGATGGCGGCTATGCCGAGTACACGACGGCCGATCACCGCAATGTGGGCGTGGTCGAGAGCGACTGGTCCGACACAGAGCTGGCGACCATTTCCTGCTCTTACACCACGGCCGAAGGGATGCTGGCCCGGGCCAAGGTGGGGCCCGAGGACGTGGTGCTGGTGGCGGGCGCCTCGGGCGGCGTGGGCTCGGCCCTCGTGCAACTGGCCAGCCGGCGAGGCGCCAAAGTGGTGGCGCTCGCCTCGGAAGCCAAGCACGCAGCCCTGGCTCCACTGGGCGCCGACGCCCTCCTGCCCCGCGCGCCCGATGACCTGGCCGCTGCTCTGCGGGGAGCCATCCGGCGCGACACCATCACTGTCGTCGCAGATGTTGTCGGCGGCTCCTATTTCCCCAAGCTGATCAACGCGCTGGCGCGGGGTGGACGCTACACCTGTTCGGGCGCGATCGCGGGCCCAATGGTCGATCTGGATCTGCGGGATCTCTATCTGCGGGATCTGACCTTCACAGGCTCGACCGTTGTGCCGCCCGAGATCTTTGGCGACGTCATCGGCTATGTGGAGCGAGGCGAGATCCGGCCGCTGGTGGCGGCGACCTACCCGCTTGCCGAGTTCCATGCGGCACAGACCGCCTTCATCGAGAAGCGCCATGTCGGCAACATCGTCGTCGTGCCATGACCGGGGCGCTGCATCCAAGCCTCCATCGGCTTCGGGATGCGCTGCGGACCTATGCCCGGACCGAAGCGCCGGACATCCAGGCCTTCTGTGGGGCTGCCCTGGCCGAGGATCACCTGGAGCAGCCGCTCCCGCCCCACTCATGGCCTGTCATCGACAGACTTGCACTGATGGCCGAGCAAGCCTGCCCCGCCACCGAGCCTGTTGTGCGCGCGGTGATCGCCGCTGCGCCACACCTCCATTGGCGCCACAGCTACACGCAAGATGATCCCGGGATCGATGCAAGCTATCTGGCCAGCAGCGGCTGGTTCAATCTGATCGCGCCGTCGGGGCCCTTTGTCAGCCGGTCTCTGCGGCTCTCGGTCGGGTACTGGGGCGAGGGGCTGCACTATCCCCATCATCACCATGGGCCCGAGGAGATCTATCTGACGCTGGCCGGTTCGGCCGTCTATCTCTCCGAAGGCCGAGCACCGCTGCGCGGAGGCCCTGGCGCGACCGTGGCACACCATGCGCGGCAATGGCACGCAGCGACCATGGACCAAGCGCCGCTGCTCGCGGCGGCGTTCTGGCGCGGCGACGGGCTCGAGGTCAAATCCGTGCTGCGAGATGCGCCGTGAAGATCACCCGCCTCACTGTCTATCACGTCGATCTGCCGCTTGAGCATCCCTATGCGCTGTCCGGCGGTCGGCTGCGGTTCGAGGCCTTGGACGCCACTTTGGTCAAGCTCGAGACGGATGCGGGCCTGGTCGGTTGGGGTGAGGGCACGCCCTGGGGGCATACATATGTTCCCGCCCATGGCCCGGGCATCCGCGCCGGGATCGAGACCATGGCCGGCGCGATCCTCAGTCTCGATCCGCGCTGCGTGCTGACCGTCGAGCGGGCCATGGACCGCACCCTGCCCGGCCATCTCTATGCCAAGCAGCCGATCGATATGGCCTGCTGGGACATCGCGGGCCAAGCCGCTGGACTGCCAATCGCAGATCTGATGGGCGGAGGCTCGCGCCGACCGGCGCCGATCGCCTCCTCGGTCGGCGCGACCACGCCGGACGAGACCGAAGCGGTGCTGGAGCGCTACCGCGCCCGCGGCTATTGGGTGCACTCGGTGAAGATCGGCGGCGATGCCGAGCGGGACATCGAACGCATCCGCCATGTGGAGGCCAAGCGGCCGCCCTCTGAACGCATTCTCTATGACGTAAACCGCGCTTGGAGCCGGCAGCAAGCGCTGCGGGTCATGCGCGCCACAGAACCGCTCGGCGTGATGTTCGAGCAGCCGGCCGAGTCCCTCGACGACATCGCCGCCATCCGTGCGCTCCACGGCGCGCCGGTCAGCGTGGATGAGAGCCTGGTCACCCTCCAGGATGCGGCTCGCATCGCACGCGACGGCCTGGCGGAGGTGTTCGGCATCAAGCTGAACCGCGTCGGCGGGCTGACCCGCGCGGCCCGCATGCGCGACATCGCCCTGGCGCATGGGATCGACTCTTTTGTCATGGCCACGGGCGGCAGCGTGCTGGCCGACGCCGAGGCATTGCATCTGGCCGCCACCATTCCAGACCAGGCGATGCTGGGCGTTTGGGCCTGCCAGGACATGCTGGCCTGCGACATCGCGGGCGGGCGTGGGCCGCGCAATCGCGCGGGGCATTTGCATTTGCCCGAGGCGCCGGGGCTCGGCGTGCATCCCGATGAGGCGGCCCTCGGCGCTCCAGTGGCGGTCTACGGATGAAGATCACCCGCATATCTCTGTGGCATGTCCCGCTGACCAGCCATACGCCCTATTACATGGCCTCGGGCAAAGCGTGCGAGACCGTCGAGACCGTGGTTCTGCGGATCGAGACCGATGGCGGATTGGCGGGCTGGGGCGAGGTTTGCCCCATCCCCCGCTATCTCCCAGCCTATGCCCGCGGCGTAGCCCCGGCGCTCACCGAACTGGCCCCACTGTTGATCGGCGCCGAGGCACTTGGGCCCGATGCGCTGATCGCCGCGGTCGAGGCGCACCTGCCCGGCCATCCCTTCGTCACCTCTCCGCTCGATATCGCGCTCTGGGATCTGCTCGGCCAAGCGGCGGGCCTGCCGCTCAATGCCCTGCTGGGCGGTCGACGGGTGGAGGGGCTGCCCCTTTACCACTCGATCAGCTGCCTGGCGCCCGACACCATGGCGCAGATTGCCCAAGAGGCGCAGGCCAGCGGCATCGGTCAGTTCCAGGCCAAGCTTGGCGCCGATGGGAATTGGGAGGCCGATGTCGCCCGGTTGCGGCGCGTGCGAGAGGCCGTGGGCCCTGGTCCCATCGTCTACGGTGATTGGAACTGTGGCGCAACGCGGCTGGATGCCAGCCGGGTGGCCCGGGCCGTCGCCGATCTCGATGTAATGATCGAGCAGCCCTGTGCCACGCTCGAGGATTGTGCTGCCGTCCGGGCCGCCAGCGGCCTGCCAATCAAGATCGACGAGCTGGCCCATGATGCCCCCTCGCTGCTAACGGCGCACCGTTTGGGAGTCTTGGACGCAGTGGCACTAAAACTCTCGAAATTCGGCGGCATCTCGGCGACGCGGCGGGCCCGCGATCTGTGCCTGCATCTCGGACCAATGATGTGCATCGAAGACACTTGGGGCTCGGACATCTCCATGGCGGCTGCTCTGCATCTTGCCACGGCGACCGATCCCGCCCGGGTGCTTAACGTGTGTGACCTTTCCGGCTATGCAGAGCCCAGGCTCTGCCCCCATGGCCCGACCCGCCGCGCCGGCACAATCGCGCCGCCAGACAGGCCTGGCCTCGGCCTCGCACCCGATCCCGACCGCCTTGGCCCACCCGATCTGATCCTGGAGTAAGCCCGATGCAAAAGATCCTGACCCAGACCCAGTGGACGGACCGAGCCCGCCACGTGCTTCCAGCCGCGGGGTTCGGCAATTTCGATCCAGACGTCGTCTTGGCGCGCGGAGAGGGCAGCCGGGTCTGGGACGAGGACGGCCGAGAGTATCTCGATCTGCTGATCGGTTCTGGCCCCTTGATGCTGGGCCACGGCCATCCCGAGGTGACCGAGGCGATCCTCGAGCAACTGCCAAAGGGCCTGACCTTCTTCACCAACAATGCCAAGGGCATCGAGCTGGCCGAGGCGATCTGCGCCGCCGTGCCGTGCTGCGAGCAGATCCGCTACGTCACCAGCGGGGGCGAGGCGGATATGTACGCGATCCGCCTCGCCCGCGCGGCGACCGGGCGCGAGCGCATTCTCAAATTCGAAGGCGGCTATCACGGCATGAGCGCTGAGGCCCAAATGAGCCTCGCCCCCGAGCGCGAGGTCAACTTCCCCCAACCCGTGCCCGACAGCGCCGGCATCCCGACAGGCGTCGGAGAGCGGGTGCTGGTCGCTCCGTTCAACGATCTGGACGCGGTCGAGGGCCTGCTCGATGCCCACGGATCCGTGATCGCCTGTGTGATCGTCGAGCCGCTGCAGCGCATCGTGCCACCGGCGCCCGGGTTCCTGGCCGGCCTGCGCTCGCTGTGCGATCGCCACGGGGTGCTCTTGATCTTTGATGAGATCGTCACGGGGTTCAGGCTCGCCTATGGCGGCGCACAGGAGCATTATGGCGTCACCCCGGATATCTGCACGCTCGGCAAGGTGATCGGCGGCGGGTTCGCTCTGGCGGCCGTCGGCGCCAGCGCCGAGTTGATGGCCCATTTCGACAAGGCCAAGGTCGGGGCCGAGCGCTGGCTGATGCAGCTCGGGACGCTCTCGGGCAACCCCCTGGCGGCGGCAGCGGGGCTGAAGACACTCGAGGTGCTGCGCCGCCCGGGCCAATACCAGCGCTTGCGAGAAATCGGCACGCGGCTGCAGACGCTCCAATCCGATGCGCTCGGCGAGGCGGGCATCGCACACCAGGTCTGCGGCGAGCCGAGCCTGTTCGACATCTATTTCCGCGGGGGCCCGGTGCAGAACTATCGCAGCGCCAAGCACGACCATCCGGCCCGCAGCACAGTGTGGTACAAAGCGCTCCGCCAAGCGGGGCTGCTGAAGCCGCCAAGCAAGATCTATGTCTCCCTGGCGATCACGGAGGAGGACATGGCGCTCACCGACCGGGCGATCCGCGCCGGTGTCGACGCCCTCTTGGCCGAGGCCGCCTAGACCACCCAGCGATGCGCCTCGGCCCGCAAAGCCCGCGCCGCATGGTCAACAAAGGCGCGGATCTTGGCCGAGCGCAACGGCCCTTCGGCATGGACCAGATAGACCGGCGTCGTCCGGTCCTCCGAGCCCGGCAAGAGCTCGACCAGCCGTCCCTCGGCGATGGCGCCGGCCACCTGATAGGAGAACACCCGGGTGATCGCCCAACCGCCAAGCGCCGCGTCGATCGTGACGTCGATGGTGTTGCTGACCAAAGCAGGGTGCAAGCTGACGGTCTCTGCTGCGCCGGCGCGGGAGAACGACCAAGCCACCGTGGCCCCTGACCCTGAGACCGCAACGCTGTGATGCGCGAGTTCGGCGGGCTCAGCCGGCGATCCGTGCGCCGCCACATAGCCCGGCGACGCGACCACCATCGAGCGCACGACACCGACGCGCACAGCCGTCAGGCTCGAGTCGGGCAAGTCCCCGATCCGAACGGCCACATCCAGGCCTTCCTCGATCAGGTTCACCACGCGGTCGAGGAACAGCGTGCGCGCCGTCACGTGAGGGTGTTCCACGACAAAGCTGCGGATCAGCGGGGCCACATGCATGCGGCCGAACAGCACCGGCGCGGTCACGGCGAGCCGGCCTTGCGGAACCTCATGGGCGCCGCGGGCCGAGGCCTCGGCCGCCGCGACGTCCGCCGGCAACCGCCGCGCATCGCGAAACAGTCGGCCACCCGCCTCGGTCAGCGCAATCTGACGGGTGGTTCGCATGAACAGCCGCGTGCCGATCCGCGCCTCGAGCGCCACCACCTGGCGCGTGACTGTGGGCGCCGAGCGGCCAAGCCTCCGAGCGCCCGCATTGAAGCCACCCTCCTCCGCGACGGCCACAAAGGTCTCAAGCTCGGAAAAGCGATCCATGCAGTTTCATTTATCAAAACAATCAATGTCGAAACAGGTAGAATATAATCAAGTCACGAAGCGCCCATTCTGAGACCTACATACCTTGGGCCGCATCAGGAGAACACCATGGCCCGCGCCTTCGCCGAGATCGCATTCACCCCGGCCGTCCGCGCCGAGCAAGAGCGCCTGGGCGCCACCAAGCTCAACGCCCGCTACCTCGGGGATGAT
>JBCCZI010000121.1:0-12745 GCA_039187815.1 Pseudomonadota bacterium | reverse complement strand
TTGGCGGTGCAGGACGAGATCATCGCCCCCCCCGCCGTCGTCGGCCAGAGCTATGAGTGGACGACCCGCGCCTTCGCCTACAACGGCCGGCTCGAGGACATGATCGTACGCCCCATCGGCCTCGTGCCCCCAGGCCTGGCCTTCGGACATAAGCCGGACGGGGTCAGCAAGCTGATCGGCACGCCCGAACAGGCGGGCGTCTTCAGCTTCATCCTCGACGCCGAGAGCCCCGAGGGCCTGGTGGCCGAGCAGGTCGTGATCCTGCAGGTGGAGTGAGCGGGGCGGCGGGCGCCCCGTCGCAGGCCGCTCAGGCGGGCTTCTCATCGGTTTTGCGCGCGGGGGTCGCAGGGGTCGCCGGGATCCGTGCCCGCTGCAGCATGACCACCAGCGCCAGGATCGCGAGCGCTGGCAGGAACATCAGGTATTTCGAGGGCTGGTCTACCGGACGCAGCACCTGCAGCACCTCTTGATCCCAGTCGAGACCCGCCTTCTGGGCCACGCTGTCATAGCTCACATCGTCGATGATGGTCTTGCCGTCGCGCTCGACCAAGAGCACACCAGCGGTTTCCAGACGCTCGCCCCCGGGGGCCGCCTCGCCGAGCGGCAGGAGCGCCACGAACTCGATCGGATCGCCGAGATCGTTGACGCCCAGAACCCGCAGGCGCAGGTCCTCGCCCGGCGGTGTCGCCTCGGCCGCCGCGACGATCTGAGCCGGCGGCTCCTCCACATAGGGCGGCACCACCATGTCCATCCAGAAGCCCGGGCGGAAGAGCGAAAAGGCGACCAGCAGCAGCAGCGCGGTCTCCCAGATCTTGTTGCGGGTCAGGAACCAGCCTTGGGTCGCCGCCGCGAACAAGAGCATCGCGACGGTGGCCACCACAAAGACCAGGATGCCGTCCACCCATCCCACATCGATCAGCAAGAGCTGTGTGTTGAAGATGAAGAGGAAGGGCAGCGCTGCCGTCCTCAGCGAGTAGAAGAAGGCCACGACCCCGGTGCGGATCGGGTCTCCGCCCGACACCGCTGCCGCGGCAAAGGAGGCGAGGCCCACCGGCGGCGTCACATCGGCCATGATCCCGAAGTAGAACACAAACAGGTGCACCGCGATCAGCGGCACGATCAGCCCGTTCTGCTGGCCGAGCGTCACGATCACGGGCGCCAACAGCGCCGAGACCACGATGTAGTTGGCCGTGGTTGGCAGCCCCATGCCGAGGATGAGGCTCAGCACCGCGGTCAGGAACAGGATCGCCAGGATGTTGCCACCCGAGAGCACCTCGACCACATCCGCCAGCGCCGAGCCGACGCCGGTCTGGCTGACGGCCCCCACGATCACGCCCGCCGTGGCGGTGGCGATGCCGATACCGATCATGTTGCGCGCGCCGGCCGCGAGCCCGTCGATCAGATCACGCACGCCGGCGACGAAGGCAACGCCGAAGGCGCCGAGCTGCCCCGACATCAGCGCGGTCAGCGGGCGCTGCGTCACCAGGATGAAGATCATGAACGCCGTCGCCCAGAAGGCCGAGAGCCCCGGCGAGAGACGGTCGACCATCAGCGCCCAGACCAGCACCACGACCGGCAGGATGAAGTGCAGCCCCGATTTGGCCGTCGGCCCCGGCAGCGGCAGGGTTGCGCCCGGCTTGTCCAGATCCGCCATCTCGGGGGTCGGATGTTTCGTCGAGAGCCAGAGCAGCGCCAGATACACCAGCGTCAGAAAGCCGAACACGTAGTAGCCCGCCATCTCCGGGAACACATCGCGCACCCAGCCCATGCCGTAATAGACGGCGAATGACAGCGCACACAGCATGGCGACACCGATCGCGATCCCCATCAGGCGCTGAATCAGGGGCGAGGGCTCATAAGCCCGCGGCATGCCCTCCATGCCCGCCTTCATCGCTTCGAGATGCACGATATAGACCAGCGCGATATATGAGATCACCGCCGGCAGGAAGGCGTGCTTGACCACGTCGAAATAGGGGATGCCCACATATTCGACCATCAGGAAGGCCGCGGCGCCCATGACAGGCGGCATGATCTGGCCGTTGACCGAGGAGGCGACCTCGACCGCGCCGGCCTTCTCGGAGCTGAAGCCCACCTTCTTCATCAGCGGGATGGTGAAGGTCCCGGTGGTCACCACATTGGCGATCGACGAGCCCGAGATCAGCCCCGTCATGGCCGAAGAGACCACCGCCGCCTTGGCCGGCCCGCCCCGCATATGCCCCATGAGCGAGAAGGCGACCTGGATGAAGTAGTTGCCCGCCCCGGCCTTATCCAGCAGCGAGCCGAACAGCACGAATAGAAAGACGAACGAAGTCGAGACGCCGAGCGCGATGCCAAATACGCCCTCGGTCGTGATCCACTGGTGGTTCACCACTTCCGACAGCGAGTTGCCCTTGTGCGCGATGATGTCGGGCATCAGCGGCCCCAGGAAGGTATAGGTCAGGAACGCGGTTGCCACGATCGCCAGTGCCGGGCCCAGCGCCCGCCCCGTCGCCTCAAGCAACAACACGAGCCCGATGATCGCCACCACGAAATCCTGGGAGATCGGTGCGCCAACCCGGTCAGCAATGCTCTCGTACTCGGTGAAGAGATAGAGCGCCGCCAGCGCCGCGATCACCGCCAACGCCCACTCCCACAGCGGAATGCGGTCTGTGGGCGAGCCGAGCAGAAAGAACGTCACCAGCGAAATCAACAGCATCACCGTCATGTACTGGGTGCCGCTGTCGCCGCCATAGAGGAAGAGTCCACCGAGCACGATCGGGATGCCGAGGCTGATCCCGAGCGACACCGCCCCTTTGGGCGCGGGATAGGCGAGGAACGCTAGGAACAGGGCAAACGCCAGGTGGATCGAGCGCGCCTCGGTGTCGTTGAACACCCCCCAACCGACCATGAAGGGGATCGGCGAGGCGAACCATAGTTGGAACACCGACCAGGCGACCGCGGTGGCCGTGACCAGCAGCGCCACCGTGCCGGCCATCTGCCGTCCGCCGGTGTCGCTGGCGGCGACCAGCGCGTCGAGGTCCTCTTGGCTGAGGGCGGTGCCCCCGTCGGCGGTTTGCTTTACCTGCTCTGTCATGGTGCGCGGGCCTCGCGGTCAGGAGGGAAGAACCGCGGGCAACCGAGGTGTGTGGACCACCGGCCGCCCGGAGGTCCATCGGCCCGCCACGGGGCCGATGGGAGATCGGTGGGGCTTACTGGATCCAGCCACGCTCGCGGTAATAGCGGGCCGCACCATCATGCAGCGGCGCCGACAGACCGGCCGAGACCATTTCCTCTTCCTTGAGGTTGGCAAAGGCCGGGTGCAGACGCTTGAAGCGGTCGAAATTGTCGAAGACCGCTTTCACCACCTGATAGATGGTCTCTTCATCGGCACTAGCCGAGGACACGAAGGTCGCCCGTACACCAAAGGTCGAGGTGTCGCCGTCGTTGCCCGCATACATGCCGCCCGGGATGGTGGCGGTGGAGTAGAACGGGTTGGCATCGACCAGGCCGTCGATCTCGGCGCCATCCACGGTCACCAGATTGGCCGGGCACGAGGTGGTGGCCTCCTGGATCGAGCCGTTCGGGTGACCGACGGTGAAGACGATGGCGTCCACCTTGTTGTCGCAGAGCGCCTGGGCCTGCTCAGAGGATTTCAGCTCGGAGGCAAGCGCAAAGTCATCCTTGCTCCAGCCCTTGGCGCCCATGATGACCTCCATGGTGCCGCGCTGGCCGGAACCGGGGTTGCCGATGTTGACCCGTTTGCCCTTGAGATCGTCAAAGCTCGAGACGCCGGCCTCGGCCCGTGCGATCACGGTGAAGGGTTCGGGGTGCACCGAGAACACCGCCCGCAGATCCGGGAAGGCAGCGCCGTCGAATTTCGAGCTGCCGTTCATTGCGTGGAACTGCCAGTCGGACTGGGCCACGCCCATGTCCATATCGCCCGCCTTGATGGCGTTGATGTTGGCGATCGAGCCGCCCGTCGAGGGGGCTGTGCATTTCAGGCCGTGGTCTTTGGCGCCACGGTTCACCAGCCGGCAGATCGACTGGCCGACGACGTAATAGACGCCGGTCTGGCCGCCGGTGCCGATGGTGATGAACTTCTCCTCCGCCACGGCCGTCGTTGCGACGGACAGCATGGCAGCGGCGGCGGTGAGGGTTGCGACGCGGATCATCCCTGTCTCCATTTTCTGTCTCTTGCAGGCGCCGTTCCACATACAATGCAGGCTGGCGACACAGGACTATGCGCCCTAAAACCCAGGTTGGCTAGTCTACCCACATGCGCCAGTTTACGACGATCGTCGCGGGCTCAACAACCGCGCAGAGCCGACCGTCGCCCGCCGTCGCCCGCCGAGGCCCTATGCACAGCCGGGCGGTTCGCGTATAGCAGGGCTTGATAGGCAGGATCCGCTAGTCAGGGTCTGGGTTGCCGAGCTTGGCATGGAGAACGCAGCATGGCGGATCGCGCGCAGCATATGGCCAAGTCGACGGGGGCCGATCCCTCGAAGGAGCTCCGCCGCCGGCTGGGGCGCTGGCTGAAGAAGCGGCGCGAAGACCAAGCGCTCACCCAGGCCGATCTCGCCAACCTCCTGGGCTTGCGATATTATTCCTTTGTCTCGCAGGTTGAGAACGGGCTTGGGCGGATCCCGCAGGATCTCTACGAGGCCTGGGCCAAAGCGTTGGATTTGCCGGTACAGGATTTTGCCTGGACCGTGCTTGCACATCTCGAGCCGGGGCTTTATCGGCTGCTGCGCGATCAGCCGCCGCCGTCGCCCGAAGATCCCGTCACCTGATCCGCCCGGACGGGCGGCAACCGGAGAGCCCAGCGTGGCAAACATCATCGGCTTCGACCCCCACGACACCGCCTCGGCCCAAGGGGCCGGTTGGACGGTGCGCGAACGGGCCGAGCTGACCGAGCTGCGCTTTGCCATGGATGCTCAGCTGCCGGCCCTGGAATGGGATGATGGCACGACCGACACGGGCGATCCGTGGATGGTGGCCATCGACATGCGGACCGATGATCTCGCGCTGCATGTGGCGCGGATCGGCCGGGACTATGTGCTGTTGGATGGGCAGTTGGCGCCGATGGCCGCGGGGCGCTCGCTTAAGGGCGTCCTCGAGACGGCAGCCGAGGCGGCGCGGGCTGCGGGGCTTATGCCTCAGGACAGCGCCCGACCAGGACGCGCGGGCCAGGCAACGCCCGCTCTGATGGGCCAAGGACCTGAGGGCATGCCCGTTGCCATGGGATCCGAGGCTGCACCACGTCAGGCCACGCCCCCTGCTCTGCTGGCGGCCGACGCGCGAGCCGAGACGGACGCTCCTGCGCAACGCAATTCGGATGCGCACCACGCGACCATCGCTGATGCGGAAGAGGGGCATGCGGCGGTGTCCGTACTCGAGCACGAGCCTGAGGCAGAGCGAATGGCCGCTCCGATCTCAGCGGCGCTGGTGACCCGGCCAGATGCCGACACCGAGCCTGCCCAGAGCGCGCCCAGCCTGAGTACAGCGCCCGACCCGGGTCCGCTGCTCCGCGCCGCAGCGGACGCGGTCGAACGCGCGCCCATGGGAGAAGCTGCCGATCGTCCCGTGCCCCCGCAACCCAGTGCCGAGGTGCTGGTACTGCCCATCCAAGCGCGCGCGTTGGACGGAGCTGAGTTGCGCCTCGGCGAGGCACGGGGCCAGATCCTCTCGTTCCGCGAGGCCTTGGAGCGCGGAAGCCAAGACCGGGCCCCGGCATCGGATACTACCGACAATCCCGCGGCTCCAGAAGCAGGACCCGATACCGCACCACCTTTCGAAGTGGAGTCCTTTGTCGCGCGTGTTACCTTGTTCGGTATCCCGGCCCTTGGGCAGACGGGCGGCACGAGTGGGGTGGCCTGGCTTGACCTGCTGGCGCGTTTTGATACAGGCGCCGAGGCATCTCCGGAGATTGAGGCCTTTGTTTTCGAGTCCGCTCTCAACCGTCCAGACGACGAGGGGGAAGAACTCTGGTTCGACCCGGGTGCGGCGCAGACAACGGCCGCCGAAAACCTCGACCCATTGGATGAGCCGGTGCTGATCGGCGCCCGAGGCGGTGATCTCTCAGATTCCTTGTTGATCGAGGACAGTCTCGCCCTGTTCGGCTAGACCAGACCGCTTTCCTTGGCGATCATTGCCGCCTGGGTGCGGTTGCGGGCGTCGAGCTTGCGGCAGAGCGTCTTGACGTGAAGCTTCACGGTCACTTCCTGCAGGCTGAGCTCGCGGGCGATCTCTTTGTTCGAGAGGCCGCGGCAAATCCCGTCCAACACCTCGCTCTCACGGGATGAGAGCTGATCGGCCAAGGGGTTGCGTGGCGTCTCGGGCTCGGCGGCTGTCATGAAATCCAGCGGGGCGTATTGCTCTCCCAGCCCCATGAAACGTACGGCGTTGACCAGCGAGCGCGCGGCCATGCTCTTGGGCAGAAACCCAGCCGCGCCTCGGTCCAGCGCCTCTTGGGCCACACTGCGATCAGCGGTGCCGGACATTATCGCCACCGGCTTGCCGTCATTGAGCGCCCGCGCCATCTCGACGCTGCCAAAGCCCTCCATGCCGGGCATCGACCAGTCGAGCAAAACCAGATCGAACGGCCCGGCCGCCTCGATCGTCTCGCGCGCCGCCTGATAGCTGTCGACGGTGCGGATCTCGAAGCCGCCCTCACGCTCAAGGAATGCGCAAAGTGTGTCGCGCACCAGCTCGTGATCATCGGCAATCAGGATCTTCATCGCAGACTTGGCCCCTTCGGCGCAGGCCCCCGGCAGCGTTCAGGCCTCGAGCCGCGATTAGACCGCAGGGAGGTTAAGACCTCGTCTCGTGTGTCATACGAGGCCAATCCCGGAGCGGTCAAGCTCAGCCAGGACATCGCGGAATGAGAACGCCACTGCCACGGCGCCGCGCCCGCCGGCCAGCAGGCCCGCCGCAATCATCCCGCCCGAGGTGCTGGTGCGCACGACCAACGCGCCCGAGTGCCCACCGCGCACGCCGCCATCGCCCGCATCGATCGTGAAGGCGCGGCCGAAGCGGATGCGCGCGCCGCTGCGGTCGGTGAGGTCTATGGCCGCGTGTTCGACCGGGTTGGCGAGCGGCACCACATCGCGGCTGTCCAGCGTCGAGCCGCCATAGCGGTGCGGCCGGCGCGCACCGGCAAAGCGCGAAAAGCTGAGCCCGCCCGAGCCGACAACCGTCTCGCCGGGAAAGGTTTGGATCCGATGCTGGCGCGCAAGGCGCCGGCCCTCGGCGTTGAGGGCGATCAGCGCCATGTCGATCGTGTTGCCGCCGCCCGTGTTGTAGGGGGCCTGATAGGCCACCGTTCCGATATTGCGATCAGCCCCGTTCACATGGGCCTTGATCGGATCGCCCGTGGCATCCCGGTCGGGCTCGGTCACGACATGGGCGTTGGTGAGACCAAAGAGCCGGCCGAGCCCGCCCGCCTCGGCCACAACCAGACCGAGCGTACCGGTCCTCCCGACCACGCCCGCGATCAGCAGGTCCGAGCCGTCAAGCGCGGTGTTCCCCCCGTCTGAGCCATCGCCGGTGCGCAGGCTGTCCGCCGGGCAAGGCCGGGTCAGGACGGGCACGCTCAGATCGTCGACGATCAGACGGGGCGGCAGGGGTCGGCCCGGATCGGCGCGCGGCTCCATCCCAACGACAAAAGCATAGGCGCCGGCCTCGGTCTCGCCGATCCCAACCATGGTGACATCCGGATGGATACGGAGCGCCGCCTCGGCGGTCGGCAGCCGGCGGCGCAGATGCTGGGCCTTCACCGTCTAGTCCTCAACCGGCTGAACGCTGCCATCGCCTGAGATACCACCGCCCGAGATGCCCGCACCCGCGTCAGCGGAGGAGGCTGTCCCCGTGACAGCGCGCACCTCGGCCCCGCCAAGCTGGCGCAAGGACAGCGTGCCGTCATCGTTGAACACGAATTCATATATCTGGACGGCTCCGCCCGAGCGGGCCCCGCCTGACGCCGCCGGTGCAACCGGGATCTTGTCCAGTGCCTTCTCGAACAGCCCTAGAATGTCAGTCGTGTCGAGATTGGCATCAACTGAGGCGAGCGTGCCGTTCGCGTTGAAGGTCGCTGTCGTGTGGTTCTTCGCCAAAAAGGCTTGGATCCGGAGCGCGTAACGCTCGTTGAGATTGGGGATGATCTGGACCCGCGCCTCGGTGGCCGTGACGACCAGAATTGGCTTGTGACCATAGAGCGGGAGACCCTCGGGCGAGGGGTTCGTATCGGTGACCCGGACTGCGGTTACCTGGGCGCACCCGGCCAACAACGCTGTGGCGAGAAGGCAAATGCGAAACATGGGGATCTCCTGTCACTGGGGGCTTTCGGCCCGTCCATCCTGATGGTGCGGGCAGGGGGCGCAAGGCGCGCGCGGCGACGGGCCGATCACCGCAAGGAGCGGGCTCAGCAGCGTCAACGCGGCGGCCGTCCATCCGATCACATCTATCAGCATGGCGTCCTCGCTGATCCGCCATCGGCGCAAAAGGGGGTATCCGGACGGCGGTGGGAGCGGCCGCCGTCCGGCCCGGTGAAACCCAAGCCCCGGGTCCGGTTTCACCGGGTCTCAGGCCATCCGTCTAATTCCGGTTGGCCTGAGCGCGTTGGAGATCGGCCAAACTGACCATCTCCTCGACCTGATCCTTGCGCCCTGGCGGCACGACACAGCCAACGATGGCCGTGACGATCACCATGAGCGCAGCCGAGATCTCAAAGGGCAGATCCGGCGCAGGCGATTGGTTGTAGAACCAGACCAGCACCGACACGATCGCCGAGGCGAGCGAGGCGCCCATCACCTTTTGTGCGGGCATGTTGCTGGTCATCCGCCGAACCAATGGCAGAGGCATGACCGGTGGCGGTGGTGGCATGGCGAAGCCCGGCGGCGGAGTGTAAGGCGCCGGCGCAGCAGCAGGCTGTGCGACGGCGGGCGCCGCACCGGCCACATGCGTTTGGACCGCCGTCATGCTGCCGCCCTGAGCCGCATGACCGGCCACTGGATTGCCCGAGGCATCGGTCATCAGAGCTCTCCGATCGGGTTGATATCGTCCACAAAGCGCAGCATGTCCGCCATGGTGAAATGGCCGGGTCTCTCCGAGGGCAGCTCGGGCTGCCAGTTTGAGCGCTGCCTCAGGAACGAGCGATGGTCGCCTTGCACGAGGCCCAAGAGCGTCTCTGCAACGATGGTGCTGCCCACGGGGCCGAGCCGATGGCCCTGCTCGACCACCTCGGCCTCCTTCAGAATGTAGTACCAAAGCGGGGTCTGCTTATGCAGACCGTTCGCCTCGGCCGCCGCCCCGTCGGGGCCGGTCGCGATATCCTCGGACGTCAGTGAGACAAAGCCCATCCGATGCGCCACGTCCTGGCCCGAGGGCAGGCCGATCTGCACCCCGCGGCGCAGATTGCGGAAGGCCAGCATGGCCTCTCGGCTCATCTCGCCCGGCAGGCGCGAGAGCTGGGGCACCAGCCGCGCGTCCAGCTTGCGCGTCGGCGTCGGCAGGACATCGGTGTCCAGCTGGAAGAAGCGCCGCCAGTCGACGATCCAGTTGCCGGGCAGCTCTCGCAGCACGCCGCCCGGAATGCCGGGGCGCGGCTCGAAGCCGGGGTCGTCCACCAGATCGCCGATGATCGCGCCTGATTTTCCAGTAAAGCCGAAGAGCAGGTTCAGCGTGGCCGGCGCTAGCGCTCCCGGTTGACGGTTGAACACGCGGTTGAAGTCATAGACCTCGCGCACCATCGAATGGCCGAACCGGTAGGCCGCAGCCGAGAATTCGGCCGGCATATAGGGGGTCTTCTTGAAGCGATAGAAGCGTCGGCCATTGTGGCGGATGCGCTCGACCAATCCGGGCTCGGTCAGCCGCTCGACCATGTCGAACAGCACGATCCACTGGTAGTGCCAGGTGACGATGCGCCGGGCCTCGTCGAACTGGTCGTTGCCTTCGAGCCCGGCGCGGGTGTCGTCCAGGTGATCGATCACTGCGTTGTGAAACTTGAGAAAGGCCAGATGGGTCTGGGCGATGATCAGGTTCTCGTCATTGCGCTCGTCGCCGATTAAGGCGCGGCCGATGCGGTTGCGCGGAAGATCGTTCGGCAAGCGCTGGGGCACGCCCTGGCCGGGGCTAGCAGCCGCCATGCCCAAGAGAAAGCGGTTGTTGTGGGGATAGGCACGGCTGCCGTTGACCAGCGCACCGTTCCGGCGCCCGTAGATTTGCGGATCGAGCCCGGGGCCCGCGCGATACAGCGAATCGAGATCAAGGGCCGGGCTGCGAAAGTTCTCGGTCGCCGTCGGATCGGCCATCTGCTGCGCCAGCGGTGTCGTGTCGAGCGTGATGTCGTGATCGACGAACTGGCTGAGATAGGTGAAGCCGGACGGGATCGAGAGGTTGTCGCCGGCTGAATCGTCGGCCGGATCGTCAACCATGGCTGCGGCCAGCTCGAACAGCGGATCATCCGGGACGTGGAGCGGCGAAAGACCCGGAAACATACGGCCGAACTTGCCCGGATCACCGTGTCCGGAGAGCGCCTCGAGGGTCTCGGCCGAGAGGCCCCGAACGCTTTGGCCATGGGCGGAGTGCTTGCTCATCTTCATCTCCTGATAGCCGGAACGGGGCTTTCCGCGACGGGGGCACGCCGTTCTTGGCGGATCAGTTCTGATCGCTCAGCGCGACGGCGAGGACCGAGGGGTAGAGCCCGGTCGGCACGATCTGCTCGTCGATCGCGGTGCGGGCTTGCGCCGGCGTCAGGCCGACCTCGGCGGGCGTTTTGTTGTGGGTGACCATGACGACCATTTTGAACTCGGCCGTGCCCACTTTGGGCGTCAGCGTGCTCAGCAAATGGACCGAAACTCCGGGCATGGGCTTGTAGTCGTCGGGGGGTGTCCAAGGCATCGCGTGTCTCCTCCTCGTCGCGTCAGGCTGCGGCGTCGTTGGCGCGCCAGGAGGAGTATCGACACCGCCCGCTATTCCAGCGTGAGTCGAGCGTGAACGCGCGCATAATATTTCGAAATTTCTGCCTTTATCTTTCCCTGCATTGCCGCGCAGAGGGAAAAAAGCGCCCGGCTTGGCAGTCAACCAAACCGGGCCAGCAGAGGGACGTTCGATAGGGCGAGGCGAGCGCGGAGGGCCGTTGGGTCAGGCGTCGTCCTCCTGACCCATGCGGTTGACACGGGGCCTCAGCGGACTGGCGATGCGGCCTACGTCCAGATTGTCGCAATCCTGCGTGACACCAAGGTCCGGGCCCACATCCTTGCCTTTTGCGACGCGGTGGAGCGTGGCGCTCGCCGAATAGGTGGGGTCGCGGCCCGCCAGCAGCTCGCGCACCACGCAGCGTGTTGCCTGCGAGGAGGCAAAACTGGTCCCCTGCATCGCAACAACCGATCCATTGGCAGCCCCGGCGCTGAGGATGCCAAAATGCGCAGGCCCATCATCGGTTGGCAGATTGGCGGTCGGAGCGCGCTTGCGATCCGGATCCTCGGTCTCGCCGCCAATCTCATGGGTGCCGTCGTCTTCGCCGTTCCATCGGCCGCGACCGGTCGCCGAATAGGGCGCCGTCCGCTGGTCCGAGGCGCGGAAGCCGCCGACCCGTGCCACCGCCGCATGGGCCGCCGAAGCGTTCATCGTCCCGTGCCGGCGCACCCGGCTGCCGCTCACCAGATCGAGGTTCTTCGGCCGCGGCTCGGTCTGCAGATCGGGCCGGAACTCATAGCTCTCGAGCGCCCGTCCCGTTTCGACATGCGCGCCGTCTTGGTCGTAGACCCAATAGGCCTCATCGTCGAAATAGGAGCGCAGACCAATTGCGCGGCCGGGCAGGATCGCCTGGTCGGTCTGGATCGAGGCGATGCAGAGGATCCGCTTTGGTGTCGGGTTGCGCAGCCGGATGCTCCACACCCCGGCCGGCGCCTGCGGGCCATCGCCGTCTTGCACCAGCGTTGGCGCGGTCGCGATCACATAGCGGAAACGGCAGGTGCCGGGGATCCGCTCGTCCTCGACCACCTGGAAGTAAATGGCGCCGGCGGGCTGCTCATCGGGGCCTGCGCCCTCAGGGACGAGCAGGCGCACCTGTCCATTGCGCCCTGCGGCAAAACTCGGCTCGGTCTGCCCGGGCGGCACGACCGCAAGCTCGAGCGGAACCGGCGCCTCGCCTTTGCTGAAGGCGGAGGGATGCGAGAAACACTCTGACCAGATCTCGACATAGTTCGCCGACTGGTCCTCCGGCTGCACCCGCCAGTTCAGTGCCTCGATATGGTCGACCTCGCCCTCGCGACGGGGCGTGAGAAACGCGTTGCACCGCGCCAAGTTGTCGTTGCCGACCGGCATGACAAACTGCACCGGCATGCGATTCTCGTCGCGGCGGCGCTGGTGAAAGGCTTTGAGCGCCGCCGGGAAGACATCGAGCGTGGTCTTCGAGCCTGCCTGCTTGCCAAAGGAGAGGTTGATCACCACCGGATAGCCGCGCCGCGCCTCGGGGGCCGCATCGGGGTGGTTCTTGTCCCAAACCGCGTCGGCGACATCCGAGATGCGCTGGATTGCATAGATCATGAAGCAGTCGAGGAAGGTACCCGATTCGCCGAAGGTGATGCTGCCCGGCAGGTTCACGGCGATGATCTTAACACGGCGGCGAAAGTCGGCCTCCTCGGGGTCGTCCGGATCGGCGCCCGCGGCCGCGTCGAGCACATGGGTGCCATGGGCATAGCGCCCAGCGACCTCGCGGTGCCCGAGCGGGCGAGCCATATCGAGCACACCGGTCGTGCGGTTGAAG
>JBCCZI010000120.1:0-12770 GCA_039187815.1 Pseudomonadota bacterium | reverse complement strand
GCGCCTCGCGGCCGCCCGCCGGCTCAGGCCCGCATCAACGGCGGCCAAGGCCCGCGCGCGAAGATCCATGGAACGTGGTTTGCCCATACCCAGCCCCAACATCTACGTCGGGAAACCGAACCACGCTTGGAGCGTCAGGGGAATCCCTTCCGATTCACTCCGGCCGGGAAACGCTCCAAATGGATTCCTACCAAGAGCTGTCGGCCACCGCCGGCCTTTGGCAAAGCCATGCCTCAGGGGCGGTCGTGCAGTACGACCCCAATCTGCTCGACGGTCCAGTCTCGCTGATCGCGACGCTGACGCATGAGTTGATGCACGACATCCACGCGCCCTTCTGCGATACGGTTCCCAGCGGCGAGGAGGCCCATGAGCTCGGCACTGATTTGCACTGCATCACCACTGGCCAAGGGCTCAACCAAACGATGGCAGCCGAGTACACCGGCTGGATCGGCTATCTCCGACAGCCGACCCGGGGCTATGCGCTTGCGTTGTTCCTGCCGGCAACCGGTCGCCCGATCGACGCGGGGTCCGCTTGGCTGCAGCCGAGACCGCTTCGCTATCTCCGCCGGGCCGACCGGGAGATTGCCACGTTTACCGTGCGCCTCGCCTCTTTGTCGGCGCGGCTGGGAGAGGCCTAGCCGCGGAGCCTCATCCGATGTCGAAGCTGGCGAGCACGGGCACATGGTCCGAGGGTTTCTCGGCCCCGCGCCAGCTCTTCAGCACACGGCTCGAGCCCGGCACCGCTGCGACCTCGCGCGCCCATATGTGATCGAGACGACGGCCTCGATCGGCGACGGCCCAGTCTCGCGCCCGGTAGGACCACCAGGAAAAGAGCTTTTGCTCGGGTGTAATATCGGCGCGCGTGACATCGCTCCAGCCGCCTGCGGTGCGCGCCTGCTCGAAGGCCGCGACCTCGACCGGCGTGTGGCTGACGACCTTCAGCATCTGCTTGTGGGACCAGACATCCTGCTCGAGCGGTGCGATGTTGAGATCGCCCACCGCGATGGCCGGCCCGGTGAGCGCCGCGCCCCACTCGGCCATCTCGGCGACAAAATCGAGCTTGTGGGCGAATTTGGGGTTGCGGTCCCGGTCGGGCTCGTCTCCGCCGGCCGGTACATAAAGATTGTGGAGCGCCACCCCGCCCGGCAACAGCGCCGCCACGTGCCGCGCATCATCGCGTCCGCAGAAATCTCGCGCCTCTAGGGGCTCAATCGGCACCCGCGAGAGGATCGCGACGCCATTGTAGCCCTTGAACCCCCGAGCCTCCATGGCCGTGTAGCCGAGCGCCCTGAAGCGATCGACGGGGATTTTCTCCACCGGCGATTTGGTCTCCTGCAGGCACAACACATCGGGCGCCTCGGCGCTGAGGAAGGCGGCAACGAGATCGACCCGCAGCCGTACCGAGTTGATGTTCCAAGTGGCGATGGTCAGGGGCATTGGGGGACTCCATGCGCTCGGGTCCCAGGCTTCTGCCCGCTGCGCCCCGCCAGGGCAAGATCCTGACCTCAACCATTCCGTCAGAGGGGAGGGGTGCGGACGGGGTGAGGGGGGACCCGTCCGCTGGGCGGCAGCGTATCGGGGGACAGACCGCCGCCTTGTCGAGAAATGGTTAACTGTGCCAGCCGCTTCAAGGGCGCGCCGTCAGATTCCCAAGCGGTACCCCCCGGTCTCGGTCATCAGAATGCGCACATTGCTGGGATCCGGCTCGATTTTCTGGCGCAAGCGATAGATGTGGGTCTCGAGCGTATGAGTGGTCACTTCTGCGTTATAGCCCCAGACCTCGCGGAGCAGAGTATCGCGATCAACCATGCGCCCACCGGCCCGGTAGAGAAACTTGAGGATGTTGGTCTCTTTCTCGGTCAGCCGGATCTTGCGCTCGGCCTCGTCGGTCAACAGCTTTGCGCTCGGCTGGAAGTTGTAGGGCCCGATCTGGAAGATGGCATCTTCCGACTGCTCGTGCTGGCGAAGCTGCGCCCGAATGCGCGCCAGCAGCACGGGAAACTTGAACGGCTTTGGGATGTAGTCGTTGGCGCCGGAATCCAGCCCCAGAATCGTATCACTGTCCGAACTGTGGCCGGTCAGCATGATCACCGGGCATTTGACGCCTTGTTTTCGGAGCAATTTGCAGACCTCGCGCCCATCCATGTCCGGCAGGCCCACATCGAGGATGACCAAGTCATGCATCTCTGTCTTGGTGCGGTCCAAACCAGCCTGGCCTGTCTCGGCCTCAAAGACATCGAACTCCTCCATCATGATCAACTGCTCAGCCAAGGCCTCGCGGAGATCGGCATCATCGTCGACCAACAGGATTTTCTTTGCGACGGCCATGGTTCCTCTCCGTCCTTATTTGTCTACACTTGCCGGGCCGGAGTCCGGGACACGGGGATCCGCGCCGGGCCAGACATGGCGCCTCGGACCGAAACCGCAAAGGATTACTACAGCCTATCACCGAAGCGTGTGAAGTGGCCGAAGACGCGTGAGGCCAGTGAAACAATCGACGCCCTGTGCATCCCCCCGTGACGCACCCCGCGACGATGCCCTATATGAGGGGCGCGAACCGCCTGGTCGGAGGAAACCCGCAATGTCCCTTAGCCTGACCGTCGAGGAGCGTGTGAGCCGCGCCCGGGCCGATCTGCGCATCGGTGCGCCGATCGCGCTGGTCGGGCCGGCACAGAGCGCGCTTGTGCTCGCCGCCGAGACCGTGACGGATGCACGCCTGGACGATCTGAGAGCGCTGAACCCGGCAGCGCTCGACCTCGCCATCTCGAACCGACGGGCCGAGACCTTGCGAGCGCGGGCCTATGACGGAACCTTGGCACGGATCGAGATGGGTCCGATCGCGAGCGCGGATTGGGTGCATGCGACGGCCGATCCATCGCTTGATCTCGCGACCCCGCTCAAAGGCCCTTACCGCGCTCGGCGCGAGGGGTCGGCCATGCTGCATGCCTTGGCCATCCATTTGGCCAAACAAGCACGCACGCTGCCCGCGGCGGTGCTTGCGGTTTGGGAGGATCCAGAAACCGCCAGCCGGATCGCCACCACGGCCGGGCTGTCGGTGCTGAGCGCCGATGAGGCGACGGCGGCCGAGGACGCCGCGATCAAGATGCGTCCCGTCTCGGCCGCCCGCGTGCCGACGCGGTTCACCGAAGCAGGCCGCGTCCATGTCTTCCGCCCCGATGACGGGGCCGAGGAGCACTATGCCGTCGAGGTCGGATCCCCCGCACGGTCGAGCGCGGTCCTCGCCCGGCTCCACTCGGCCTGCTTCACCGGAGATGTGATCGGCTCGCTCAAATGCGATTGCGGGCCGCAACTGGCCACCGCGTTAGATCAGATCGCCGCGGAAGGGGCCGGCGTGCTGCTCTATATGAACCAAGAGGGGCGGGGCATCGGCCTTGCCAACAAGATGCGCGCCTATGCCCTGCAGGATGAAGGCTTTGACACGGTCGAGGCCAATCACCGACTGGGCTTCGAGGATGATGAGCGGGACTTCCGCTTGGGCGCCGAAATTCTCAAGGCCATGGGGTTCTCGGCCGTGCGTCTGATGACCAACAACCCCTCTAAGGTCGCCATGATGGAAGCCTCGGGCGTTCAGGTGGCCCAGCGGGTCCCGCTCCGGGTCGGCGAGACGGCCTTCAACCGCGCCTATCTGGCGACCAAGGCGGCAAAGTCCGGCCACCTGCTGTGAGCGCCGCCCTTCGGGCCAGGCGCACGGATTTGGTGATCTCGCGCTGGCAGGCCCGGTTTCTGGGGCGCATCTTTCCTTGCGCTGTGGGGCGGAGCGGGATCATCGCCGCCTCGGCCAAGCGCGAGGGCGACGGCGCAACACCGGCGGGCCGCTATCGCATCCTCAGCGTCTTTGGCCGCCACGACCGCGCAAAAATGCCCGAGGGCGCGATCCTTTCGCCGCTCAAATTGGTTTGGTGCGATGATCCAAGCGACCCGCGCTACAATCAAGGCATGCTCGCTGCATCGGCAGCGGGCCATCCGGAGAGGTTGCGCCGGAGTGATCCGCTCTATGACCTCGTGGCCGTGATCGACCACAACTGGCCCGATCCACAACCCGGGTACGGGAGCGCCATTTTCTTGCATTGCTGGCGCAAGCCGCGGCATCCGACGGCGGGATGCGTCGCCTTTGCGCGGGTGGATCTCGACTGGATCCTTCGGCGTTGGAGCCCATCGAGCCGGGTCGTGATAGGCGCCGTATGATCCGAATCGGCGCCCCGTCTTCACGAACCGTGGCAAACCCGCTATATTCTTCCCAGAACGTCGCGCGCTGGGCTGTGATCTAGGCGCGCCGTTGTCATTTTTTGCCGGCCCGCCGGCGCAACCATGGAGCCGACCCATAGCCAGACGACCGCACAATGCCCCGCCCACCCGTGAGACTGGACCGCGCGTGAACCGCCAGATCCGGGTACCTCAGATCCGATTGATCGATCACGAGGGTCAGAACGCCGGGGTTGTCTCGCCCGCCGAAGCGATCAGTATGGCCGAAGAGGTTGGCTTGGATTTGGTCGAGATCTCGCCGAACGCGTCTCCGCCCGTCTGCAAGATCATGGATTTTGGCAAGTTCAAGTACGAGAGCCAAAAGAAGGCGGCCGAGGCCAAGCGCAAGCAAAAGATCACCGAGATCAAAGAGGTAAAGTTCCGGCCGAACATCGACACGCATGACTATGACGTGAAGATGCGCTCGGTGACGCGCTTTTTGGGCGACGGAGACAAGGTCAAGGTGACGCTGCGGTTCCGTGGCCGCGAGATGGCGCATCAGGAGTTGGGGCGAGTCCTGCTGCAACGGGTTGCAGGCGATATCGATGAGATGGGCAAGATCGAGTCGATGCCTCGGATGGAAGGCCGTCAGATGACGATGGTCATCGCTCCGTCAAAATAGATCCCGTGCTGCCTCCCACCATCGGCGATCTGATGCGGTCGCCGAGTTTCGAGCGCAATGCCGAACCGATCTTGGGTGAGTTGCGCAAGCGGCTGAACCGAGACGCGGGGACGGTGCTTGAGATCGGGTCGGGCTCGGGCCAGCACGCGGCCTTTTTCGCCGAGGCGTTGGCCCCGCTGACATGGCTCCCGACAGATCCGCAGACCTTGCATCTGCGCAGCATCGAGGCCTGGCGTCAGATGCAAAGCGGTGAGAGCCTAGCAGCTCCGGTGCGCTTGGATGCCCGCCGGGATTGGTCGGCAATGCCCGAGATCCGGGATCGTGCGCCCCTGGCAGGCGTCTACAGCCAGAACGTCATCCATATCGCCGATTGGGATGTCTGCGAGGGTCTGGTCGCCGGAGCTGCCCGCTGCCTGCAACCGGGCGGCAAGTTGATGCTCTATGGACCATTCATCGTCGCCGGTGAGATGACTGGAGCCGGCAACCGCACTTTTCACGCCAGCCTCAAGGCCCAGGACCCCGATTGGGGCTTGCGGGACACTGATGATGTGGCGGCACTGGCCAAGCAACACGGCTTCGGCAGAACAGAAATTGTGCCGATGCCCTCGGACAACCGCATGCTGTTCTTCGATCGGCTCGCCTGATCCTCTAGCACCGCCGACCGCTCGTCTATTCTACCGTGATCGTGATCAGATCCGATTTGAGCGGCGGATTGTGCGGGATATGATGGCGGTCGGCAAAGACCAGCTGCAACGTGTAGGTCCCCGTTGGGAAATTCAGCGTGGTCTCGGTCTGCCCCCCGCCAAAATGCAGATGCGCGCTTCGGAGCAAGCCGGACAACATCGAAGGAAGATTGTCCTTGTTCGCATTGTTGGGCAGTGGGCGGTTGTAGCGGTTCGGCCGCAGCCGATCGTTTATCAGCAAGTGGTGGTGGCCTGTGAACTCGCGCTCGGTCCCGGCCGGCGCAACACCCATACCCGACAGGCCGAACTGTATGAACACTGGGCTCTGAACCACATCTCCGTCGGCCAAGTTGATGAAGTAGACCCGGGCACCAGCCCGTGACGGGGTATCTCCGGCAAGGGCCATCCCTGTGCTGAACGACACCGTCAAAAGCATGAGTACAAAGACGCGAAGCATGAACCGTTCCCCTCCAAGTCGCGTATTTGTTAAGAAAGAAATTTTCGTTGTTCAAGTCCTAAGCCGGGACGTTGCCCCGACAGCGGCAAACTGCTCTCAAGGGACGACCGGAGGTGTATCCGCACTCCCGATCGTCCAATCCGGTCTCCCTATTTCACCGTCACGGTGATGCGCTCGGACATCACGGGCGGGTCGTGGGGCAGATGGCCCCAATCGCCCAGCACCAACTGAAGCGTGTGCGTTCCCGGGGGAAGCTCGATCGAGGCCTCGGTTTGCCCTCCACCAAAATGGCGGTGGTTGTCGTCGGCCGGGATCGGCTCGTTCAACTCCTCGGCCTCGATCGCTTCGTTGATGATCAGGTGATGGTGCCCGGTGTTGTCCCATTCGGCGCCGGCTGGTGCCACGCCCATGCCCGACAGCCCGAAGACGATCAAAACAGGGCTGGTCACCGTGTCTCCGTCGTTGAGATTCTGGAAGTAGAGACGCGCCCCCTCGGGTGCGGGGGTCGGGTCCGCCAGGACTGGCATCGCCAGAGACGCGGCGAGACTTGCTGCGGCAAACGCACGGATCATTGTGTCCTCCCTTTGCTATGCGTCCTTCAGAGATAGGGTGCCATGCCGTGCAACACAGGGCTGCGCGGCACGCGGTTGCTCGGCGACGGTCATCCCGCTAGCGTTGGGCCATGGCAAACAGCTTGGATGAGACCGGCCGGCGCTGGCACGACATGGGCGGCAAGCCGGCGGACGGAGAGGCGCCCGGACCCGATCACGAGTATGCGCTTTGGGAGAAGCGTGTGGATGCGCTCCAGGTGCTCTGCGCCGGCAAAGGCTTTTTCACCGTGGACGGGTTGCGGCGGGCGCTCGAAGACATGGGCGAGGAGGCCTTTGAGACGCGCACCTATTACGAGCGTTGGATCGCGGCCGTCAGTCAGAACTTGATCGAAGCCGGCGCCTTCACGCTTGAGGAGTTGAACGCCCGAATGGCCGAGATCGCCGAGCGCGGAGCGACCTATGGCGACGCTCAGGGACCATCATCATGACCGACACGCCGACAAAGCTGCTCTTCACCGCCGATGCCCTGGCAGGCGGCGCGTTCGGCTTTCGCCATCCGCTTGATGCCACGGTGCGGTGCACGATCACCCCGGTCTCGCGGCTCGCGGGGCTGCACGGGGCGGCGATCAATCTGGTACATATTGCGCCAAACGAGACGGCGTTCCCCTTCCACCGCCATCATGCGCAGGAAGAATGGGCCTATGTGCTGTCCGGCCGGGGCGAGGTGCGGCTGGATGCGGAGCACCATACAATCGGCCCGGGAGACTTTGTGACTTTCCCTCCCGGGGGGCCGGCCCACGCGATGCGCAATACCGGCGAGGAGGTGCTGATCTGCCTGATGGGCGGGGATGCGACGCCGACCGATGTAATCGACTTCCCAGAGCTCGGGCATCGGGCCATTCGGGACAGCCACGGCTATGCCTCGGCCCCCGAGGCGGCGTTCGTGCCCCTGTTCCCCGGCGCTTCCCCCGCGGCACCCAAGGAGCCGTTATGACCCCCCCCGATGTGGCCCCGCTGCCCTTCGCTCCGCCTTATCCGGTGCAGGCGACGCCGCGCTTTTCCCCTGGTGACATCGTGCGTGTCTTGCGCGCCGACGGCCCGGGCCATATCCGCACGCCCTGGTATGTCCGCGGACGGATCGGCCGCATCGAGCGGATCTGCGGCGCCTTTGCCAATCCGGAGGAGCTGGCTTATGGCCGCGATGGCCATCCCGAGCGCGTGCTCTACCGGGTCCGCTTTTCGATGCAGGAACTATGGGGAGAGGACGCCGACCGCCTGCAGGACACCCTCGATGCCGAGATCTTCGAGCACTGGCTGGAGGCCCGCAATGCCCCATGATCACCCCGGCCACGGCCAGGGGATGAGCCCGTCAGGCCATCCCTATCGGCCCGATGACGACACCCCGCTCAGCTATTGGCAGCGGATGGAGATCGCCGTGCGCGAGCTGCTGGTCGAGAAGGGCATCGCGACCTCAGACGAGATCCAGGCCCAGATCGAGCGGATGGATGCCCGCAGCCCGGCTATGGGTGCAGAGGTCGTGGCGCGCGCCTGGACGGATCCCGAGTACAAAGCGCGGCTCCTGGCCGATGGTTCGGCCGCCTGCCGTGAGATGGACGTCGAAGTCGATACGCTGAAGTTGGTGGTGGTCGAGAACACCCCTGCCGAGCACAATGTCATCGTCTGCACGTTGTGCTCTTGTTATCCGCGCAATCTGCTCGGCCTGCCGCCGGATTGGTACAAGAGCCGGTCCTACCGCTCGCGCACCGTCCGGGAGCCGCGCAAGGTGCTGGCCGAGTTCGGCCTGGATTTGCCGGAGACCATGCAAGTGCGGGTGCACGATTCGACCGCGGATATGCGCTATCTGGTACTCCCTCAGCGGCCGGCCGGCACCCAAGGCTGGGAGCCCAAGCGGCTCGCAGCCCTGGTCACCCGCGACGCCATGATCGGGGTGGCTGTCCCGCGCATCGCATGATGCTGTCCAAATGATTGCGCGCACCGGGCGCATGGTGGCTGGGCTCGCGCCCGAGACGCGCGGCGCGCTTGGCATGGTCACCGCCATGTTCGTCTTCATCTGCATGGATGCGATCGCCAAGCATCTCTCCGAGAGCTTGCCTCCGCTCCAGGTGGTCTGGGCCCGCTATGTCAGCCAAACGATTTTGGTGGCCGTGATCTTCCTGCCGAGCCTGGCCCGCCGCCTGCGGACGCAAAATCTCGGCCTGCAGCTTTTGCGCTCGGGCCTCTTGTTCGGCGCGACATCGCTTTTCTTCACGGGCCTCGCCGTGATGCCGCTGGCGGAGGCTACGGCGTTGATGGAGCTCGGGCCGCTGATGATCACAGCGCTTGCCGCTTTGATCCTGCGCGAGCACGTCGGACCGCGGCGCTGGGCCGGCGTCGTCGTTGGCCTGATCGGCGCGCTGATCATCCTGAGGCCCGGCTTCGGCGTGTTCCAACCCGCGGCCCTCTTGGTGATCGTCGCGGCCGCCTGCATCGCGGGCTATCAAATCGCGACTCGGGCTATGAGCGAGAGCGACAGCATCTGGACCACCATGCTCTACAGCACGCTGGTGGGCAGCATCGCGGCAACTGCGATCCTGCCCTTTGTTTGGGAGCCGCCGCCGGTCGAACTCATTCCCCTGATGGCCACCATCGGGTGGATCGGCTTTGTCGGGCATCTCAGCATGATCTGGGCGCTGATGCAGGCCCCGGCCTCGGTGTTGGCCCCGTTCAACTACTCCCAGCTCGTCTGGTCGATCATCGTCGGCTACGTGATCTTTTCGGAATGGCCCGATGCGATGACCCTGCTGGGCGCCGCCGTAATCGTTTGCGCGGGGCTCTATGTCTGGCATAGAGAACGGGTCAGACAGGGGCCCGCCGACCTTCCGCCGCAATGAGGCCCTGCACGCCCCCGAGGATCGCCCAGTGAGTGCCGCCCGAGACGCCGATCTGCCCAGTCGCACCGCCTTCTGGCCGCGCCTGTCATGGCATGTCACGGATCTGATGCGCTTGGCTTGGCCCGTGATGCTGTCCCGCGCGGGCATTCTGGCCATGGCTTTCTGCGATGTGGTGATGCTCGGGCGCTATGAACCTGGCGCGGTGGGTGTCGCCAATCTCGGGCTTGCGATCTTCATCCCGCTCCTGGTGATGAGCATCGGTCTCTGCAGTGGGGTCGTCGCGGTCGTCAGCCGCGCCTACGGAGCGGGTGAATGGGTCGAGTGTGGCCGGGCCTGGCGTCGGGCAATGGTCTGGGGAACGGTGGTTTCTCTGATGGCAGCCTCCATGGTGTGGCAGGCCGAGGACGTGCTGCTGCTGTTCGGACAAGAGGCAGGTCTCTCAGAAGCTGGTGGCGATGTGGCTCAGGCCCTGGCACCGGGTTTGATCGCCCAAGTGCTCTTTGCCATCTGTGCGTTCTATCTCGAGGCGACGCGGCGCCCGCTGGTCGCCCTGGCCGCCATGATCGGGGCCAATCTGATCAATCTCGCGCTCAACTGGCTGTTGATCTATGGCTCGCTCGGCGCGCCTGAGCTTGGCGCTGTGGGCGCGGCGATCGCCTCCACGCTCGCCCGGTTTGCGGCGATGGCGGGGATGGTGCTGGCGATCCTCTGGCAGCCGAGTGCCCAGGCCGCCGGGGTGCGAGGGCCGTGGGAGACCTTTTGGGGGCCGGGAGGGTGGCGCGCGGGCGCGCTGATGCGCAAACTCGGCGTCTCGGCCGGTCTCAGCAACGGGTTCGAGACCTTGGGTTTTGCCGCGATGACGCTCTTTGCCGGGCAAATCTCGCTGGCGGCGCTCGATGCCTATTCGATCGCGCACAATCTCACCTCGACGGTGTTCATGGTCGGCCTCGGCATGGCGATCGCCGCCGGTGTACGGGTCGGCATCGAGGTTGGGCGCAATCGGCCATCGGAGGCCGCCTTCGCCGGATGGAGCGGACTGGGCACGGCCTTTGTCGTGCTGGCCATGCTCGGCACGCTGATCGCGATGGGCCAAGACGTGATCGCTGCGGTCTACACAAACGATCCCGAGCTTCGGGTCAGTTCGGCCTTCCTGATCGCGCTCTCGGCCCTGATCTTCGTGCCGGACACGGCCCAAGTGGTGCTGGGGCAGGCGGTGCGCGCCCTTGGCGATGCTTGGGTGCCGATCGGCGTCTATGCGCTCTCTTTTGTCGTGCTGTTGATCCCGGCGGGCTGGCTGCTTGGCATCCATTGGGGCCTCGGCGCGCAGGGCCTTATCTTTGCGATCGTGGGCAGCTGTGTGCTGGCGTCCGGTCTGCTGGCCTGGCGCTTTGCGGTGCTGACCCGATCGGTCCGCCCGGATCAGCCATGACCGCGGTCAAGCCGAAAGCGCCCAAGTCTGGGGGCCAAGCCTATGTCTTTCTCCGCGAGCGCTGGAGTGTGCGGGCCGGCGAGTGGCTGATCTATGCGATCACGCGGTGCCTCTTCTGGATCACCCGGCCCTTTGGCCTGTGGTCGCTCGCCTCGGCCTTGGCGCCGATCGGTGGATGGATCGCCCTGGTGGTGCCGAGCCTGCGCCGACGGGCCGAGCACAATCTGCAGCATGCCTGGCCGGAGCTTGGCCCACAGGAGCGGCGCCGGTTGATCGCCGAGGCCGGGGCCAGCGCGGTGCGCCTGGTGGTCGAGTACTCGCAGATCCACCGCCTCAAGCGTTCCGTGCCTCTCGACGTCCAGGGCGTCGAACACCTCGAGTATGCCCGGCAAAGTGGTCGGGGCGTGATCCTGGCTACCGCACACTACGGCAATTGGGAGTGCGCCCGCTTTGCCGCCAAAGCCGCCGGGCATGAAAGCGGGATCATCTACCGCGCCTTCAACAACCGCTACATCGATCGCTTCGCCATGGGGTTCATCCTCTGTGGTGGCGGGCCGGTGATGCAGAAGGGTCCTGCCGGCTTGCGCGCCCTAATCGCCCATCTGAACCGAGGGGGCGTCGCCATGATCCTGGTGGATCAGCGCAATTCCGGCGCGCCCATGATCGAATTTCTCGGCCAACCGGCCGAGACCATGGTCACCGCAGCAGAACTCGCCCGGCGGTGCGATGCGGCGCTGATCCCCGTGGTCTCGCGGCGCGATGTCCAAAAGCGGAGGTTCGCAGTTCGGTTCGAACCCGAGGTGCCTTCAGGCCCGCCCGAGGCCATGATGGCCGAGGTCAACGCCCGCATCTCGAGCTGGATAGACGACGAGCCTGGCCAGTGGCTGTGGTTCCACCAGCGCTGGCGCAAGGCGGCGCGGCCAAGGGGGGCCGCGGCCCGACGCTAGCGCTCGAACTTCGCGGCGGCAAAGATGGGGCCAGTCCGACCCTCCTGCAGCCAGACCGCCACGCCCTCGCCCTGGCCCGGCGGATCGAGGGCCAACTCCCAGGGCGCGCGCCCCTCCCAGCTTCCCTCATTCTCCAGGCTCTCGACGACATTGTGGTAGGTGATCTGGCGACCACGGTTCTCGCCCCGGCCAATATCGACCGAGCGGGAGCGCACATAGCGGGCCACCCAAATGACGCCGGCCACCGAGGCGCCCTCGATGGGAAGCAGCCGCGCGACCAGCCCCTCACCCGCGGTTGCCAGATCAAGGGTCGCATAGACGGCCTTTTCCTTGGCCATCGAGATCAGGTCCGCCACATGGGCCCCGCGGCTGCCCACTGCATCGCCGACACCCTGAATGACCATCTGCGGCGTGTAGACCACGCGGGCACCAAAGCTCTCGCGATAGGCGTATTGGCGCTTGGTGTTGGCGCGGGACGCAAAGGTGTCACGCCAGCCGAGATAGTCCCAATAGTCCACATGAAGCGACAATGCGACCACGTCCGCACGTTTGGCCAGCTCGCCAAGGGCGGCATCTGCGGGTGGACACGAGCTGCAGCCCTGGCTGGTGAACAGCTCCACGACAACCCTGGACTGGGGAACTGTGTCCGCAGCATCGGCCGGGACACCCAGGGAACCAAGCGCGAGAAGCGCGGCGACAAACGGAGCACGGACAAGCTGTTTCATGATCCAAGATGTGCCTTGCCCCACGCACACTAGCAACTCAAAGCTGCGTGACGGCCGGGCGAGCTGAGGGCCTCGAGATACCTCGCGGTGTTGATGGTTGGCTGATTCAATCGCTGTGCAGGATCGGCTGAGGAGATCGGCGTGGCGCGGCAGCCCGGGTTTTTCGACTTCGACGACCGGATGCGGCGGCTGAGCGATCTCG
>JBCCZI010000119.1:0-12861 GCA_039187815.1 Pseudomonadota bacterium | reverse complement strand
GCCGACCCATCTTCAACCGGCCCCGGTATCCGAAGAACGTTCTGCACGCCAGCCTCAAGGGCCAAAATCTCCGCGTCGCTCAGCATCGATCTCACCTGTCCTCTTCTCATCTCGCCTGGGTCGGCCGCGCCGCTTAAGCAACAAACTGCCGGTTAGGCCACACCCAAGGCACCCCATGTCTCGACGTTTACCTTTGTGAAACCGCGTAAACCAGCCGAAAATGAGCTGTACAGCAAACTGCTAACATGCGTTGCGGATTGGCATCAGCCCTGCGAGGGCTGCAAGTCAAGCGCGCAGAGGGGCGGGATCCGCGCGCAGGATCATGCCGAAGAGATCGCGTGGCTCATCCGGATCCGCAAGCAGATCAAGGGCTTCGGAGATGCCCGAGCCCTCGACCAGTCCGCTCAGATACCGCAGCGCAGAGAAATCCTCGATCGCAAAGCCGACGCTGTCGAAGAGCGTGATCTGAGCATGGCTGGTCCGGCCGGGCGCCGTTCCTGCGATCACCTGCCACAACTCGGTGACCGGATGCTCCGGCGACAGCGCTTGGATTTCACCCTCGATCCGCGTCTGCGGGGGATACTCGACGAAGATCTCCGAGCGGAACAGGACATCGCGGTGGAGTTCGGTCTTGCCCGGGCAATCGCCGCCAACGGCATTCAGGTGCTGGCCCGGCCCGACCATGTTGTCGGTCAGGATCGTCGCGTTCTGCTTGTCGGCGGTGGCGGTCGTAAGGATCTCGGCGCCTTCGACCGCGGCCTCGGCGCTGTCACAGATCTCGATGGCGAACCCGCGGCCGGCGAGGTTGCGGGCGCAGCGCTCGGAGGCGGAGCGGTCGATGTCGTAGAGCCTCAGCCGGTCGATGCCGAGCAGGGCGCGAAAGGCCAGCGCCTGAAACTCAGACTGCGCACCATTGCCGATCAACGCCATGGTGCGCGCACCACGCGGCGCCAGATGCCGCGCAGCCAGCGCCGAGGTCGCAGCAGTGCGCAGCGCGGTCAGGATCGTCATCTCCGAAATCAGCACCGGATACCCGCTGTCCACATCGGCCAGCACCCCAAAGGCCGTGACCGTCTGCAGCCCGCTGCGCGTGTTCTTGGGATGGCCATTCACATACTTGAAGCCATAGGCGACGCCGTCGGATGTGGGCATCAGCTCGATCACGCCGTCACGGGAATGGGCCGCCACGCGGGCGGTTTTGTCAAAGCACTCCCAACGGCGGAAATCGGCCTCGATATGGGCGGCCAGATCGACCAGGAAGCGCTCGATGCCAACCCGGTGGACCAGCTTCATCATGCTGTCGACGCTGACAAAGGGCACAAGGTTGGTGCCATCATGGCGGGTCAGAGCAAAGGTCATGGTCATCTCCTCTCAGGCAGCGCGGGACCAGCGGGACCGGGTGGGCCGGTCCAGCACCCGGCGCCCAAACAAGCTGGCGGTCAGATCGACGAGCAGACGGGCTGTGCGCCCGGCCTCGTCCAGGAAGGGGTTGAGCTCAACGAGATCGAGGGACGACAGGAGACCGCTCTCCCACAGCATCTCCATGGCGAGATGCGCCTCACGGACGGTCGCGCCGCCAGGCACAGTCGTGCCGACGGCCGGGGCGATCTCAGGCTCGAGAAAATCGACGTCGAGGCTCACATGGAGCCGACCGTTTGCGGCGGCGACGCGCTCGAGGAAGGGGCGCAGGAGCGCGGCAATGCCGTGCTCATCCACCGCGCGCATATCGTGCACGCCGAGCCCGTGGCGGAGCACCAGCGCTTCCTCCTCCCGATCGATCGAGCGGATGCCGAGCATGCAGACCCGCTCGCACGGAACCGTTGGAACGGGTCCGCCATGCATCGCTTCGAGACCCGGAAGGCCGCAAAAGACCGCTGCCGGCACGCCGTGCAAATGCCCGCTCGGGCTGCTCTCAAACGTGTTGAAATCGGTGTGTGCATCGAACCAGAGGACGAACAGCGGGCGTCCCTCGGCCCGGGCCTGGGCCGCTGCTGCGACGACGCTGCCGGCCGAGAGCGAATGGTCGCCGCCCAGCAGGACCGGGACGCGGCCGCTCTCCAGCACATGGGCGGTCCTCTGGCGCACTGCGCGGACCCAGCCCGCAACCTTGCCCAGCCGGTGCACCCCAGGCATCTCCTGGCACTCGACCGGCTGAGCGGTGACATCGCCAAAATCGGTGACCGCATGGCCGAGCGCATCCAACGCCTCACCGATCCCGGCTGTGCGCAACGCCGCCGGACCCATCAGAGGTCCACGCTGGCTGGCTCCGGCCTCGACCGGCACGCCGATCAGGCCGACCGACACACTGCGATTGCTGGGCATCCTCTCCTCCATCAAAACGCCGTTCGAGGAGGAGTATCACAGGTCCTAGTGACGAATCTGAGTGGTCATTTTGATCAAAAAATGCAAACTATGATCATAATGGACTTTAGATAGATCAAAATGGATGACATCGATCTCGCTCTTATTGGCGCTTTGCGGCGAGATGCGCGCCAATCGATCTCAGAGCTCGCGGCAACCGCTGGCATTTCGCGGGCCACGGCGCGGGTGCGCCTCGACCGCCTCCAGAGCAGCGGCGTGATTGCCGGCTATACGGTCGTGCTGCAGCGTGAGCTTGATCCCGCCGCCGTTCAGGCGATCACGCAGGTGGCCGTGGAGGGAAAGGCCGCCGAGGAGGTCATCCGCCGGCTTGCTGCCATGCCCGAGGTCGCCGGCGTCTACACCACAAATGGCCGCTGGGACCTGCTGGCCGAGATCGCAACCGCGGACCTCCCGGCCTTCGACGAGGCGCTGCGGCGTCTGCGGATGATCCCCGGGATTTCGAGTACCGAGACCAGCATCCTGCTGTCGACCCGCAAGAAGGGCGGTGTCTTCGCGCCCCGCGGACGCTGAGGTCGCTTGCCCGCCCGCAGGGGGGCGTCTAGGGTCACGCCAAAGCGCCCGGGCCGGGCCATCACACCAGAGGGAATGCCATGAAACTGTTGCGCTATGGGCCCAAGGGGGCAGAAAAACCGGGCATGTTGGACATGGACGGCACGATCCGCGATCTGTCGGCGCATGGTCCCGATCTGGCGGGTGGCGCGGTGTCTCTGGCAGCCATCGACCGGCTGCGGGGCCTCGACCCGGCCAGCCTGCCGGCGGTCGAGGGCGAGGTGCGGCTTGGCGCCTGTCTCGCCTCGGTGCCCACTTTTCACTGTGTTGGGCTCAATTATGTGAACCACGCCAAAGAGAGCGGGATGGCGATCCCGACCGAGCCGATCCTGTTCAACAAGGCGGCCAGTGCGCTGTCCGGGCCATTTGATCCCATCATCCGTCCCAAGGCATCGCAAAAGCTCGACTACGAGGTGGAGCTTGGCATCGTGATCGGCGCCCAGGCCGAGCATGTCTCGGAGGCCGACGCCTATTCCGTGATCTCCGGCTATTGCGTCATCAATGACGTGTCCGAGCGCGAGTTCCAGGCCGAGCGCCTCGGGCAATGGGTCAAAGGCAAATCCGCCCCCAGTTTCGGACCGACAGGCCCCTGGCTGGTGACCGCGGACGAGGTGCCGGACCCGCAGGCGCTGTCGGTCTGGCTCGATGTGAACGGCGAGACGCGCCAGCTCTCGAACACCTCGGACATGATCTTCAGCGTGGCCGAGATCATCTCGTATATGTCGCGTTTCATGGCTCTGGTGCCTGGGGATATAATCGCGACCGGCACGCCCGAGGGGGTGGCCATGGGGATGGATCCCCAGGGCTGGCTTGTGCCAGGCGACACGGTCAGCCTCGGCATCGACGGGCTCGGCGAACAGCGCCAGACCGTCATCGACTACGCAGGCTGAGCCGATGCCCCGCTTTGCCGCCAATCTCTCGCAGATGTTCCAGGAGGTGCCGTTCCTCGAGCGGTTCGGCCATGCCGCCACCGCCGGGTTCAAAGCGGTCGAGTTTCTGTTCCCCTATGAGCACGAAGCAGCCGCCATCCGGGCGGAGCTGGATGCGCACGGGCTGGATCTCGCGCTCTATAACACGCCACCCGGCAACTGGGATGCAGGCGAACGGGGCGCGGCGGCCGTGCCCGGTCTCGATGTGCGCTTTGAGCAGGATATCGAGCGCGCCCTTACCTACGCCGCAGTGCTCAAGCCGCGCAACATCCACGTCATGGCCGGGATTGCACAGGGGCCCGAGGCACGCTCGGACTATGTCGCGCGGCTGGCCCGAGCCGCAGCAATCACGCCCGACCAAGGTCTGGTGATCGAGCCGATCAACCACCGCGACATGCCGGGCTATCACCTGCAAACGACCGAGGCGGCCCGCGCCGTGATCGCCGAGGTGGCAGCCCCCAATCTGCGCTTGCAGCTCGATCTCTACCATGCGCAGATCATGGAGGGCGATCTCACCCGCCGGATCGAAGCGCTCGCCCCGCTGATCGCCCATGTCCAGGTGGCCGGCGTCCCCTTGCGCCATGAGCCAGATGCGGGCGAGTTGAACTTTCATGCCCTGATGGAGACGCTGGACCAAGTCGGCTACACCGGCTGGGTCGGGTGCGAGTATCGCCCCGCGGGCCGCACCGAAGACGGGCTCGGCTGGTTCTCGCGCTACCGCTGAGGGCCAGCCCCAAGGCGATGCGGACCGGACTTAGCGCCCGGCCCGCCGACGCCCCATGCTCCATCCCCCCGGCGGCATGGGACGTGGTCCGCGCGAACCAGGGCCTCCGAGCGTTCTACCCCAGCCCAGGTCGCGCAGATGAGGTTGACCGGCAGCCGGCCAATCGCGACAGCGCACCCCGCTCGCGTTGAAACACTCGAAACACGGCAAAACCAAGGCAGACACGCCGATGAAACGCGGCGGCCTCAAGTCTTTCCTCGACCGCGCCAAAGCCCTGGCACCACAGAACCCTAGGGGCTCGGACCGGCACTGACGCATTTATCGAGGAAAGAGGATCGTTTGATGCATACTGCCCCAATCTCCCGCCCGGCGCGCTATGATGCCGTCATTGTCGGCGCCCGCTGTGCCGGTGCCGCAACAGCCATGCTGCTGGCGCGCGCCGGACTGCGCGTTCTGGCGATCGACCGCGCGGAGTACGGCTCGGACACCCTGTCGACCCATGCGCTGATGCGCGGCGGTGTTGCCTCGCTGGCCCGCTGGCACCTGCTGCCGGCTCTCAAGGCCGCGGGCACCCCGGCAATCCTGCGCACCACGTTCACCTATGGCGATGATGCGGTAACGGTCCCGGCAAAGGACGCGTCCCAGGCGCTCTTTGCGCCGAGGCGGACTGTGCTCGACCGCATCCTCGCCAATGCTGCGCGGACAGCGGGTGCCGAGCTCAGGTTCGGCTGCACCGTCGATTCCCTGGAAACCGACGCAGACGGACGGGTGACCGGGCTCCGCTATCTCGATCGCTCGGCCACGCGCATCCATGTGTCGGCCGGCATGGTGATCGGCGCCGATGGCGCGGCATCGCGGGTCGCCGAGCAGGCGGGCGCCGTCACCCGGATGAGCGGCCCGAGCGGCGGTGCGACACTGATGGGCTATGTCGGCGGGTTGCGGGCAGAGGACCTGACCGGCTTCGATTGGCATTATCGGCCGGGGTCGATGTCCGGGCTGATCCCGACCAATGACGGGCAAGCCTGTGTGTTCGTCAGCGGCCAAGCCGAGCGGTTCCGCGGCGCGCCGCTGGCCGAGACCTTCCGCGCGCGGCTCCGCCAAGCCGCACCTGCCTTGGCCGATATGCTGCGGCGGACCGAGCCTCTGGGACGCCTGCGCCGCTTTGGCGGCCGGCCGATGCATCTGCGCCAGGCCTATGGCCCCGGCTGGGCTCTGGTTGGCGATGCAGGCTGCTTCAAGGACCCGTGCACGGCGCATGGCATCACCGATGCCTTCCGCGATGCCGAGCTGTTGGCGCGGGCGGTTGTCGCCGATGGCCCAGGTTCGCTCGCGGGTTTTGAGGCGACCCGGGACGCGCTCGCCATGCCGCTCTTGGCGGTCACCGAGCGGATCGGGCGCTTTGATTGGACGCTCGGGCAGATCCAGCAACATCTTATGGCGCTTGGAGAAGTGATGCGGGTCGAGGAGGGCGTGATGAACCGCCTGACCGCCGCAGACCCGCTGCCCGAACGTGCCTTTGCCGAAGCGGGCTGAGCCCGCTCAAACCCATAGAATTTGGAGAACATGATGAAAGAGGTCTTTTTGACATTGTGGAGCTTGCCGGCCCGGGTGCTGGCCGAATTGCGGCTTTGGAGCGAGATCCACCGCCGCAGGCGCGATCTCATCCCGACCGACCGGCGCATGCTGGCGGATATGGGGATCGATCCCGCCGTGCTCGATGCCGAAGCGTTGCGTCCGGTCTGGCATATCTCGGCGGCGGAGCGCGCGGCGCTCTTGGCAGAGCGCTCGCGGGCCAGGACGGTCTATGCGGCACCGGCGTCGATCAGCGCCTGACGGGAACTGCGGCTAGCCCTGCCGTTCCCCAAAGATATAGCCCACGCCGCGCACCGTTCGGATCACCTCCGGCTTTGCGGCGTTGGGCTCGATCTTGCGGCGAAGGCGCGAGATGCGGATGTCGATCGAGCGATCGAACGGATCCCAGCTCCGATCATGCGCCTTCTCCAACAGCTGATCCCGGTTCAGCACGCGGCCGCGGTTCTCGATAAACACCTTTAGCAAAGCGAACTCCATCGCAGTGATCGCGATCTCTTTGCCCTCCTCGTCGAACAGCTGCGCCGCGTCGAGATCGAGCGTACAAGGCCCGAAGGCATGGCGCCCACCCTCCGAGGGTGGCTTCTGCGGCTCAGGTGCCGCGGGCGCGCTGCGGCGCAGGACCGTCTTCACGCGGGCCTCCAGCTCGCGCAAATCGACCGGTTTGCCGAGATAGTCATCGGCGCCCATCTCGAGGCCCAGAATCCGGTCCACCACCTCGGCCGTGGCGGTGAGCATGATCACCGGCACTGCATTGCTCTGAGCTCGGAGGCTGCGCAAGGCCGAGAGCCCGTCCTCGCCCGGCATGTTGATGTCGAGCACCACCGCATCCGCCCCGCGCAGATCCAGCGCCTTGCGCATCGCCTCGGCATTGCCGACGGTCGTGACCGCAAAGCCCCTGCGTTCGAGATACTCGCCGATCATGTCACGGACATCCGCCTCGTCATCGCAGACGACGATATGGGATTTCGAGGGCTGGCTCATGGACGGGCTCCCTGGCTGCGGAGAAGGCCGGCGGTGACCCGGCGCAGATCGGTGGGCGAGACGGGCTTCTCGACACAAGGCCGCCCGGCGGTCTCGAGGAAGTGCTCGGCGCCTGGGCTCATGGTATCGCCTGTGACGAAGGCGAGGCGAGGCTCGAGCTCGGGCCAATCGGCCCGCAAGCGCTCGAGCAGCCCCCGCCCGCCGAGCCCAGGCATGTTCACATCGGACAGGATCACGTCAAACCCCTCGCCAAGCCGGCCGAGCGCCTCTTCCGCGGAATGGGCGCGCTCGGCCTCGTGGCCGTCAAAGGCGAGGATTTGGGCAATCAGCTCGGCCACATCGGGCTCGTCATCGATGACCAGAACGCGGGCGCCGCTGGCGTTCTCGGCGCGTCGGCCGCGGCGGGCCTTGGGCCGCTCGCGCACCGCATCGAGCTCGATCGTGAACTGCGCGCCGCCGCCCGGTGCCGAGCCGGCGCGGATTGTGCCGTCGTGGGACGCAATTATCCGGTGGCAAAAGGCCAGGCCTATGCCCGTCCCCTGCCCCACCCCTTTGGTGGTGAAAAACGGCTCGAAGATCCGCTTGGCGATCTCCGTAGGGATCCCGGGGCCGTTATCGACCAACGTGATCTCGACGCGCTCGCGGAGCGGCAGCAAGCGGGTGGCGATGCGCACCTCGGCCTCCGCTCCTTTGTCCGCCAAGGCATGCTCGGCATTGACCAGAAGATTGGCAAAGACCTGCGCCAACTGGTCGGCATCGGCCATCACCGGGGGCAAGCCGTCGGCGAAATCCCGGACGACGACCGCGCCCGAGGAGCGCAGCCCGTAGCCAGCGACATCGAGGGCGGTGTCGATGACCTCATTGATCTGCACGGGCTCGGGCCGGGCGGGCTTTTGGCGGGCCATGGCCAGGAAGGTCTTGACGATGCGCGAGCAGCGGTCTGCCGCTGAGCCAATCTTGCTGGCCCGCCGGCGGAGGGCGTCGTCCTCAGCCTCCTCCTCCAGCATCATCGCATGCCCGACGACGACCGAGAGGGGGTTGTTCAACTCATGCGCCACGCCGGCCAACAGCTCTCCGAGTGCCGAAAGTTTTTCGGACTGGTGCAGCATCTCCTGCTGGCGCGCCAGCTCGTCCTCCATCCGCATCCGGTCGGTCAGGTCATAGGCGTGGCTGACCACCATCGGCTCGCCGCGCACCTCGATCAGGCGGCTCGACAGGGCCACGGCCATGGGGGTGTCGTCGGCGCGGCGAAGGGTGAAGACCCGCTCGTCGCGGCCGCTGTCAGCGATTGCTTGGCTCAGCACCTTGCCGGCCTCCAGATCCTCCCAATACTCCGAGACCCGGTCGCGCGCACCGAACACCTCGGTGGCGCTGTTGCTGCGGAAGACGATCTCGCCCCCCTCGAAACGGCAGAGGATCAAGTGCACGGGGCAAGCCTCGAGCACCTGGCGGAGCAGCGCATCGGCCTCCCGTTCCGCCGCCTCGGCCTTCTTGCGCTCGGTGATGTCGCGGCGGGTCAGCACAAAGCCGCCATCCGAGGTGCGGTGACGCGCCACCGAATACCATGCGCCGTCCATATGCTGGAACTCGAACCGCCGCTGGCCCATCTCGCGGCGCTCGGCAGTCTCGGCGATCTTGTCGCGCTCGGAGGCCGCGAGCTTCCCGCTGGCGATCGCGGCGTCGAGGATCTGCTCATAGGTCGAGCCGACCTTGATCCAATTGGGGATATGGAGGTTCATCGCCGCATAGCGGGCGTTCCACAGGATCAGCCTGTCCTGGTCGTCGAACAGGGCGAACCCTTCGTCCATAGCGTCGATTGCATCGCGCAGCCGCGTGCTGGCCTCGGCGATCTTGCGCCGCGCGCGGTGTTGCTCGGTGAGGTCGGTGGCCGAGGAGACCATCACGTCCTCACCGCGATAGTCGATCACGCGGGCCGAGAACAGCGCCGGAAACCGCTCTCCGCGCGCATTGATCCCCTCGGCCTCGAAATCATCGATGCGGCCCAAAGCCAAAAGCTCGGTCAGAAAATCGGCGCGGGCGAGCCCCGAGGCGAACTGGCTGTGCGCCGTCGCCTCGACACCAAAGAGCTGCGTGAAGGCAGGCGAGCGGTAGATGACCTCGCCCGTCCCGATGCTGGCCATGCAGAGCGTCGCCGGGCTCGCTTCGAGCACCTTTGAGAGCATCTGCTCGCTCTCGCGGGCCGCGGACTCTGCCGATCGCCGCGCCGTGATATCAATCTCGGTCAGGATGAAGCCGCCCGAGCGGGTCGGGGTGAGCGCCGCCGAGACCACCGTGTCGTCGGCAAAGCGGATCTCAAACTCCGCCGGCTCGTCGGTGAGGGCGAGCAGGGAGCGGATCCAGGCCTCCTCGCGCCCCGCGGCCCCGCGCACCGGTCGCCGCCGCAACATCTCGCGCAACAGCGTCTCCCAATGGGTGCCGGTAACGGCAAAGCGCTCCAACCCGGCATGCAGATCGCGATAGGCAGTGTTGCCGAGCAGAAAGCGCCCATCTTCATCAAAGACCGCGACTGCCTCCGACAAGCTCGAGAGCGCCTCGGCGAGGTCCGGCAGCGCAGGCTCGGCGGCCGGTTGCGGACCCACAGGCACCGACATGAGGCATAGGCCCACATCAGCGCTCGGGTGCGAGACAAGAATCTCCTGGCGGCCGTCCCGGTGCAGCGCCTCGATCCGTGCGCCGGGCTTGGACCATTCATGCAGTGCCGCGGCAATCCCGGCGCCATCGACCGCTCGACCACGCAGCGTGGCATACCCCGCCAGCACGCCCGCCATATCGGCAAGGGTCGGCCCCGGCGCAAAGCCCGGGCTCGCATCGCGCAGCCGGCCTTGCGCATCGAACTCGGCCCACCGAACGGGGGTGGCCGTTTGTTCTCTGGCCTCGGTCATCGGGTCCGAGCCTAGATCGCCAAGGTTTCAGTCGTCCATCCGCCATGGGCTCGTACGTTTCAATTGTTGCAATCCGCGGACCCGAGAACGGGCCGCGGCTGCCCATCTCCGTCCAAACGCCGCCCCACAGCTGTCGCCGCAAGGCAACAAGAGAAACACCAAGGGACATCGGGTTGAAACAGAACCCGTCCATATCGGGGACATTACGGAATGAGAGATTTCGGAGCCAGTGATGTCTAAAGTCATAGTTGCAATCAGAGCGCGTCGCGGGGGTCCGCTCCCACACACCCATCCCGCG
Source organism: Pseudomonadota bacterium (assembly GCA_039187815.1). Taxonomy (GTDB): domain Bacteria; phylum Pseudomonadota; class Alphaproteobacteria; order Rhodobacterales; family Rhodobacteraceae; genus Thermohalobaculum. The sequence goes on along the minus strand of JBCCZI010000119.1, from coordinate 2,502 downwards.
GCGCGCTCAATTTCCAAGCCGACCGAGGCGCAGCCGACGCCCGGTCTGATGGCGCTGATCCTCAGCCATGCTCCGGGGCGCCAAGCGGTCCTGGCGGCGCTGGCTCTGAGCGGGGCGCCGCTCCTTTATGTGACGCTCGAGCTGCCAAAGATCATCGTCGACGGCGCGCTTGATGGCGCCGCAGGTGGCGCCTTGCCGCCGCTCTTGGCGGGGCTGACGATCGAATGCGCCCTGGCCATCCTCTGCGCCGCTCAGCTGGTGGCGGTCCTGTCGCTCAGCGCGCTCAAATACGCCGCCAATGTGCTGTCTGCGGATCTCGGCGAATGGCTGCTGCTGCGGCTCCGCCAACAGGTGATCCGTCGGTGGCGCCACCGCCCGGCGGCCGAGCGCAACGGAGCCCTCGCCCCGGTGCTCGGCCATGAGCTGGAGGCGATCGCGGGATTTGCCGGCAGTGCGGTCTCGACGCCGATCTCCCAGGGTCTCGCCTGGATCACCGTGATGGCCTTTCTGCTGGTCCAGGACTGGCGTTTGGCGCTGGCGGCCTTTGCGCTGACACCGCTGCAGGTGCTGGTGGCACCGGTTCTGCTGACCCGACTGAACGCGCTCAAGCGCGAGCGCATCCATACGGTCCGCGACATGTGTGCAGATCTGACCGCGGACGAGGCCCGCATCGGCGGGGCGCTCCGCGGGGCGCGGCACGCCAAGCGCCTGCGCCATGCCATCCACCGGCGCAAGTTCCTGATGAAGGCGCTCTACAACGGCATCGGGCACATGGTGCCGCTGTCCTATCTGGCGATCGGCGGAGGGCTGGTGATCACCGGTGAGTTGTCGCTCGGCGCTCTGGTCGCGGCCCTCGCGGCCTATCGCGAAGGCGCCGGCCCGATGCGCGAGCTGTTCTCGCACTATCTGCGTTGGGCCGATGCGCGCACGCGCTACACAGCGGTCGCGCCAATCTTGGCCGAGCCGGTCTCCAATCTGGCGGAAGGGGTTGCACCGCAGTCTCATCGCCCCTTGAATGAGGCGGCGTAAGGAGGAAGGTCGCATGCCACAGTCCCTGTACCAAAAATATGGCGGTTTCGGGAGCATCAGCCGCGTCGTCATGGACTTCTACGATCGGTTGCTCGACAGCGAGGAGGTCGGCAGCTTCTTCGACGATGTTGACCTCAAACGGCTGATCGATCACCAGACCAAGTTCGTGGCCTCCTTGCTTGGCGGTCCCGCGGACTACACCGATGAGCGGCTGGCACAGCTCCATGGCCATCTGAAGATCGAGGCGAGCCATTTTGACGCCATGGCTGCGCTGTTGGCCGAGACGCTGGACGACCATGGCTTCGAGCCCGGCGACCGCGACGCGGTGCTGGCGGAAATTGAAGCGCGCCGGTCGCTGATCGTGACCGGCTCATGACCATCGAGGCGATCAATGAGCATCTGCTGCGGGCCATTGGCGTCGGTGTGGCGTTGCTCGATCCCACCAAGCTGACGCTGCGTTTTCAGAACGCGGTGTTTTGGGAGTGGTACAGCGCGCCCGAGATCGGCAGCCCCATCACCGCCGTGCTGCCCGATCTCGATATCGCTGCGGTGCAGTCGGGGCTAGAGGCGGAGGGACGCTACCAGCTCGAGACCAGCGTACGGCGCAAGCGGCGCACCTTAGTAATGGCGCTGGTCTTCACGCGCACCAGCGAGGACCTGGTGCTGCTCGAATGCCAAAACATCACCCGCATCCGCGAGCTCGAGTCGATGATCGAGAGCTATTCGGCCATGGTCGAGCGCAACACCCGCGATCTCGAGCGCGAGAAGGAGCGCGTCGAGAAGCTGCTCCTAACCATCATGCCCCGCCAAGTCTACGAGGAGTACAAGACCTTCGGCGTCGTGGTGCCGCAAAGCTATGAGCCTGTGGCGATCCTAACCCTCGATTTTCTCGATTTCGGCGAGCGGGTGCGCACCGTGAACCCCTCGATGCTGATTAGCGAGATGAACGACATCCAGCAGGCCTTCGACCGCATCGGCGAGCAGTTCGGCTGCGAGCGTATCAAGACCTTGGGCGACACCTATGTGTCCGTCTGCGGGCTGACCGATCCGGGCGAGGAGAACGCTGTGGCCGCCGCCCATGCGGCGATCCGCTTCGTGCGCTATCTCAGCCGGCGCAACCAGAACCACCCGCAGACCTGGTCCTGTCGCATCGGCATCGCCTGTGGTCTGGTGATCGGCTCGGTGGTCGGTGCACAGCGCTATGTCTACGACGTGTTCGGCCCGGCCGTGCAAGCCTCAGCCCGGCTCTGCGACCGCGCCGAGGCCATGGAGATCCTGGCCGACCCGGCGCTCGCGCCCACGCTGTCCGCCACCTTCGGCACCGAGCCGACCGCCGGCACCGGTACGGATCTCCGTGTCATCGGCGCCCTCGACGAACCCGCCTGACAAGCGCCCAGCCACGGCGTCTCCCGATCTGGGTCCCCGGGTCAGGCGAGAGCGCGCCTCCGCAGGCTGGGGGGTGCGTGACGCTCG
>JBCCZI010000118.1:0-12959 GCA_039187815.1 Pseudomonadota bacterium | reverse complement strand
CCCGGCCTGCTCAGCAACCTACAACAAATGTCACCAGCCAAATCCAATGGGATCGGCCTAGCGCGACACCATCCGTAAACTGGCTGCCGCCTTAACCCGCAAATCCGGATGTCGCTTGACACCTAAACGACGAACACGCCGCAAGTGGGTCGGCGCGTTGGGCTAAGGAACGTGCGGAAAACGACAGCTGCTGTCGCAGGCTGCCCAGAACCGGGTGCCGAGAGATGCTCCCTTGACCGACGTTCGCTCTCGTATAGCGACGGGCAATGGTTTTTGGGCCGACTGAGGGCGCCATGAAACTCCAGGATCTCGAGGTCTTCGTGACCGCGAACCCGCCGCCGCGCAAGGGCGGGCGCTATTTCATCTTCGTCAAGCTGGTCACAGCCTGCGGGGTCGTCGGCTATGGCGAGATCTATGCCGCCTCGTTCAGCCCCTATGTGATCAAGCTGGCGGCGCAGGATGTGTTTTCGCGCCATTTCGCGGGCGCCGATCCGCACCGGGTCGAGCAGCTCTACCGGCTCACCTACTCCTCGGGTTATCATCAGCGGCCGGATCCCACCCTGATGGGGATCTTTGCGGGGCTCGAGATCGCGTGCCTCGACATCGTCGGCAAATCGGCGGGCAAGCCGGTCTACGATCTCCTGGGCGGCAAGACGCGGGAAAGACTGCGGACCTACAGCTATCTCTACCCCGCAGGCGGCGATGTGTACCCCGATCCCAATGCGCCGAGCGTCTACTCGGATCCGGACATCGCGGCGGCCCGGGCGCTCGACTATGTGGAGGCGGGCTTCACAGCAGTCAAGTTCGACCCAGCGGGGCCTTACACGATCTATGACGGACGTCAGCCAGATCTCGCGGCGATCGAACGCTCGGCGGCGTTTTGTCAGCGCATCCGCGAGGCGGTGGGCACGCGTGCCGATCTGCTGTTCGGCACCCATGGGCAGTTCACCGCATCGGGCGCGCGGCGACTGGCGGCTCGGCTCGAGCCATACGACCCGCTGTGGTTCGAGGAACCGACCCCGCCCGAGAGCCCCGAGATGATGGCCGAGGTCGCCCGCTCCACCACCATCCCTGTGGCGACTGGGGAGCGGCTGACGACCAAGTACGAATTCGCCCGGGTGCTCAGCACCGGTGCGGCCTCGATCCTGCAGCCGGCGCTGGGGCGCGTGGGCGGCATCCTCGAGGCCAAAAAGATCGCCGCCATGGCCGAGCCGCATTACGCCGTGCTGGCCCCGCACCTCTATTGCGGGCCAGTCGAGGGGGCGGCGAACATCCAGCTGGCGGCCTGCATCCCGAACTTCCTGATCCTTGAGAGCATCGAGAAATTCGATGGGCCCTGGGGCGCTTTCATCAAACACGGGGTGCGGTGGGACGAGGGCTACATCCTTCCCTCTACCGAGCCCGGGCTAGGCATCGAGCTTGACGAGGCGCTCTGCCGCTCGATGCCCTATGAGGGCACGAAGCTGCACCTCGAGATGCAGGCCGAGGCCGAGGGCTGATCGCCTGTCTCAGCCCCTGTGCGCGCCATAACCGCTGGCGGCCATCTTCTGTAACACCGTCTCGATCTCGGCCGCACTGAGGAGCGGTGGCTCTTGGCCGAGCGCCAGGCAGCCATGGTACTGGCGGGCCAGTGCTTCGACCTCGCCCGCTCGCCACATGGCCTCTTCCAGCGTCGAGCCTATGGCGATCATGCCGTGATGCTGCATCAGGCAGGCCGTGCGACCGGCGAGCGCGCCGACAACCGCGTCCGACAAGGCCTGAGTGCCAAACAGCGCATAAGGTGCCAGCGGTACAGTCGCCCCGCCCGCCACGGCGACCATGTAGTGGAGCGGCGGGATCTCCCGCCCCAGGATCGCCAGCACGGTGGCATAGGGCGCATGGGTGTGCACCACCGCCCGGGCATCCGGCCGGGCCGCCAGGATGTCCCGATGGAACCGCCATTCGGATGAGGGCCGGCGTGGCCCTTCGGCCGTGCCGTCCCTGCACAGAAAGACGAGGTCCTCAGGCATCATACGGTCATAGGGCAGCGAGGTGGGCGTGATCAGCAGCCCCTCGCGCCATCGCACCGAGATATTGCCGGACATGCCCTGGCTGAGACCCGAGGCAGTCATGGCACGGCATTGGGCCAGGATCGCTCGGCGGGTGGCGCGTTCGCTGTCGGTCATGCGTCTTCTCCCCTGTGCCCGGTCAGCCGAGTTCGAAGCTCGCCTCGCCGAAGATTCGGGCGAGGTCGCGCGGCGGGGCTGTGCCTTTGTACATTCGCGGGCATGCAAAGGCCGAGGTGAGGTCAAGCTCAGCGACCAGAGCCACGGCGGTCGGATTGGCGTCGGGGCTGTCGATGAAGACCTCCTCCGCGTCCGCGTCCGCCTCGGCCACGAGGGCCTGGATCATGGTGCGGGCCGAGGCCGCATCGGGCGCCAGCAACGGTCCGATCTTGTGCCCTTGATGGCAGGCCCAGCTCGTGCCAAGCGCTACCTCGCGGCGGACCAGTGTCACCCGCCAGGGCGTTGACCGGAACCAGGCGCCGAGACAGCGCTCACGCGCGACCCCGCCGCCGATCCGTCGATCGAGCGCCAACAGCTCGGGCAGATCCTCTGGGCGCGCCACGGCACAGGCCGGGTCCGCCCGCGGGGCCACCCGTCCGCCATAGCGCTGGGTCTGGTGCGCCATCGCAAAGCCCGAACGGCGATAGGCCCCTTGCTGCGCCGCCACGCCGTCGAGCCCGATGGTGCGCGCGCCCAGATGCGCCAGTCCCGCTTGCCAGGTGGCCCAGCCATGGCCCTGGCCCCGATACTCGGGCACGCAGAGGTAAAAGCCGAGAAAGCCAAAGCGCTCGGAATGCCGGACGACCGAGATGGCGGTGACCGGCGTCTCGCCCAGCCAGCCCATCAGAGACCCCGCGGGATCGGCGGCGTGGAAGGCCTCGGCATCCGACAGGCCTGGGGTCCAACCATCGGCCGCGGCCCAGTCGATCACTCGGTCGAGATTGGCGCGCGTCATTGGCGCAATCCGCAGCCCCGTCATCTCGTCGTGCCCGTCATGTCAGGGCATCGCGCAGCGAGCGGGGCGAACTCGGCTGGTCGCTGAGATCGAGGCAGGAGCGCAGATCGACCAGGTGGCTGGTCATCAGCCCCTCGGCCCCGACGCCGTCATTGGCCGCGATCGCGTCCAGCAGGGCATGGTGGGCATGGCTCTCGCACAATGCATCGCGCCGGCGCCAATAGAGCGCGATGATCAGCGAGGAACGGGCGATCAACGCCGAGATCACCTCTTCGATGGTGGTCTGGTCGGCGATCCGTGCGATGGCGCGGTGGAACTCGCCCGACAGATAGACCGCGCGTCCGCTATCGCCGGCGTCCATGGCCGCGTGCTCGCGCTCGATATGCTGCCTCAGCTGCCGGACATCGGTGGGCCGTGCTCGCAGAGCCGCCGAATGGGCGGTGCGTGGCTCGAGCAGGGCGCGCGCCTCGAAGACCTCGCGCGCCTCGCGCACGGTGGGCTGAGCGACGAAGGCGCCGCGGTTGCGCAGCGTCTCAACCAGCCCGCGATGAGTCAGTGCCTGCAGCGCACCCCGCACCATAGTGCGCCCCACCCCATAGATCGAGGCCAGCTCGTCCTCGGTAAGCTTGGTGCCGGGGGGCAGGCGGAGGTCCAGGATGGCGTGCGATATCTGCTCGGCGATCTGGTCGTTTGTCATCGCGGCCGATCGAGACGCGCTGTTTGCTGCCATCCCCATACCCCGCTTTCTCTGATTTGTCCTCTCCACCCTACGCGGCTAGGGCAAACGCCTACAAATGATTCGAAGATTGCGTACAGCGATATGCAGGATTGTGCGCGATAGCTGCGCGAACCTGCTGGTCAAACGCACACGGATTAATCATATAAGGGCGATTGACTGCAAAATGCGCAGAAATCGGTCGGTTTTGTTTGTCAACGGGCGCAATGGCGGACACGCTCGCATCGACATCACTGAAGCGGGGCGTCATGCGGTCGCATCTGGACCTGGAACTGGTTTCGCTGACCAAGCGGTACGGGAAGACGCTGGCCGTGGACGAGATCGACCACGTCTTCGCGGCTGGTAGCTATGTGTGTTTGCTCGGGCCCTCCGGCTGCGGAAAGTCGACAACGCTACGGATGATCGCTGGCCACGAGGCAGTGAGCGACGGCGCCATCGTGCTGGGTGGCACCGATATCTCAGCCCGCCCGCCGGCCCGGCGCGGCACGGCGATGATGTTCCAATCCTATGCGCTGTTTCCGCATCTGAGCGTGGAGGAGAACGTCGCCTTTGGCTTGAAGATGAAGGGCGTGGGCAAGGCCGAGCGGACGACCCGGGCACAGGCGCTGCTCGAACTGGTCGACATGGCCGCGTTGGCCGAGCGGATGCCGGCCCAACTGTCGGGTGGGCAGCAGCAGCGCGTGGCGCTGGCGCGGGCCATGGCCTCGGAGCCGCAGGTGCTGCTGCTCGACGAGCCGCTCTCGGCTCTGGATCCGTTCCTGCGCCTGAAAATGCGCACCGAGCTCCGACGGCTCCAGCAGGAGATGGGGATCACCTTCATCCACGTCACCCACAGCCAGGACGAAGCCATGGCCTTGTCGGACCAGATTGTGGTGATGAATGCCGGGCGGATCGAGCAGGCCGGCCCGCCCCGCGCGGTCTTCAACGCGCCCAAGACCGAGTTCGTGGCGCGCTTCATCGGCAATCACAACGTGCTGAGCCGGCCCGAGGGGCGGTTCTCGATCCGCTCGGACCGGGTGCGGCTGGCGGCCGAGGACAGCGCGGTGATGCGGGCCAGGGTCTCGGCGATCGAGTACCAGGGCACCACGGTTGCGCTCTCGCTGGTGGGCGAGGGGGCCGAGGACATGACGGTTCTGATAACAGACGAGGCCTTTGACGCCGCGCCGGTGAACGGGGGCGATGCGGTGGGCCTCGCTTGGGAGGCGGCGGATCTGCACCGTCTCGGCGACTGAACCACAACCGCCCGGCCGCGGCGGCCTGAACGCAACAAGATACGACACGATGGGACAAGGAGAGATGGCATGACGAAGACCACCAAACAGACGGGCCTAACGCGGCGACGGATCCTGCAGGGGACCGCGGCGGGCATGGCCGCCAGCACCCTGGGTGCGCCCACGATCTGGGCCCAGAACATCAAGGACATCACGCTGCGCCAGTTCGGCACGGGCGTCTCGAACCTCAACGAGGTGGCGGCGAAGGTGAAGGAGGATCTCGGCTTCACCCTTGAGATGACCGCACTCGATAGCGATGCAGTCACCCAGCGCGCCGCCACCCAGCCGAAAAGCTTCGACATCGCGGATATCGAGTACTGGACCTGCAAGAAGGTCTGGCCGACCGGCAACCTCCAGGGCATGGATGTCTCGAAGATCAAGAACTATGACAAGATCGTCGGCATCTTCCGCAATGGCAAGCTGACGCCGGAGAGCACCATCGCCCAGGGCACCGCGCCCCATACGGTGGGCTTTGTGAACAGCGTGGACGGCAAGGAATTCGCCCCGGAGGAGACCGGATGGATGACGCTGATCCCGACCATCTACAACGCCGATACGCTCGGCATCCGGCCCGATCTGATCGACCGGCCCATCGGCACCTGGGCCGAGCTGTTGAACCCCGAGTTCAAGGGAAAGGCCTCGATCCTCGACATCTCCTCGATCGGCATCATGGACGCCGCCATGGTCTGCGAGGCCATAGGCGAGATCACCTATGGCGACAAGGGCAACATGACCACGGAGGAGATCGACAAGACGATGGCGATCTTCACAGAGGCGAAGAAGGCCGGCCAGTTCCGCGCCTTCTGGAAGACCTTCGACGAGAGCGTCAACCTGATGGCCTCGGGCGAGGTGGTGATCCAGTCCATGTGGTCGCCCGCCATCACGGCCGTGCGCTCGAAGGGCATCCCGTGCATTTATCAGCCGCTGAAAGAGGGCTACCGCTCCTGGGGCGGCGGCATCGGGCTGTCAGCGAACCTCTCGGGCCTCGCACTCGATGCGGCCTATGAGTACATCAATTGGTATCTCGACGGCTGGGTCGGCGGCTTCCTGATGCGCCAGGGCTATTACTCGGCGGTGCCCGAGACGTCTAAGAACTACATGTCCGCGGACGAGTGGGGCTTCTGGTTCGAGGGCAAGCCCGCGGCCGGCGACATCACCAACCCCTTCGGTCAAGTCATGGAGAAGGCCGGCGCCGTGCGTGACGGCGGCAGCTTCTATGAGCGCATGGGCGCGGTCGCCTGCTGGAACGCGGTGATGGACGAGAACCGCTATATGGTCCGCAAGTGGAACGAGTTCATTGCGGCCTGAGGGCTAGTCTTGCCAAGCGATACGACCATGGCCCCGGGGATCTCCGGGGCCAGACCGCGCCTTTCGCGGGCCGAGCGGCGCGCGCGCTGGACGGCGGGCCTCTCGGGCTTGCTGCTGGCCGCTCCCATATGGGCCGTGCTGCTGGTGTTCTTGGTGTTACCAATCGTGATGATCGTGGTGGTCAGCTTTTGGGGCTCGACCGAGTACTCGTTCTATCCGGATTTCAACCTCGAGAACTATGAGTTCCTGTTCTCCTCGCCGGTCACCTATGACGTCTTTCTGAAGACCTTCACCTATGCGGCGGTGACCTGGGCCTTCACCTTGGCGATCGGGTTCACGGTGGCCTATTTCCTGGCCTTCCACGTGCCCTCGTTGACCTGGCAGATCGTGCTCTTTTTGCTCTGTACGATCCCGTTCTGGACCTCGAACATCATCCGCATGATCTCCTGGATCCCGTTTCTGGGACGCAATGGCATCGCCAATTCAACGCTGATCGAGATGGGCGTGATCGAGGCGCCTCTCGAATGGCTCTTGTTCTCGGATTTCGCCGTTGTGCTGGCCTTTGTGCACCTCTACACATTGTTCATGGTGGTGCCGATCTTCAACTCGATGATGCGCATCGACCGTAGCCTTATCGAAGCCGCCCGCGATGCCGGCGCCAGCGGCTTTCAGATCCTGACCAATGTGATCATCCCGCTGACCAAGCCCGGGATCATGATCGGCTCGATCTTCGTCGTGACGCTGGTGATGGGAGACTTCATCACCGTGCGCTTCATGTCCGGCTCGCAATCGGCCAATGTGGGGCGGCTGATCTCGAATGATGTGGGGCTCTTGGCCTATCCCTCGGCCTCGGCGACCGCGGTGGTGCTGCTGATCACGGTGCTGATGACGATCGGGGTGATGATCCGCTTCGTCGACATCCGCAAGGAGCTCTGAGATGGGCCGCTCGCTCAGCTTCTATCTGTTGGCCGCCTTTTTCGGGCTGTTCCTTGTGTTCCTCTACGGGCCGACCATCACCATCGCGATCCTGTCCTTTCAGGGGCCGCAAGGCGGGCTGACCTTTCCCATGAACGGGGTCTCGACCCACTGGTTCGGCAATCTCTTCGAGCAGCAGGCGGTGGGCGATATCTGGGGCTCGTTCGGGCGATCCTTCGCGCTCGGGCTGATGGTGATGCTCACCACGGTCGTCGTCTCGGTGATGGGCGGGCTGGCCTTTCGCAAACGGTTCCCCGGCGCGACGCTGCTGTTCTACCTGGTGGTGACCTCGCTGATCATCCCCTCGATCCTGGTCTCGCTCGGCGTGGGGCTGATCTTCAACCGCCTGGACTGGGACGTGCATTGGGCGACCTCGGGCTTTGGCGCGCAGCTCACCTGGACGCTGCCGTTCGGGCTGTTGATCATGTTCGCGGTCTTCAACCGCTTCGACAAATCCTATGAGGAGGCCGCGCGCGACCAGGGCGCCACCCCTTGGCAGACCGTGCGCCATGTGGTGCTGCCGATCATCGCACCGAGCCTGATCGGGGTGGCGTTGTTCGGCTTCACCCTCAGCTATGACGAGTTCGCGCGGACCTTGCTGACGGCGGGCAGCCACAACACCCTGCCGCTCGAGATCTTCGGCATGACCACCAATGTCACGACACCGGTGATCTATGCGCTCGGCACGCTGACCACGGCGTTTTCCTTCGTGATCGTGGGCGTGTTTCTGTTCGCCGCACTCTGGGCCCAGCGGCGGCGGGCGCGGCAGGCCTCGGATGCGGGACAGGGCATGGTCTGAGATGCGCGTGCTGGTCATCAACCCCAACAGCACCGCCAGCATGACCGACGGGATTGCGGCCGCCGCACGCGCAGCGGCTGCACCGGATATGGAGATCGAGGGCCTGACCAATGCCATGGCGCCACCCGCCATCCAGGGCGAGGCCGATGGCCGTGCCGCCGCCCCGGGTGTGGTTGCCGCCTGCGCCGAGGCCGGTCCCGACATCGATGCCGCAATCATCGCCTGCTTCGACGACACGGGCCTGGCCGAAGCGCGAGCCATCGCCCCCGTGCCCGTCCTCGGCATCGGCCAGGCGGCGTTCCTGGCCGCGATGGTCTATGGCCGGTTTTCGGTGATCACGACCTTGCCCGTCTCGGTGCCCGTGATCGAGGCGAACATCGCCAGCTACGGTTTGGCCGAGGCCTGCGCTGGCGTCCATCCAAGCGAGCTTCCCGTGCTTTCGCTCGAAGCCGATCCCGCCACTGCCGAAGGTCGACTTACGGATTGCGCGCGCAAGGTGGCCGAGACCGAGAACAGCCAGGCGCTGGTGCTTGGCTGTGCAGGGATGGCGTCCTTTGGCCCGGCCATGCAGCGCGCCTCGGGCCTGCCTGCGATCGACGGGGTCGCCGCTGCGATTGGTCTGGCGCGCACAGTTCTGATGGCGGGCGGCGACCGCTAGCGCTCGACATCCGTCAGGCGGCGCCCCTGGATCAGGCCGGCGCGGCGCATCATCGAGACGGGGTATGCGGTGTCATTCACCATCCGGTCCACGGTGAAATCCGGCTCGAGCCGGCAAAGCCGCTCGGTGATCCGGGCGACCGAGCCCTCATCGCCCCGGCTCGCATAGAGCGCCATCAGATAGCGCAAGGGTGGGCGAAAATTGGGTGCCAAGGCGCTTGAGATCTCGGCATGGTTGATCGCCTCTTCGGCCCGGTTCGTCACCGCGGCGATCAGCGCCACTTGGAAATCGCTCCAGAACTTGAGGACCGAGTTCTCGGAGAGCTTTTGCGCGATCTTGGCCGAGCGGTAGGCCTCCTCCTGGTCGCCGCCATAGAGCTGGGCATTGGCCAGCGCCCACCAGGAAAGCGGGTTGGCGGAATTGACCTCGACGCTCAGCTTGGCGAGCTCGCCACTGGCTGCGCGGTTCTCCTCGAGCACAAGCCGCGCATTCGCAAGGCAGCTCAGAACGTTGGAGTTCATCGGCTCGGCGGCCAGCGCCCGAGCGGCATAGGCCTCGGCGCGTTCGCGCAGTTCGGTCCGCGACGAGCCCTGGCGCTCGACATATTGGATCACCGCCAGTTGCGCACGCCAGGCATCGAAGACGCCGCGGGGCGAAAGCTCGGAGGCCCGGGCCAACAGCCCGTCCGCCTCCTCAAGCGCTTTATGACGCATCGAGAACATTTTGCGCAGCGCCAGCCCACCGAGCCAGTTGGCGTCCGGGTCGCCCGCCCCCGCGGGTCGCGCCGCGGTCATCACATCCGACAGCGCATTCATCAGCCGGTGGCAAAGGCCCATATGGTCGATGCTCTGGGAGATCGGCCCCGGATCATGCGGCGTCACCACGTTCTCGGACCAAAGCGCGCGTTGGCTGTCCACATCCTCGAGGATCACGCGCAGGCCGAGATGGGTACCACGCAGCTCGAAGGCCTGCACAGAGATCATAAGCAGGCCCGGGCCTGACCGCCCCGGATCCCGAATGTGGACGTCAAGCGAATATGTCTCGCGGATCGAGCGGGCCGCCACGTCGACAAACTGATCCTCGATCAGGCGGAGCAGGCCCGGCTCTTCGGCTGCGGGCAGAAACAACACCCGACGCCCCTCGGCCGGATCGGGCGCGCTGAGAAGCGGGGTCGCGGCTGCGGGCGCCGCTGCTTTGCCTGACAAGGCCAGCGCGCCCTCTTCGGCCCGCGAGCGCATCCCGCGCAGCCAATCCTCGAACTCGGCATCGCGGATGTCGATGCCCTCCAGGAACTCGGCGCTCCCGGTCTCGGGCGCGGGGCGCAGGGCAATGCGCATCTCGTCCAGTGAGACCACACGGCGGTCAGTGCGCAACACGTCGACAGCTTCGCCGAGAGCGCGCCGGATCTCGGCCAAAGCCTGGCGCAAGCTAGCCGCACCTTGAGCCTGGCCCCGGTCGCTCCAAAGCTTGTCCTGAAGCCAAGATCGGCCGCGGCGACGGCGCGCATCGACAGCCACCAAGGCCAGGAGACCCTGCGCCTTAGCCCCTTTCGGCGTCAGATCCTTACCGTCCGGGCTCTCGACGCGAAACTGTCCAAAGACTGTGATTGTCAGCCTGTTGCCGGACCCGCCCTCCGGAATTACTGCGCTATCCAACAGCTTCCCCATCGAAGCCAGAATACAGGAATCAATACTCAGACCCAGAAAAACGTTAAGAAATTCCGTTGCGTAAAGCAAGCTCTCGCCGAAACCGTAAATCGTTCGTGAATAGCGCAGGCGTCCATGTTGACCCTGGCCAGCCCCGACCCGACCCTAGGCCCACGAGCATGTGAGGAGGTTGGTATGCTGGGTGCTGGTGGCGGACATGGTGGTGGTCATGGCGGCGGACACGGCGGTGGCCATGGCGGTGGTCACGGGGGCGGTCACGGGGGCGGTCACGGCGGCGGACATGGCGGAGGCCATGGGGGTGCCCATGCGGGCGGACCGGGGTCGAGCATGCTCTCCCACGCCCTGGCGGTCACCCATGATGCGACCGTCGGCTTCTGGAACCCGGTGCCGAGCACGCTCACAACGCCCCCTGCCCCACCGACGCTGGACACCCTGGAGTACCTGAGCGGCGTTCGCCGGCACCAAGTGCTCTTTGGCAGCCTGATCGGGCGCTTTCGCGTGACGCCCCTATCTGGGGGAAAGGGCGCAGCGCTCAGCCTCGACACCCATGAGATCTGCTCGATCGCCAAGCCGGACGACACGATCTTCAAAGAGCAGCTGGTCTGGCTCCGCAACTATGCCGATCTGAGACCGGACCGGATCTCGGAGATCGTGCTGCAGACCGGGGATCTCCTGTCGTTCTACGGCTCGGCGGTGTTCCTGAACGACAGCCGGCGCAAGAAGACGCTGGAGCTCTTGGCGCTGGTCCAGGCGGTGGCAATCACCGTCGAGATGCAGATCAAGCACCATTGCTGGTCGCCCCGGCCGATCGATTTTGCGCCGCAAGTGCAGCCGATCATCCAAACGCCGGATCATTCGAGCTTCCCCTCGGGCCATGCGACCGAGGCCTATGCGCTCGCGACCGTGCTCGAGCGGCTGCAGGGCAAGCAGAGCGCCCAAGCCGGCATCGATGCCCGCGCAATGAGCTATCGCATCGCCCACCGCATTGCGGTCAACCGCACGGTGGCCGGTGTGCATTTCCCGGTGGATTCGGCCGCCGGCGCGGTGCTCGGCTGCATGATCGCCGAGGCGGTGCACAGCGTGGCCCTAGGGCTCGCCCCGCAAAAGCTCAGCTATGGCGCGGATGGGATTGCACTCGGCGGCACCGAGGACTTCGTGCAGAAATGGCTGGTCGACAGCTTCCGGCCGGCTGCGCTCAGCGAGGCTGTCGCATCGGATCCGATGCTCGCGACATTCTGGCATGCCGCGGCCGCCGAATGGTCCTGAGGAGACGCGTTATGCCGCTCCGCTGGACCGATAACTGGACGCCGTTTGACGACCCCTCACCTTATGTCGACTGGTGGCGCCGATCGGTGACCGATCCCTCACCGAAGAGCCCGCTCGAGGGCGGCTTGGTGACCCAAAGGGCCGCGACCCGGTTGAGCGCGCCCTCTAAAGCCTCAAGCGAGGAGGACGAGGATCAGACGGCCGCGCGGCTCCCCTGCCTGGACAACGACGTGCCGATCGCGCGCGACAGCCGCAACAAGGGCTTCGAGGCGTTCCTCACGGGCGGCGGCGATTGGCGGCCCGACCCAGGCAATCTGCCGACGATCCCCGATGACACCATCATCGTGGGTGTGATCGACACGGGCATCGCGCTCGGCCACAATCGGTTTCGCGAGATGGACGGGTCGAGCCGCATCCTCGCCGCCTGGCAACAGACGGCCATATGGGACAGCCCCTTGGGGCGCGAACAGCCCTTCCTGCCCTTTGGCCGCGAGATCTATCAGGCCGAAATCGACGAGCTGCTGCGCACGCATAGCGGCGGCACGCTGGGTGGCTGGCTCGACGAGGACAGCTTCAACCGCACGACCGGTGTGCTCGATATGGCTCGCCCGCTCGGGCACCGCGAGGTCGCTGGGCGCTATGCCCATGGCACCCATGTGCTCGACGCGGCCGCCGGCGCCGATCCGGACGACCCCGAAGAGGCCGACTTTCGCCGCCGTGTGAAGATCATCGCGGTCAACCTGCCGGGCAGCATCACCTTCGGCGAATCGGGGACCTTCCTCGACTGCTTCATGATCTATGCGATCCAGCGCATCTCGGATGTCGCCGACGCTATTTGGGACAAGAACCACCCCGATGCGCCCCCCGAGGCGCGGCGCGGCTATCCGGTGGTGATCAACCTCTCGTTTGGCAAGCAGGCAGGCTCGAAGACCACGCTCGATGTCTTCCCGGCGGCGCTCAAAGCCTTTCACCAGCGTCGCCGCGACGAGAACCGCATGCCGGTGCAATTTGTCATGCCGGTCGGCAACGACAATCTGGCGCGGTGCAATGCGTTTCTGACGCCCCGCCGCGAGGGGGAGGTCGACCATATCGAGGCGCTGAACTGGCGGGTGCAGCCCGAGGACCAATCGGCGAACTATGTCGAGATCTGGTCCGAGTGCTTCTCGCATCCCTCCGCCTTCAGCAAAGGCGAGGCGCCGGTTCCGCTCGAGCTTGCGGTCGTGCCGCCCGGGCAGACCGAGCCGAGTTTTGCCGCAGGGCGCAATGGACAGGTGCGCCT
>JBCCZI010000117.1:0-13001 GCA_039187815.1 Pseudomonadota bacterium | reverse complement strand
CCTCGAGCGGATCGCCATCCTTGCTCAGCCGCTCCGATAGCCCGAACAAGCCCGCCCGCCGCATTCTGATCCCTCCTGACCCATCTCGATCAGTGAATCATACCGCGCCCACAGCCGGTAGATTCTTGCGGGTGTTCAGCTCTATGGTCAGCACGCTATCGGTCGGCGCCATCAGGCTTTGGGCCGCAAATCCGGCCGCGCTGTCGGAGATGGCCCAGGCCGCGCCCGCATGGGCAAAGCCGTGCTGTTGGGTCAGGGCCGGCCGGATCGGCAAGCGGATGCGGACGCGGCCTGGCGCAATGTCGCCGAGGGCCGCGCCAAGATGCGCCATGAACCCTTGGGCCGCAAAATTGCGCTCGATGCGCTGGGCATAGCCTGGATCGCGTGGGGCCCAGTCCTCAGGAGGCATGGCGCGGTAGTTGGGTGATGCGCCGGCCGGTCAGCCAGAGGCGTGCACCGTGCGGGAACAGCGGATCAAAAACCGGATCCTGGGCGTCGAGACCGCCGGTATAACAGCCAAAGGCCGGCAATATCAGCCGCCTCTGGTCGCCGAGAAAGCAGGGACGCTGGATACGCCGACCGCGATGTTCGATGCGCGCTTTGGGGTGGTAATGGCCTGAGACCTCGGGACGCTCGCTCTCGAGTCGGGCGATGTGGCGGAACACCGTGCCACCGCGCACAAGTTCGGCGCAGCTCTGCCCGCCATGGCCCGCCGGGCGCGGATCGTGGTTGCCGGCAAGCCAGATCCACTGGCGGCGGCGGACAAGCTCGGCCAGCCTCTGGCCTTGGCCTTGGCCAAGGCGCGTGGCAGCGGCCGTGTCGTCGAAACTGTCGCCGAGGCAAATGACTTCGGCTGGGTCGAGCGCCGCGATCTCCGCTGTGAGCCTGTCCAACGTCTCGGCCGTCTCATAGGGTGGGAGGAGGTGTCCCTGCCGCCGCGCGATCCGCTCAGACTTTCCCAGATGCAAATCGGCGACCACCAGACTGCGCGAGCCTGGCAGCCAGAGCGCACCCGAGCGGCGCAAAATCGCCGTGAGCTGCCCGATGGTCAACCGAGCCGTCTGATGGGCTTCGAGCGTGGCCGACGCATTCGGGCAGGGGCTGGCGGGCACTGTGCGCTCCGTGAAGGAATGAGAACAAAAGACTAACAAGAGCGCCAGCCCGGATCAATCCGGGT
Source organism: Pseudomonadota bacterium (assembly GCA_039187815.1). Taxonomy (GTDB): domain Bacteria; phylum Pseudomonadota; class Alphaproteobacteria; order Rhodobacterales; family Rhodobacteraceae; genus Thermohalobaculum. The sequence continues at coordinate 11,824 of JBCCZI010000117.1, read as the reverse complement.
CGGCGTGATGTCGGCAAACCAGCGCTCAGGCGGCTTGGACAGCGCGTTTGGTCATCACCTTGATCAGGTTGGCGCGGTACTCGGGCGAAGCATGGATGTCACCGATCAGCCCATCGGCCGAGACCGAAAGCCCGGCGACGGCATCGGCCGAGAAACTGGCCGTCAGCGCTTGCTCGGCCTCGTTCCAGCGGAACACCCCGCTCTCGGAGGCACCGGTCACCGCGACGCGGACGCCATCGGTGCCTTGCGCGACGAAGACGCCGGTCAGGGCAAAGCGCGAGGCGGGTTGCACGAACTTGGCATAGGCCGCGCGGCCGGGCACGGGGAAGCGAAGCGCTGTGACAATTTCGCCCTCATCCAGAGCCGTGTCGAACATGCCCTGGAAGAAGTCATCGGCCGCAATCTCGCGCGCGTTCGTCACGACGGTGGCACCGGTCCCAAGAACGGCCGAGGGATAGCAGGCCGCAGGGTCATTGTTGGCCACCGACCCACCGATGGTGCCGCGGTTGCGCACCTGCGGATCGCCGATACGACCCGCCAGGCTGGCGAGCGCCGGGAAGGCCTGGTTTACGTCCGGCGATGCGGCGACCTCGGCATGGCGGGTGGCGCCCTTGATCGTGAGGACGCCGGCCGAGAGCTCGATGCCGCGCAGTTCCGAGACACCGGTCAGGTCGACCAGCTGGCTCGGCTGGCCGAGGCGGGCCTTGAGCGTCGGGATCAGGGTCTGGCCCCCCGAGATCGCTTGCGCATCCTCGGTGCCGAGCGCTGTCACTGCGCCGGATAGGGTGCTGGGTTTTACATAGTCGAAATTGTACATGGGTCTCTCCTCAGCCGGCGGCCTGGATCGCCTCCCACACCCGGCGGGGCGTGAGCGGCATGTCGATATGGGCGACTCCGTGCGGGGCGAGCGCGTCCATCACCGCGTTCACCAGCGCCGGCGGAGAGCCGATGGCCCCGGCCTCGCCGCAGCCTTTGACGCCCAGCGGGTTGTGGGTGCAGGGGGTGACACAGCTGTGATCGACGGCGAAGTTCGGCAGATCCGCCGCCCGCGGCATGGCATAATCCATATAGCTGGCGGCATCCGGCTGGCCGTCCTCGTTGAAGCCGATGCATTCGAGCAGGGCCTGACCGAGGCCTTGCGCAAGCCCGCCATGGACCTGGCCTTCGACGATCATGGGATTGACGACATTGCCGAAGTCATCCGCTGCGGTGAAAGCGCAGATCTCGACCTGGCCGGTGTCGGGATCCACCTCGACCTCGGCCACATAGGCGCCGGCGGGATAGGTGAAGTTGGCGGGGTCGTAGAAGGACGTCTCCTCAAGCCCCGGCTCCAACGTCTCGATGGGATACTTGTGCGGCACGTAAGCCGCGAGGCAGACATCGCCCCAGCCGAGCGCCTTGTCGGTGCCGGCAACGGTGAACTGACCGTTCTCGAAGGTGATGTCGGCCTCGGCCGCCTCGAGCAGGTGGGCCGCGATCTTCTTGGCCTTGGTCACGATCTTCTCGACGGATTTATAGATAGCCGAACCGCCGACTGCGAGCGAGCGCGAGCCATAGGTGCCCATGCCGAAGGGCACCTTGGAGGTGTCGCCGTGGACGATGTCGATCTGGCCCTCATCGATCCCCAGCATATCGGCGACCACCTGGGCAAAGGTCGTCTCGTGCCCCTGTCCGTGGGAATGCGAGCCCGTAAAGACCGAGACCGAGCCGGTTGGGTTCACGCGCACGGTCGCGGCCTCGTAGAGCCCTGCGCGCGCGCCGAGCGCACCCACCAGGGACGACGGCGCGATGCCGCAGGCCTCGATATAAGAGGCGATGCCGAGCCCGCGCCGTTTGCCCTGCGCCTCGCTCTCGGCCCGCCGAGCGGCAAAGCCCGCCACATCGGCCATCTCGAGCGCTTTGGTCATGGTCGCGTCGTAATCGCCCGTGTCGTACTGGACCGCCACCGGGGTTTGGTACGGGAACGCATCTGTGGGGATGAAGTTCTTGCGGCGCAGCTCTGCCGGATCGACGCCGACTTCACGCGCGGCCTTGTCGATCACGCGCTCGAGCTGGAAGGTCGCCTCAGGCCGCCCGGCCCCGCGATAGGCATCGACGGGCACCGTGTTGGTGAACACCGCTTTGACATTCGTGTAGATCAGCGGCGTCTTGTAGTTCCCGGCCAGCAGCGTGCCGTGCAGCCATGTCGGCACACATGGCGCAAAGGTCGAGAGGTAGGCGCCCATATTCGCCAGCGTGTGGCAGCGCAGCGCCGTGAAATTATGCTCGGCATCGAGCGCCAATTCGATCGTCGTCACATGATCGCGCCCTTGGGCATCCGACAGAAACGCCTCCGAGCGCGAGGACGTCCATTTGATCGGCTTGCCCACGGCCTTGGCGGCCCAGGTGACAAAGGCCTCTTCGGCATAGTGATAGATCTTGGAGCCAAAACCGCCGCCCACATCCGGCGCGACCACCCGCAGCTTGTGCTCGGGGATCGACAGAACAAAGGCGCCCATCAACAGTCGGATCACGTGCGGGTTCTGCGAGGTCGTGTACAGCGTGTGCTCGTCCCGCGAGGCGTCGTAGTCGCCGATGGCACAGCGCGGCTCCATGGGATTGGCCACCAGGCGGTTGTTCACAAGCTCGAGCTTGGTGACATGCGCCGCACTGGCGATCGCCGCGTCGACGGCGTCCTTGTTCTCTTCGACAAAACCCCAGTCGAAGCAGAGATTGCCGGGCACGTCGTCATGCACATTGGCCCCGCCCGTGAGCGCTGCGCCCATGCCGACAACTGCTGGCAGCTCTTCGATCTCGAGGCCGACGGCCTCGGCGGCATCGCGCGCGATCTCGGCGCTCTCAGCGATCACGGCGGCGATCGGGTCGCCCACATGGCGCACCTTGCCCTCGGCCAGGATAGGGTGCTTGGGCTCTTTCATCGCTTCGCCATGGCGGTCGGTCACCTGCCAGCCACAGGGCACGCCGCCCACGGCCTCGAGATCCGTCGCCGTGAACACCGCGACAACGCCGTCCATCATCTTTGCGGGCGCGGTGTCGAGGGTTTTGATGACCCCGTGTGCCACATCCGAGCGCAGGAACTGGCAATAGAGCTGGCCCGGGCGGTTGATGTCGTCTGTGTACTGGCCCTTCCCGGTCAGAAAGCGAATGTCTTCTCGCCGCTTGCTCGCAGCGCCGATGCCTTGATCCTTCGGCATGCATCTCTCCCGTTATGCCCGGTCCGCTGCGCCTCGTTTTCGTCGGGGCAGTTCGATCGGATGAGGTTTCGGTCTGTGTTACTCGGCCGCCTGGGAGGAGCCGATCATGGTCGCCGAGGCCGCTTGGATGGCCTTGACGATGTTGTGGTACCCGGTGCAGCGGCAGATATTGCCCTCCAGCCATTCCCGGATTTCTGTCTCGGACGGGCTGGCATTGCGGGCGAGCAGATCAGAGGCCGACATCACCATGCCAGGCGTGCAGAACCCGCACTGAAGCGCATGATGATCCTGGAACGCCTGCTGGATCAATGACAGCGATCCGTCCGCATTCGCCATCCCTTCGATCGTCGTGACGCTCGCCCCGTCACAGGCCTGAGCGAAAATCGTGCAGGCCTTGGCGCTGGCGCCATCGATGTGCACGACGCAGGCGCCGCATTGTGAGGTGTCGCAGCCTACATGGGTGCCCGTCAGGTCAAGCTGGCCGCGCAGAAAATCGACCAACAGGGTTCGACCTTCGGCCTCGCCAGTCATCTCCTCGCCGTTCACGATCATCGTCACTGTCGTCATTGCTTTCCTCCCTAATGCGTGCAGGTCGCTTGGGTTGATGGCTGTCCCTGGTGATCAATATTCGGGCTGCTCAGCTGCCAAACAGACGTTGGAGCCAAGATTTCTTTTGTGGAGCCGCGGGCTCTTTGGGCTGGAACTCGGGATGGGCCGCCGGCTCGTGCGCGGCAGGGGGCACTGGATCGCCAGGGTCTGTCGGATCCTGGGGCTCGAGAGCTGCGGTTGCCGCATCGGGCTCGCCGGCCCCCTCGGCAGGCCCTGGCTCCAGCGCGGCTTTGAAGTCGTCGAAGAACTGGTCCGCCATCTTTTTTGCGAACCCGTCGATCAGCCGGCCGCCGAGTTGGGCGAGCTTGCCGCCGACCTTGGCCTCGGCCTCATAGACGAGGCGCGTCCCACCCTCGGCGTCCTCAAGGCGCACCTTCGCACCGCCCTTGGCAAAGCCGGCGGCACCACCTTTGCCCTCGCCGGCGATCGTATAGCTCTCGCCCTCGACGATGTCCGAAAGCTCGACCGCGCCTTTGAAGGTGGCCGAAACGGGGCCGACCTTTTGCTTGACCGTGGCGGCAAATCCGGTGTCGGAGGTCTTCTCCATGGACTGACAGCCCGGGATTGCCGCCTTCAGCACCTCTGGATCGTTCAAGGCAGCCCAAACCGCTGCGCGGTCGGCCTCGATCAGACGTTCCCCTGTCATCTCCATGGAAACGGCTCTCCCTGTGCGGTTTGTCAGTTTTTTTACAAGGCTAGTCATGGCGTGCCCCTGCTGTCCAGCGCTGAGGCATGCCGATGGCCGGCTTTTTCATTTCCCACCGGTTCGGCGGCGCTAAACCGCGCGCAAGCGCTCGAACCCGGCCTTGAGATCGGCGATCAGGTCGTCGGCATCTTCGAGCCCCGCATAGATCCGCATCAGTTGCCCCTTGGGTTGGCCAGGTCTGGGCCAGGCTGTGGCGGTTCGGCGTGGGTTCGCCGGCATGATCATGCTCTGATAGCTGCCCCAGGAGAAGCCCATGCCGAACAGCAAGAGACCGTTGCAAAAGGCCGCCTGATGCTCCCGGCTCGAGAGCCCGGGATCGAGCCAGAAGCCAAACAGCCCGCCCGCGCCGCGAAAATCGCGTTTCCAGATCGCATGGCCGGGGTCATGCTCCATGGCGGGATGCACGACGCCTGCGACCTCGGGCCGGTCTGCCAGCCACTCGCCGAGCCGCAGGCCCGTTTCCCAGTGACGCGCCAGACGCACTTCGATGGTTCTGAGCCCGCGGAGCGCCAAATAGGTGTCGTCCGGGCTGCCCGACAGGCCGAGATGGTACCAGCCTTGTTGCAATGTCGGATAGGCGTCCTCGGTCGTGGTCACCGAACCCATTACCAAATCACCATGGCCGCTGACGTATTTGGTCACCGCCTGGATCGAGACATCCACCCCGTGCTCAAAGGCTTTGAAGTACAGCGGCGAGGCCCAGGTGTTGTCGAGCATGACCACGGCGCCGCGCGCATGGGCCTCCTCGGCGATCGCTGGGATGTCCTGCACTTCGAAGGTCTGGCTGCCCGGGCTCTCGGTATAGACGACACGGGTGTTCTCGCGCATCAGCTGGCGGATCTCCCCGCCGATCAGTGGATCATAATAGGTCGCCTCGATCCCCATCCGCGCCAGCATGCCATCGGCCAGCTGCCGCGTGTTGCCATAGCAGTTGTCCGGCATCAGCACGTGATCGCCCGTCGAGAGGAAACTCAGCAGCGGCCCCGACAACGCCTGTGCTCCGGCCGAGCAAATCCGGGTGCGATAGCCGCCCTCGAGCTCGGCGACTGCATCCTCAAAAGCGTAGGTTCCCGGCGTTCCGTGCACGGCATAGGTGACCCCGTCGCCCGAGCGGATCTTGCCCGTCGCCCGCATCGCTCCGACCGTGTCGAAGAGGATTGTCGAAGCATGGTATACAGGCGGATTGACGAACCGCGGATCGGGACCGGGAGAGCGGCCCGCATGCACGGCCCGGGTTGCGTCCTTCATGGAGACCATTCCTTGCGCTAAAGGGCGGGTTCCGAGACGCTAACTTGCCAACGCTTTGCGTCAAGCGCTCCAAATCGGGATTTATTCCGCAGCGCAGCGAGTTGATGCCTTGACGGCCTATCGCGGCTCCGTTCAATCTTGGTGATGGGAGTTATCCCAAAAGTCAATGGATACCCAAGCGCCCAGGTTTGGGAGGCGTCCCCTGAGGGCGCAAACAGGTAAGAGGTAAGACATGAAAACTTCCGTGTTCTTTGGCACGCTGGCAACCGCGGCGCTCGCCGCGGGACTCGCCAGCGCCGGCACGCTCGATGACATCAAGGCCAAGGGGCACGTCCAGTGCGGCGTCTCGACCGGTCTTGCGGGCTTTGCTTTCACCGACGAGAACGGCAAGTGGCACGGCTTCGACGTGGGCCTTTGCCGCGCGGTCGCTGCGGCGGTGTTCGGCGATGCCGATGCGGTGAAATTCACCCCCACCACCGGTAAGACCCGCTTCACGGCGCTGGCTTCGGGCGAGGTGGACGTGCTGGCACGCAACACCACCTGGACGCTGTCGCGCGATGTGGATCTCGGCTTCACCTTCCTCGGCGTCAACTATTACGACGGTCAGGGCTTCATGGTGCCGAAATCGCTCGGCGTCACTTCAGCCACCGAGCTCGACGGTGCCACCGTCTGCATTCAGACCGGCACCACCACCGAGCTGAACCTCGCCGACTTCTTCCGCGTCAACGGCATGAGCTACGAGCCGCTGCCGATCGAGACCAACGCCGAGGCGCAGCAGAACTACCTGGCCGGTGCGTGCGACGTGTACACCACGGATGCCTCGGGTCTGGCCGCCACCAAGGCGACATTCGAGGCCCCGGACGATCACGTCCTGCTGCCCGAGATCATCTCGAAAGAGCCGCTCGGCCCGCTGGTGCGTGAGGGCGACGAGGTCTGGGGCGACGTGGTCAAGTGGACCTACTTTGCCCTGCTGGCCGCCGAGGAGTACGGCGTGACCAAAGGCAATGCCGATGACTTGGCGTCCAGCCCGCCGAACCCCGATGTGGGCCGGATGCTGGGCTCCGAGGGCAATATGGGCGAGATGCTCGGCCTGCCCGCCGACTGGGCTGTCCACGCAATCAAGGCCGGCGGCAACTATGGCGAGCTGTTCGACGAGTATCTGGTGCCTCTCGGCATCGGGCGCGGTCTGAACGCGCTCTACAGCCAAGGCGGTCTGCAGTACGCCCCGCCGTTCCGCTGATCTGAGCGGGGGCGCGGTTCGGATCCGGACCGCGCCCTTTTTGTATCGTGAGCGAGGCCCGACGAAGGCCCGCCGCAACAGGGGCGAGAGATGACATCCATCACGGAGCAATCCCAGGGCGGGTTCCGCCTGGACATGCTCTGGACCGACGCGCGCTATCGGTCCAGCTTCCTCCAGATCGTTGCATTCCTTTTGCTGATGCTGGCCGTCGGCTGGTTGGTTTCGAACGCGATAGCCAACCTCGCTGCGCTGGGGAAAGACTTCAACTTCTCGTTCCTTGGGACGACCGCATCCTATGACATCAATCAGAAGCTGATCAGCTACAGTTCGACCTCTCTCCATTGGGAGGCGGCTGTGGTCGGTATGTTGAACACGCTGCTGGTGGCCTTCATGGGTTGCATTGCCTGCACCGTGATCGGCGTGATCGCCGGTGTGCTACGGCTGTCCAAGAACTGGGTCGTCTCGAAGCTGATGCTGGTCTACATCGAGGCGGTCCGCAACGTCCCCCTTCTGGTCCAGATCCTCCTCTGGTACTCAATCTTCATCGAGTCGCTGCCGGCGCCCAAGCAGTTCCGCGAGAATGTGCCCGAGGGCGAGCGCGCAACACTGTGGTTCGACATGATTGCCGCGACGAACCGCGGCTTCTACGTACCCCGGCCGGTGTTCGAGGCCGGATCGATGGTTATGTTGATCGTCTTTGTTGTCTCGGTTCTGGCGCTTTTCCTCTTCAACGGCATCCGCGCCAAGTACCAGGAGCGCTCGGGTAACGAGATCCCGAACGCACTGCACCTGTTCGGTCAGGCCTTTGCCATCGTCTTCGGCCTTGGCGTCATCTGGCTGCTGTTGCCGAGCTTCGACCAAGGGGCCTTTGGTATCATCTGGAAGCTGGTTGTCGGTGTGGCGATCGGCGCTGGGCTCGGGTTCGCGCTCTACTCCATGTCGACGCTGTCTGTGCGCGTGGCGATCTTAGTTCTACCCCTGGTGATCGCCTATTACGTGATGGGGCAGCCGGTCAGTTGGCTCTATCCCGAATTGAAGGGCTTCAACTTCACCTCGGGTGAGGACGCCTCGATCCATGCGCGCAACTCGTTAATGGCCCTCTGGCTCGCGTTGTCGATCTACACCGGCGCCTTTGTTGCCGAGATCGTGCGCGGCGGCATACAAGCCATCCCCAAGGGGCAATCCGAGGCTGCTGGCGCGCTGGGTCTGCGTCCTGGACGGATCATGAGCCTGGTCATCCTGCCCCAGGCGCTGCGGGTGATCATCCCACCGCAGATCTCGCAGTATCTGAACCTGACCAAGAACAGCTCATTGGCCATTGCGGTTGGCTACATGGATGTGACCGGGACCTTGGGCGGCATCACGCTGAACCAGACCGGGCGCGAGATGGAGTGCCTGCTGTTGCTGATGGCGTTCTACCTGACGATCTCGCTGTCGATCTCAGCGGTGATCAACTGGTTCAACGAACGAATCAAGCTGAAGGAGCGCTGAGATGACGGATACGACTCCCGAACGCGCTCCGGTGGCTTTTGTCGCCTCGGGCGAGATCCCGCAGGCCCCTCCGCCTCCCGGCGAGACCGGGCTGCGCCACTGGGTTCGCGAGAACCTGTTCTCCGACTGGGTGAACGGCACGCTGACCCTGATCTCGGTCGCCTTCCTGCTGTGGACCCTGCCGGGGCTCATCGAATGGGTTCTGCTCCACTCGGTCTGGAACGCCAAGTCCCTGGATGAGTGCCGCCAGATCATGGATGAGAGCTTTGGCGAGGGCGTGCGCGGCGCCTGCTGGGCGATCATCAACGAGCGGTTCGAGCAGTTCATCTATGGCCGCTATCCCGAGGAGCTGCGCTGGCGGCCCAATCTCGCCTTTGCGCTGCTGTTCGTGGCGCTGCTGCCGGTTCTGTTCGGCGGCTTCCCCGGGCGCAAACTGCTGTTTGTCGTGACGGCGGCCTATCCCGTGGTGGCCTACTTCCTGCTGTGGGGTGGCTCGATTTGGCCCTTCTTCACCTTTGTCGCAGGCGTGCTGCTGGGCATCCTGGCGCTGAGGGCGATCATGTCGATCGATCATCCGATCATCGGCACGGTGGGCGTGGCCATAGCCGGCGCGATCGTCGTCGTGGCGCTCTACCTGAATTTCGTTTGGGGGCCGCTCACCGATGGGCTGACAGGCCAGTACGGCGCCATCGGCTTTGCTCCGGTTGAGAGTGCGCAGTTCGGCGGCTTTCTCCTGACGGTGATTATTGGCGTTGTGGCGATCGCGGGATCGCTGCCGATCGGCATTATGCTGGCCCTTGGGCGCCAGTCGAGCCTGCTGTTCATCAAGTTCGTCTCGGTCGTGTTCATCGAGGCGATCCGCGGTGTGCCGCTGATCACGCTGCTGTTCGTTGCCTCGACGCTGCTGAACTACTTCCTGCCGCCGGGCACCAGTTTCGACATCATCCTGCGGGTGCTGATCATGGTGACGCTGTTCGCCTCGGCCTATATCGCCGAAGCGATCCGCGGCGGTCTGGCGGCTTTGCCCAAAGGGCAGTACGAGGCAGGCGACGCCATGGGGCTGACCTATGGTCAGTCGATGCGGCTGATCATCCTGCCCCAGGCGCTCAAGATCTCGATCCCGTCGATCGTGAACATCTTCATCGGGGTCTTCAAAGACAGCGTGCTGGTCTCAATCATCGGTCTGTTCGACCCACTAGGCATCATTCAGCCGATCTTGGCAAACGCCGAATGGCAGGGGATCTATGCCGAGGTCTACTTCTTCGTCGCCGTCCTTTTCTTCATCTGCTGCTTCGCGATGTCGCGGTACTCGATGTATCTCGAGCGCAAGCTCAAGACCGATCATCGCTGATCGGCGCCAGGGAGACACGAAATGACAGAAACAGCCGAAAAGCTCTCCGCCGACCGCAGCAAGATGCAGGTGTCGGACGAGCTCGCCATCCAGATCACCGCAATGAACAAGTGGTATGGCGAGTTCCACGTGCTGCGCGACATCAACCTCACCGTCTATCGCGGTGAGCGGATCGTCATCTGCGGGCCCTCGGGCTCGGGCAAGTCCACCCTGATCCGGTGCATCAATCACCTCGAGGAGCACCAGAAGGGCGATATCATCGTCGATGGGATCGAGCTGAACAACGACCTGAAGAACATCGACAAGATCCGCGCCGAAGTGGGCATGGTGTTCCAGCACTTCAACTTGTTCCCGCATCTGACGATCCTCGAGAACTGCACCCTCGCGCCGATTTGGGTTCGCAAGATCCCAAAGAAAGAGGCCGAGGAGACGGCGATGCACTTCCTCGAGCGGGTCAAGATCCCGGAGCAGGCGAGCAAGTATCCGGGTCAGCTCTCGGGCGGTCAGCAGCAGCGTGTGGCGATCGCCCGCTCGCTCTGCATGAACCCGCGAATCATGCTGTTCGACGCGCCGACTTCGGCCCTGGACCCTGAGATGATCAAAGAGGTGCTCGACACCATGATCAGCCTTGCGGAAGAGGGCATGACCATGCTCTGCGTGACCCACGAGATGGGCTTTGCCCGCCAAGTGGCGAACCGCGTGATCTTTATGGATGCGGGCCAGATCGTCGAACAGAACGAACCCGAGGAGTTCTTCCTCAACCCCAAATCGGATCGCACCAAGCTCTTCCTCAGTCAGATCTTGGGGCACTAGAGCAAAGACTTCGGCCGGCAAGGGGGCGTAACCAGCCCCCTTCTATCATATATTAGTCGAATTCGTGATATTTTTCACGAGCAATCCCTAAGGAATCGTTTATGTTGGCGTCGGGGTGATCAGGTCTCGGATTAGACTGACTTGAACATCTCCCCGGGCGTTTTGTGATGGTGATTACCCTGCCCGGGTAGGGCGTTGCGTGATGTGCTGCTGCCTGCCGCGATGCCTGCGCCCGAGAGGGCTGCGGGCATCGTGTTTGGTGGGCTCTCGGTTGCCCAAGCGCCCGCCTGGATACCTCAAGTGATGATCTCGACGAACTTCGTCACCTGAATGGTTTGGGGCGTCGATCGCTGTGCAGGAACGGTGCCGGAGATCGGCATGGGCGCGGCAGCCCGGAGTCTTTGATTTCGCCCACTGGATAATGTGGCTGAACGATTTCGGAGACTGGCTGGGCTTCATGAAAGGGTGCCCGACGCAAAGGTGATCTTCTCACGCTCGCGCGCATCGCTGAGCGATGTCCGCGAGCGGTTCATGCAGGCGGGTGCGATCGAGGGTGCCCAACGCTTCAACACAGCGCTCCGCGAAGCCTGTTGCATCACTAGAGCGCTTGCCTAGCGTTGTGACTTGGTTGGGGCTTCTCACGGGCGCTTTGCACTGGTTCCGTGTATGCAAGGCAGATATGTGGTATAGCGTTGGGCAAACCGCTATCCATGGATTTGCGAGCCTGGGCTTTGGTGATAGTGTCCAGGACTTTTCGCATGTTGCTGGTGCGATGGCGGCTCCGGTTTCGGCCTTGGCGGTCGTCAGTGGGTCTATGTAGATGTAGCGGCGCATGGACCATTGCGTGCCGGCTATGTGGCGCAGCCGTGCCGCTGCGAGGTTGAGCCAGGACTGGCCATCCGGGACTGCCCCCACGACTCGCGTTCGCCGTCGGATCTCGCGCATGACCCGCTCGAGCGGGTTGTTCGTGCGCAGCTTGATCCAATGGCTGTCCGGGAAGGCATAGTGGGTTAGCGTCTCATGGACCTCGTCGACGACAGCCCCGGCCTTCTCTGCGGCCGTTGCCTTACACGCTCCGCGCGCGCCGCTTCGCGACGTCCTGCGCACGGATGGCTTTCAGCATGTCCTGAGTTCCAGCGCGAAGTGCAGTCTGACATCGCGCCCAAGGCCTT
>JBCCZI010000116.1:0-13198 GCA_039187815.1 Pseudomonadota bacterium | reverse complement strand
GCCGGAGGCTTGGCTGTCCCGGGTTTCTGTCTCATTTCCATTCCTTGGCGGGTACGATGAGCCAAAACCGAAGGACGCGCCCAGCAACGAAACCCTGCGTTCCAAAATCACATCAGATGACCCATGCCCGATGACTCAGGACACTTTGCTTACGGCAGTACAGTTCGGAGCTGTTCGTGTATCCGCCGCCGGAATGGACGGAGACGGATGCACGAACCGCTCACATCAGCCGAACATGTCAGCGGTTATTCCAGCGTACCAGCCGAGGCTTTCCTCATAGGTTTGCTTGCGGAGCGCCGCGTCCTCGCCGGTCTGGCTGATGAAGCCGTCAGTCTTGGCGATCTTCTCCTCGGTCGCCTCATAGCGGGCGCCGACCTTCACACCATCGTTCGTGTCGATCAGAGACCAGCAGGTGTTGGAGAACTTGGCCGGGAAGGCCTTGCTACCCGTCAAGGCAGCCCGCAGGTTCATCGCCGCGACCTTTGCCTGGCTGTTGGCGGAGAAGCCAGATTTCGGCATGTCGCCCGCGATGGTCGCATCCCCGAGCACGAAGATGTTCTCGTCCATCTGGCTCTGCATCGAAGAGGGCACGATGGGACAGAAGCCGGACTCGTTCGTCAGCCCGGCCCTATCGGCGATCAGCCCCGCTTTCTGACCAGGGATCGCGTTGCAGACATCGGCTTTGGTGACCTCACCGCCAGCGACGATCTCCATGGTGCCCGGGCGCACTTCTTCGACGGGGCCCGTGAAATCGGCATCAAGCCAATCGATCATACCGGGATAGTGCTGCTCCCAACCTTCCTGGAAGAGACCCATTTTCGAGAACTTGGGCTTCGGATCAAAGATCAGGATCTTCGCGGTCGGGTTGTTGGTCTTGAGGTAGTGCGCAACCATCGAGACCCGTTCATAGGGGCCCGGGGGACAACGATAGGGGTTCGGTGGTGCCAGCATCACATAGACGCCGCCCTCGGGCATGCTCTCGATCTGCGCCCTCAATAGCTCGGTCTGGCTGCCGCCCTTCCAGGAATGGGGCATCGCGTTTTGCGCCGAGAGGTCCCAGCCGGGGATGCTGCCCTGGCGAAAGTCGATCCCCGGCGCGACCACAAGGCGGTCATAGGATACCGAGCCGCCGCCGGCAAGCGCGACGGATTTGGCGTCGCGGTCGATCCCGGTTGCCCAGTCATGCACCACATTGACGCCGCCCGTGGCGAGCTTGCCATAGCTGTGGGCGATGCTGTCGAGGGAGCGGAACCCGCCAATATAGAGGTTTGAGAAGAAACAGGTGTAGTAGGTCCGGCTTGGCTCGATCAGGGTCACGTCGATCTCGCCCTTGGAGTCCTTGGCGATGTAGCGGGCGGCCGTTGCACCGCCGGCACCGCCGCCGATTACCACGGCGCGCGGCCGCACGGCGCCGATCGCCGCTGGCGCCGCAAGCGACGCGGCACCGGCAAGTGCGGCACCAAGTGTCTGACGTCGGTTGAGTTTCATGGTCGTTCCTCCCAGGGTTGCGGCGCTCTTACTCGACGCCCTCGAAATATGCGGCGAGTGCCGCGATCTCTTCGTCCGACAAGTTTGTCGCGACCAGTTGCATCACCGGGTTCGGGCGATGCTTGTTCTTGTAGGCATGGAGCACGGTGACAAAGTCCCGCTGCGGCCAACCGGTGATCGAGGGAATGCCCTCGTCCGCGCCCGAGACTTGATGGCAGGTGACGCATTCGCCGGAGAGGTATTCGCCATAGGCCGGATCACCCTTGATCGCCAGGATTGTGCCATCCACGTCCGGGTCGCGGAGCGCAGCCGTCGGCTCAGCCTCGGGTATGTCGCGGGGCGAGGCAGAAAACTGCCGGAGATAGGCGATCAGGTCCTCGCGCTCGTCCCGATCCTTGATGCCGCGAAAGGACATGCGCGTGCCCGTCACCAGCGTCCGCGGCTCTTCGATGTAGAGGTGGAGCTTCTCGGTGTCCCAGACCAAGCCGTCCGCGCCGGCGCGGGTCATGTCAGCGGAGTATCTGTACTCCTCGACACCCGCAGCCTTGCGGCCAAAGAGATCGTTGAGATGAGGGCCGACCCGGTTGCGCGCATCGGACCCGACCATGTGGCAGGACTTGCACTTGGCGTAGACGCGGGCGCCGCGCTTGGCATCGCCTGCGCCGGCAGGCATGGCGAAGGCCATGGCCATAGCGCCCAGCAGAAGGCTCCGGGCGAGCCCGGCGTGAAGCCTTGCGCTACTCGACACTGATGCCCGCCGTCGCGTCGTCTTCCGCCTCGGGCGTCACATCCAGAATGCGGGCTCGCATGGTGATCTGGGGCGCGTCTTTGCAATCGGTCATGCAGGGCGCGGTCTCGGCAACCGACGGGATGTCGGGCCGCGGGTCCGCAAAGAAGTTCTGCTCGTTCGGCAGCCTGACGTCCGAGAAGTTCTCGTGGCTCAGCACGAAAGCATCATTCTCGACCACGTCGTTCATATAGAGGAGGTAGGCTGTGATCGCATAGACTTCGTCTGGGGCTAGCGACTGTGCATAGCCGAACGGCATCGCCCGGTTGATGTAGTCGTAGACGGTCGAGAGATAGGGCCAGTAGCTGCCGATCGTCTTCACCGGGCGGTCATCGGCCAATGTGCCCTGGCCACCGGCAAGCACGGGCCAGCGGTCCACCCCCTCGCCGAAGTCGCCGTGGCAGCTGGCGCACTGATCTGCAAAGAGCTCTTCTCCCGTCAGCACATCGCCCGAACCCTCGGGCAAACCGGTGCCGTCCGGGCGCACATCGATGTCCCAGGCCGCGATCTCCTCTTGGAGCGCCTGTCGTCCAAGGCCAAACCCATCGCTTAGCGCCGGAGTGACGAGGCCAGCGCCGAGCAGAGCGGCCAACGCGGCCTCAGGAAATTTCGACATTCTCAGCCTCCCCTTCGGCGTTCACCGCCCAGGTCTGGATGCCGTTGTTGTGGTAGATCGAGTTCACCCCACGCACCTTGCGAAGCTGCTCTTTCGTGGGCTGCAGATGGCCTTGGCTGTCGACGGCACGAGACTGGAGCAGGAGCGGAGCGCCGTCCCAGTCGAACGCGTAGTAGAAGCGGTGCATCGACTTTGGCGTCGTAAACCCGTCGACCCTCGCCTGATGCCAGTTCCGGCCGCCATCGGTTGTCACATGCACCTCTCTGACGGTTCCGCGCCCAGACCATGCGACGCCCGTGATGACCGTATGGCCTTTGCCGTGGGTGATCGGAGCCTGGGGGCTCGGGTTGGTAACAACGGATTTGACATCCATCTCCCAGGTGAAGCGGCGCGCCTTTCCGTCCGCCATCAGATCGGTGTATTTCGAGGTCTCCTCGCGATGGTGCCAGGGCTTGTCACCCACCTCGATCCGGCGGAGCCACTTGACCCACATGTTGCCTTCCCAGCCGGGAACGACGAGGCGCGCTGGATAGCCTTGCTCAGGGCGCAACCGCTCTCCGTTCATGTGCGTGGCGATAAGGCAGTCGTCGAGCGCTTTATCGAGAGGCACTGAGCGGGTCATGCCCGCCGCGTCGCCACCCTCAGGCAGCAGCCACTTGGCCGTCCCCTTCAATCCGGCCTCTCCCAGCACGTCGCGCAGACGTACACCGGAGTAGACGCAGTTGTGGATCATGCCGTGTGTGTACTGGACGCCGTTCAACTGTGCCCCGCGCCACTCCATCCCGCTGTTCGCCGCGCATTCGAGGAAAAAGGGAACCGAGACGCGCGGAAAGCGGTTGAGGTCGGCGAGGGTGAAGACCATAGGCCGCTCGACCAGCCCGTTGATCATCAGGCGCCATAGGGACGGATCCACCTCGGCAACGCCGCCGTGATGCCGCTCAAAGCACAGACCGTTTGGCGTGATGAACCCGTCGAGCTCGTGCAGCGGCGTGAAGTTCACGGAGCTGACCGGATCTGCGGTCAACCACGGCACATTGCGGCGGACCACATGGGCCTCATGGGGTGAGGGCATGCCATAGGGCCGCGCATCCACCCCGTCGCCGACGAACTGCGTCCACGGTTGCAGATCGAGGTCTGTGATCGCCGGATCGGGCGCCGCACGCGCTGCCGCGGCTGCCAAAGCTGCACCGCTGGCGGCAAGACCACCTCTCAAGAAGGCGCGACGGATGGGATTGCTGGTCTTTGTCATGCTCTCCTCACGCGATTCAGGATTTGCCCGCAACGCGGACGGTGGTGTTGGGGTCGACGCGCACGGTCCCGTGCTGGCGGATGTGCGCCTCGACAACCTCCCAGATCGGTGGCCCTTCGCTGCCCTCGTTCACACTGGCCCAGCCGGCGACCGTGTAGGTGCGGCCGGGATCTATCGGCATGCCGTCGCGCAGGAACGTCATGTCAGAGATGCGGCTGCCCACAGGCGCCGAAACGTTGATCGCATAGCCCATACCGCCCACGCGGACCATGTCGCCGCCCTGCTGGTAATAGGGGTCTGGGTTGAAGAGGTTGTCCGCCACATCCTCAAGAACGATCTTCAGCATCTCGCCCGTCATCTCGGTCCGATAGGCCTCGGGATAGGTCATTGCAGTGGCGTTGAAGACATCCTCGCGCGTGATGGCCTCACCAGGCAGCAAGGCGCTGCCCCAGCGGAAACCGGGCGAGAGCGCGATCTCGGCGTCCCGCTGCTCGATGAGCGCGCCGCAGATGAGATCGTCGAAGGTCCCGTTGAAGTTGCCGCGCCGATAGAGCAGGCCCTCGGTGGAGCCCAGCACCTCGGAGAGCTCGGTCGCGAACGGCGCGCGGTGACGCTCGATCAGCGCTGCCATCTCCGGGTCCGACGGGATGGCGTCTGTAAACACCGGGATCAGCCGGTGCTTGATGCCCTTCACCCCCGAGCTGTCCACATCGAGATCCACGCGCGAGACGAACTTGCCATGGGAGCCAGAGGCGATGAGCGCCGTCTTGCCCACCATCAGCGGCTCGGGCAGTGCATCATGGGTATGCCCGCAAAGGATCACGTCGATGCCTTCGACCCTGCTAGCCAACTTCCGATCGAGGTCGAACCCGTTGTGGCTGAGCAGGACGACCGCATTGGCGCCCTCCGCCCTGACCTCATCGACCATCTCCTGCATGCGGCTCTCGCGAATACCAAAGGAGAGGCCCGGGAACATCCAGGACGGATTGGCGATGGGCAACCACGGGAACGCCTGGCCGATCACGGCGATCTTGGCCCCGCCGCGCTCGAAGAGGGTATAGGGCTCGTAAGCAGGCTCATCCCACTCGGCTTCAAAGATGTTGGCGCCGAGGAAAGGGAAGGGTAGGCTATCCACGATCTCGGTCACCCGGTCGATGCCGAGGGTGAACTCCCAATGCGAGGTCATTGCGTCTGGTTGCATCAGGTTCATGGCATCCACCATGTCCTGCCCGGCCGTGCGAAGGCAGCTCAACGAGCCCTGCCAGGTGTCCCCGGCATCGAGTAGCAACGCCTCTGGCCGCTCTGCGCGGATCCGCTTGACCACGCGCGCCACCCGGTCAAGCCCGCCCATCCGGCCGTACTCCCGGGCCAGCGCCGTGAAATCCACCGAGCTCAGCGCATAGGCCCCGGGGCTGCCGGCCTCGATATTGTACAGCTTCAGGAAATCCGACCCGGTCACATGCGGCGGCAAGCCGGCCACATCGCCGACGCCGAGGTTCACCGACGGCTCGCGGTACCAGACGGGCTTCAGCTGTCCATGAATGTCGCACAGATGGATCAGCGTGACATTGCCAAGTGGCGCCATGTCGACGAGGCCCGCTTCCGTCAGCCCTTGGGCACGGGCCAGATTTGCGATGCCACCGCCGGCCAGCGCGCTTGTCGCCATGGCTGCTTGCAAGAAGTCACGCCGCGATATCATGCACGTCTCCTCCGTTCACGGGCATGGCCGTGTGGCATCCGGCGCAGTCGCCGGCCGTTTGGTCTCTGGTATGGGCACAGCCCCCAACCTCGTTGGGAGCCGCGGCGCGTGTCAGTTCCGGACCGCGGGTGTTTCGATTGACAGCCCGGCCCCGCGGCTTGCGAGATAGGCCTCGAGCGCTACGAACTCGTCCGAACCGCGCTTGTATGGCGTCGCGCGAATGTTCTTCATGCAGCCCGAAAACCGCCGGTGCAGCGAGCCGAGCCCCGACCATTTGAACCGATAAGTCGGAAAGCCATTGATGTTGCCCTGGCTGAGGTGATCGGCCCGGATCATCTGGCCATAATTGTCCTCGTGGCACTGGTTACACGACATGTCGAGCTGGCCGACCCGGGTATAGTAAAGGTCCTTGCCCCGCTCGATCCAAGCGGCCATAGGACCGTCGGTCTGCACGGTCATGGGCTCGCCCCGCGACTGGAGCCCGATCAAGGCCGTCATCGCCAACATCTCAGGGCTCTCCCACTTCCATGGATCAGCACCCTGATGCTCTTGGATCGACCAGTTGATCCAATGCTCGAGTGACCAAGGCTTGCCGGCGGCTTCGTTCCACAAGGGCATATTGGCCCGCAGGCCCGCCATGGCCTCTTCGACACCGCCGTGGCAGTTCGCGCAGCTCTGGTTCGAGGCGCCAGCCGGCGTCTCCCAGAGATCATGCGCGTAATCGACCGCGACCATCGCTGGGTTCTCGAAATCATCGGTCTCGAGGGCTTGTGTCTCGGGCTTGCGGAAGCGCCAACCGGAATAGATTGTGTCGAGTGGATGATCGCCGGTTGTCTTCACCTCGGATATGAGCGTCTCTCCCTCGATAACCAAGGTGTTGTCATCCGGTCCCGGCCCTGCGAGCGCGAAACCTGCGATGGTGGAACTGGCTATAAGAAGCACGAGCTTCTTCATCACTTACCTCCCAGAGACTTCTTTTATCTTTTTGTCGTCCGATCCGCCGTCAGCCGATCGCGATCTTCTTTTCCGCGGTGTAGACAGAGCCGTCGTCGTCGATCCATTCGAACGTCACGGTGCCGGCCTTGGGAACGGTCATGTCAAAGCTGAAATATGGGTTTGCGGACACCGCAGGCTCGATGCTGGCATCGAACACGACCTCCCCTTCAAAGGACGCTTTGAAATGGTTGATGATCTTGCGAGGGATGACCTCTCCGGTCTTGCGGTCCTTGCGCTGTCCGGACTCCATAGGGTGGCTGATGAGCGTCTTGATCGTGACCACATCGCCGACCTCGGCCTTGCGGGGGACTTTCACGCGGGGTTTGATCTTCGCCATTGTTTCTTCCTCCCTCGCTCAGCCGCCGCAGCCGCCGATCGTCACCTTCACGGTGCGCTGAACCATCGTGAACGCTCCGCTCTCGAGCTTGGCGACGGCGATCACGTCCTGGGTCTGTGCCAGGCGGATACGCGTCGCGGCCGAACGGTAGGGCGCGAGCTTGCCAAAGGTGAACGTCGCTACGCCCGGGTTGGGGTTGCCGGCCGCCAGCAGCATGATCGTTGCCGCACCATCGGCCGAGACCTCCACCGGAACGGTGTTGCCGTTTTCGGCGATTTCCGGCGTGGTGAGCTCGATATCCCCTTCGCCGGGCATAGCGCCGCCGGTGAAGGCCAAGATCGCGTCCTGGACCGGGTCCGTGCTCGCCAAGGCAGGCAGAGAAGGCGCCAGCGTCAGCGCAGCGGCACCGACGCCAAGCTGGCAGAATGTTCGGCGTGAAAAATCCATCTTTCCTCCCATGGGCCGCGGGGCCGTGTTGGTGATCCCGAGCGCTAGCCTGATCACTCGTTGAGCGTTTGCAGATAGGCGACGACATCCTCGACCTGTTGGGCGGTCAGGATCGTCTTGCCTTCGAAATCCGCGAGTGGGCGGTTGAAGCCGGTGTCGCGATAGAAGGCCGGCATGATGGTGTGCTCGCCGAACACTTCCTTCGAGTTGATCACGATCGCGCGGAGCTCCGCTTCGTTCCAGCGGTCGGCGACACCGTCGAGCACCGGCCCGACCTCTCCGTGAAACAGCTCCTCCTCCACCAGATCCCCGTTCTGATGGCAGGCAAGACAGTTTCCAAGCTTGCGCCCGGCAAAGGTCGACCGGCCCTTGACAGGATCGCCCGGGGTGCCGGTGAGCGGTGTTGCAACGGCCCCATCGACGATGGCAACATCTGTCGGCGCCATATCGGCAAAGGCGGTCCCAGACGCAAGCGCCAGGGCAATCGCCAGGGCACGAACCCTGATCATGCGCGTTTCTCCCAGTCAGTCTTCTTGTTGTTCAGCGTCTTGTTTGACCGTGAGCCTGCCAAACTCTGGCGCAGCACGCAACATCAAATTCAAATCTTCGCATGTAATTTAGCTTCATGCAGCGCCCGAGCTCTGAACTCCGACGCCCGAGGGAGTGCGGGCACAACCGGCCCCGCGGGTCACAACCGTCCTTCGGCGCGCAGTTTCTCGATGTTGCGGGCGTGGAATTTCTGGAAATGCTCGTCGCCCTCATAGCCCTTCATCTTCACCCACCGGAACATGTCCAGCGTGGTCCATTTGCCGAAGGCTCCGGGCATGGTCTGCACAGACGCCTCCGAGACGGTGCCGGCCTCGGGGGCCTGCTCGGGCAAAAAGATGACTGTGGGTGTGAAGGCGATGGCCCATCGGCGGACGGCGTCCCGTTCGATCAGAACCTCTCCGTCAAGATCGGTCACCTCCTCGTTGCCGAACATGTTGAGTTGCACGACCACAAAGTTCTCCTTGATGTACTCGGCAACCTCCGGATCCGACAGCACCTCCTCGTGCAGCTTGCGGCAATAGATGCATCCGTACTGCTCGACGATGATCGCGAGGCGCTTGCCCTCTTCGGCGGCCATGTCGAGATCCTCGCGCACATCCTTGAAGGTGACCGCGAACCAATCCTGATGGTGAAGGTCCCCGGGTGCTGGCTCTGCAAGCGCCTCGAATGGCAGGGCAACGGCCAAGGCGACGCACAGGGCTTTGGCAAAACGCAGTGTCATGGTCCTCTCCTCTTTGGTCAGCCCAAAGCGGGCAGGTAGTCCAGCATCCAACCAGCGATGTCGGCGATGCTGTTGGTCATGAACAGAACACCTGTGAGCACGAGCATCCCGCCCATCGCCCGCTCGACATATCCGAGAAATCCGCGCGCCTGTCGCATCAGCGACAAGAAGGGACGCACAAAGGCCGCGGCGAGTACAAAGGGCAAACCCATGCCGAGCGCATAGGCGCCCAGCAGCAGCCCACCCTCCCACGCAGTCTCGCTGCCCGCTGCGGTGAAGAGGATCGCCGCCAAAACCGGTCCGACGCAGGGCGTCCACCCAAACCCAAAGGCCAGTCCCACAAGGTAAGACCCGGCGAGGGTGGCTGGACGGTCCTCGACCTCGAGCCTGGCTTGCCGATAGAGCAGAGGGATCCGCACGACGCCGAGAAAGTGCAACCCCATCACCAGGATCACGCCGCCGGCAATCCATCGCAGCGTGTCGAAATGGCGGCTGACGGCCTGTCCGATGCTGCTGGCGGTTGCGCCGAGCGCCACGAACACGGTCGCGAAGCCCAGCGCGAAACAGAGCGCGGCGAGGACGATGCGGCGATCGGATCCTGGCCTGCGTTCCCCATCGCCGCGCAACTCATCCAGGCTCACGCCCGCGAGAAAGCAGAGGTAGGGCGGGACGATCGGCAGCACGCAAGGGGATGCGAAGGACATCAACCCCGCCATCACCGCACCGGCATGGCCGATATCAAACTCCATCGCCGTTTCATCCCAGGACTTGTCATATTCACATATTCAGGAAATACTATGTCATATGCGGATGAGGGGTCAATCAGGCTTATGCGACACGCGGTTCTCGGGCTGATCATGCTGTTGGGAGGCGCGGAACTGGCGCGCGCCGATATGGTCCTTCTTATGCTCGATCAGCCCGGCTGCGAGTGGTGCGAGGTCTGGGAAGACGAGATCGGCGGCGCCTATCATCTGACAACGGAAGGGGCGGAGGCGCCACTTCAGCGGGTGAACATCTTCCGCGATCTGCCCGACGGATTGACGCTGGACCGGCGGGTGCGCTTCACGCCCACCTTCGTGCTGCTGAAAGACGGGCAGGAGGTCGGGCGTCTCGAAGGCTATGCCGGTGAGGACTTCTTCTATCCGATGCTCAACCGATTGCTCGTCCAAGCGCGCGCAGCAAACCCCTAAGGAGTGGCAGCCATGTTTCTGAGGCAGGTGATCCAAGCAACGGCCATCGCGACCGCCCTTGGCCTCTCGGCCGGGCCAGCGCAAGCCGATAACAGCGACGGAATGGCGTCCTTTAAGGTGATGACACCGGACACAGCTCTGGCCCTGGCGCAAGCCACGCTCGAGAGCTGCCGTCAGGACGGGTACCAGATCGCGGTAGCGGTGATGGACCGGTTCGGACAGACCCAGGTCGTGATCCGAGACCGCTTTGCCGGCCCGCACACCGTCCCCACCGCCACGGCCAAGGCTTGGACCGCCGTCAGCTTCCGTGGGGAGACCCTGGAACTGGACAGCATGATCGCAGACGGAGATCTTGCTTCCTCCATACGGGGCATCCCCGGGGCGCTCTTTCTCGGCGGAGGTCTACCGGTCATGTCGGCTGGATCCATCGTTGGGGGCGTTGGCGTCTCGGGCGCGCCAGAGCCTTCGATCGATGATGATTGTGCACGTGCGGGAATAGACGCTATCTCAGACCGACTGGAGTTCTGAGCAGGAGCATTGGAGCGATGGCGCTACCGGTGATCAGCGACGGCCTCGATGAGGCTGAGATGACGCGCATGATGGAGAATGCCCGTCGCGCGGCGGACTTCCTCAAGGCTTTGGCCCATGAGGGTCGTCTGATGATCCTCTGTCATCTCGCCCAGGGCGAGCGCTCGGTGACGGAGCTGGAAGGGCTGCTGTCTCAGCGCCAAGCGGCGGTCAGCCAGCAACTCGCCCGACTGCGGCTCGAAGGTCTTGTGGAGAGCCGGCGCGAGGGCAAGGCGATCTATTACCGCCTCGCCGATGGGCGGGCCGAGCGCATGATCTCGATCGTGTACGAAATGTTTTGTAACGAAGCCGACGCTGAGACCGACAACTGAGCCGAAGCGGTTGCATTCCGCCGCAGACCATCCGTACTCTCTGAGGAAAACGAGAGGAAACAAGGATGTTGGACGGCGATGGCGCGCTTGTCGCAAGCGGCGCGGGTCTGCTTGCAGGCGCGGCTCTAGGGCTCGCGGCGAGGCTGGGGCGTTTTTGTATGATGGGCGCGGTCGAGGATGCTGCCTATGGCCATGACCTTGCGCGCATCCGGATGGTCATGCTGGCAGCGGCAACGGCCATTATGGGAACGACACTTGCGGCTTCGGCGGGGATATTCGATCCTGCCGAGACTCTGTATGCGCGCCTTGGCTGGTCACCGATCGGAGCCGTCCTTGGCGGGCTGATCTTCGGCCTCGGCATGGCATTTGTGGGCACCTGCGGCTTTGGTGCCCTCGCCCGCGTCGGTGGCGGCGATCTCAGGTCTTTCCTTATGGTCATCGTGATCGGCCTCGCCGCCTATGCTACGCTGAACGGTCCTCTGGCATCCCTTCGCCTCGGCCTCGCCCAGATTGCGCCCCAGCCAGGCACGCCGCTGAGCGAAACGGTCAGCGGCCTGTCGGGCCTCCCGCCCTTGTTGGTTTCGGCCGCCGCGGCGCTTGTCCTCGGCACCGTTGCTCTGGGCTGGGGAGGACAGCTTCTGCGGCGCCAGATGGTGGCCGTGGGCGTCCTTGTGGGCTTGGTGATCCCGTTTTCCTGGGTGGCAACTGGGTACGCTGGCAGCAGCGGGTTCGACGTTGTCCCGCTCGAAGCGGTGTCCTTCTCTCAGCCGTTGGGAGAAAGCCTGCTCTACGTCATGCTGAACCCGCTCGGCACGCTGCCGGGCTTCGCTGTCGCTTCGGTTTTCGGAGTGATCATCGGCGCGGCCTGTGGTTCGATCTTGCGCCGCGAGTTTCATTGGGAAGCCTGTGATGACGCCCGAGAGCTGCGCCGTCAGATGCTCGGGGCGGTCTTTATGGGAGCGGGCGGCGTGCTCGCCCTAGGCTGCACCGTGGGGCAGGGGTTTTCCGCGCTGTCTGTTCTCAGCCCGAGCGCTCCGATCGTTGTCCTTTCAATCATTGCTGGCGCGCGGATTGGCCTCTATCTGCTTGTCGAAGGCTTGCAGCGCACGCAATAGCGACCCGAACCAGGGATCCTCCAAGGCGGTCCGAGTTTGACCAGCCGTGACGCTGGGCGGGGTCGCAATGTCCGTCACAGTGGTGTTGCAGCGGTGCTGATCTTCAGGCTGTTCGAGCCGAGGCTCTCACGAATGGCGGACTCGCTTTCGGGGCCGTCTTCGTCGCGAGGCCCGGATTGCCGGATCGCATCCCGCAAGGTCATGTCTGCAAGCAAGCGGTGCCAAACCGCGCGGATCGCAGAGGGGCGCCGCCGAGCCGCCAAGAGTTCCCGAGCATAATGCCCGTCATGATGTTCGGCCGACAGGCGCGGGCGAAGCCGGCGAAGGCAATCAGAGCGATTGAGCCGTTCATCGATCAGATTTGCGTCGCCGCGGTATCCGGCGCGCTGTCGATCGGGAGTTCTGACAGCGCTATTCAACAATAAGAAGATCTCGTTGTCTGTGTTTTTTGGTTGAGGCGTTTAGGGGGCTGGATTGGTGGTTTGTAGGGGAGTGTTTGCTTTTGCATGGATCCTGGGGGTGTGGTGATGGCGTGCGGGGCCGTGCGCGCCTGCCTGGGAGGGGGTCCACGGCGGCGCCGGGTCGGGTTCATTGGTGGGGGGCCTGATGGAGACCCTGGCGATGCGCCCTGCCAAACCCGATGCCTGCGCCCAGCCCGACAGGGTTCGCGAGACCCGCGAGGCGGTCCTCGACCCGCGCCATGCGTCGCTGGAGCTGGGCCGGCGAAACGGCATCGAGCCCGTGCTCGATCCCATCAGGACCGACGACCTGATCGAGCGACACCGCCTCAGTGGTCCCGAGGGCGACGCCGTCAGCGCCATCCTCTGCGCCACCCTCTGCGCCATCGGCCACAACTGCAGGCTGCTCCTGGCATGGTGCCGAGGCCCCCTGGCGCGCCCGCCCCAAGGCACCCTCGGCATCGTCACCGAAGGCCTCCCCGCCGCCGCCACGATCATCAAACCAAGCCATCTGAGGACCTCTATCAACTCGGTTTGCGCCGTGGCTTTGAACGTCAGACGTCGGTTCCCCGGTGATTGGGGCGCGGCGGAATGCTGGCGGTGATGGTCTTCGGGGTCGTTCTCGGTGTCAGGCCATCTCGGCCTTT
>JBCCZI010000115.1:0-13373 GCA_039187815.1 Pseudomonadota bacterium | reverse complement strand
TCGCGCGCGCCGCTTCGCGACGCGCGCCACCGGTGATACGTGACCTCGCTGACGCCGATCCCCTGGATCGCCACCGCCACGTCCACCTGCCGCAACTTGGTGACAGTCTCTTCGGGCTTGTGCTTCTCTCTCGGCATGGATCCTCCTCGCCGGCTCAGCCGACATCAAAGGTGGATCCGTTTCAGGGGGGGGCCACATCTGCGCGGCGCGGGGGACAACCTACCGGGCAAACGGCGATGATATCATCTGAACGACCGCCGAGATATCGACGTTCTGCGAGAGCGCCCCGGAATGGCTGCGGAGGGCAATAGTCGCTGCAACCGAGACTGGCCTGCGCCCCGCCGATCTGGTGAAGCTGACCCGCGGGCTGATCGTCACCACGCCCAAGGGCCGACGCATCCAGGTCCGCACCAGTAAGAGTGGCGACCGGCAAATCGCATCCGTCCCGGTGACTGCCGCAATGGCCCGCATAGTCGACGAGACCCCCGCGGACCGCCTCCTCATACTCGTCAATGTTGGGGGTCAAGCACTTTGCGAGAAGTGGCTGTCCAAGGCCATCCGTAAGCACTGCAGGGCGGCAGGCCTGGGCGACCGGCTCGGGCTCTATGATGCCCGCGGAATGGCATGTACGCGGCTCTTGCGCGCCGGCGCGAGGCTCGACCACATAGCCCTCGCGATGGGGTGGTCCAAGAAGACTGCGGCGGACATGCTCGAGAGCTACGCCCGCTTGGATCCGGACTTAACCGATGCGATCTTAGACCTTTTGGAGAACAAAAGTGTGCAATGAGCTGTGCAATGGCCGGGTAGGGCCTGGGGAGGGGAGTTCTAACTCATTGAGAATGTTGGTGAGCCCGACAGGGTTCGAACCTGTGACCCACTGATTAAAAGTCAGTTGCTCTACCAACTGAGCTACGGGCCCGCCGGCTGCAGCGGTAGCTGTCCGGCGCCGCAAGGTCAAGAGGTCGTGTGGACGGCTGGAGATTGGTTCTTTGGCGCACCTCAAAAGCAGAGCGACCCCGGCGGATGCCTGGGGCCGCGCAGCTGCTGTCCTGTCAAATCACCAGCCCGGGTCTTCCCCCGGACCGGTCGCATCCGCTTAGCGCATCCAAGACGGCGCTTGCGGCGGTGCCTGCGGCGCAATGTTCGAAAGTTCCGTGTTCACCGAGCCGAGTGCGCTGGCCACGCCCCGCTCATACACGAAGTAGACGACCGCAATGCCCAGCACCAGCATCGATGCCGTCAAGGCCACCCAGTCAATCGTCACGGCGCCTCGTTCTTCACGAAGGAAGGATCTCCACACGGCAAGCATCATAACGTCTCCCCACGGCTCATGAACCGATTAATGGTCAGTGTACCCTGTACGCTTCGGAACACGCGAACTCCCCGAGACCTGATATAGCACAACCGTCACGGGAGCCAAACGGTTTAATTGCCCGGTATTTCGTAAAACACGTTGTACCGCATGGTTTATACTGCTGGTTTATGGCTGAAATTGCCAGATCGAGGCGGAAATTGGGCAGGATTGTGGCGATTTGCCCGAATTAATGCTTAACAATATCTTAATGTCATCAATGCAGCGACGCAAGGCTGGTAACCTCTGATCGCTTTGGTCAGCGATTGTTTGGCCCGCGCACCCAGCCGAGGATGCGGAGAGACACCGCGTAGAGCACCCCATCCGTGCACGACCGCGAGGCCCGAGGCTAGCTGTCGGACAACGAGCCAAGAATGCGAGCCCAGGCGCGCATACCCTTGGTGTAACTCGCGAGATCATATTTTTCGTTGGGCGAATGAAGGGCGTCGTCATCGAGGCCGAAGCCGACCAAAAGGCTGTCGAGCCCCAGTAGGCGTTGGAACTGCTCGACCACGGGGATCGAGCCGCCCGATCCGACAAACGCGGCCTCGGTTCCCCACTCCTCTCCAAGCGCCTG
The DNA here is from genome assembly GCA_039187815.1 of Pseudomonadota bacterium. GTDB lineage: Bacteria > Pseudomonadota > Alphaproteobacteria > Rhodobacterales > Rhodobacteraceae > Thermohalobaculum. The sequence continues at coordinate 11,445 of JBCCZI010000115.1, read as the reverse complement.
GCGCGCCAATTCGAACACCGGCGCGTCCGTCGGCATTGTGATCGCCCGCCCGGACCCATGCGCCTGAAACTCCGCGGTGCAATCCGAGGGGATCGAGGCACGGATATGGGCGCGGAAGGCCTCGCGGATCTTGTCTGGGTCCTGGGTCCCCACCAGACGGAAGCTAACCTTGGCGTGCGCTTCGGCAGGGATCACCGTCTTAAATCCAGCACCTGTATAGCCGCCCCAGAGGCCGTTGATCTCACAAGTCGGGCGGGCCCAAACCTGATCGAGCACAGATCGGCCTGCCTCGCCTGCGGGCACCGACAGGCCGACATCGCCGAGGAACTCCGCCGAATCGAAACCGAGCCCGTCCCATTGTGCCCGCAGGGTCTCGGAGATCTCGGGCACGCCGTCATAAAAGCCCGGGATGGTCACCCGCCCCGAGCCATCTCGCAAGCCCGCCAAGGCATTCACCAGCACCGTGTTGGCGTTGGCCGCGGCATTGCCATAGGCGCCAGAGTGCAGATCACGGCTTGCGGCCTTGATGGTGACCTCTTCGGTGACATTGCCGCGGAGCTGGGTCGTGATGGCCGGCGTTTGCCGGTTCCACATCCAGGTGTCACAGACCAGGGCAAGTTCGGCGTCGATCTCATCTCCGCGTGTCTCCAGGAACCGCAACAGACTCTTGCCGCCCGATTCTTCCTCGCCCTCGATCAACACGGTGATCTGGCAGGGCAGGGCGCCTGTCACCCGGTGCCAAGCGCGGCAAGCCTCGAGGAAGGTCATGATCTGACCCTTGTCGTCCGAGGTCCCGCGGCCCGAAATGATCTTTACGCCATCTGGGCGGATCCGAATCGCGGGGTCGAACGGATCATTGTCCCAGAGCTCCAGCGGATCCACGGGCTGCACGTCATAGTGGCCATAGAAGAGGAGATGGGGACCACCGCTGCCGCCTCGCGCAAGGACCAGCGGGTGCCCTTCGGTGTCGACCACCTCGGAGGCAAAGCCCATGGTGGCGAGGTCATCCGTGAGCCACAGGGCAGCCTTGCGGCACTCTTCGGCGAAAGCGGGGTCGGTCGAGATGGATTTGGTGCGCACCAGCGCAAACAATCGCTCAAGCGCCGCATCGAGATCACCGTCGAGATGGTCGAGAACCTTGGCCGTGTCGCTCATGGGGACGCCCTCCTGTCATCTGCGTCTCGTGGCTAGCCTGTGGGGGCGAGCAGGGCAAGGTGCGGCCCTTTGATCGGGCCGCGAGGGGGTGATCAGCGCGTGATCCAGCCACCGCCCATTACGCGCTCACCCTCAGGAGCGTAGAAGACGCACGCTTGGCCCGGCGCGACACCTTCTTCGGCCGCGAGCAGTTCGACTTCGGCACCACTCGGGGTCGGTCGGATGCGCGCCTCGACCGGTGGGCGGGCCGAGCGGATTTTGACCCGGGCCTCGTAACCCTCGGCCGGAGCCGCCTCAAGAGGACCGTACCCGAGCCAGTTCAGATCGACCACGGGGACGCAGCGGGTGGCAAGGGCCTCGCGCGGGCCGACGATCACGGCACGCCGATCGGCATCGAGCCGCACCACATAGTGCGCCGCGCCGCCCCCGATCCCAAGCCCGCGCCGCTGGCCAACGGTAAAGTGCAAAATGCCCTGGTGCTCGCCCAGCTGACGGCCATCGAGGTGCAGGATGGGCCCCGGCTCGGCCGCGCCCGGGCGGAGCTTCTCGATGACAGCCGCGTATCCGCCCTGGGGCACAAAGCAAATGTCCTGGCTGTCGGGCTTGTCCGCGACCGAGAGACCATGGCGCGCCGCCATCGCCCGCGTCTCGGCCTTAGAAACAAGCCCGCCCAGCGGGAAGCGCAGAAACTCCAGCTGCTCGCGGGTGGTCGCAAATAGGAAATAACTCTGATCGCGCGAGGGATCGGCGGCCCGGTGGAGCTCGGGCCCGGCGGGCCCCATCACGCGGCGGACATAGTGGCCGGTGGCGAGACAATCGGCCTCGAGCTCGCGCGCGGTCTCCAGGAGATCGCGGAACTTCACGGTCTGATTGCAGCGCACACAAGGGATCGGTGTCGCGCCCGCCAGATACTGATCGGCGAAATCGTCGATCACGCTTTCCCGAAACCGGCTTTCATAGTCGAGCACATAATGCGGAAAGCCCATGGTCTCGGCCACACGCCGGGCGTCGTGAACATCACGCCCCGCACAACAGGCCCCCGATTTCGCGAGCGCTGCACCGTGGTCGTAGAGCTGCAGCGTGATGCCGATGACCTCATAGCCCTCGGCCGCCAATTCGGCCGCCACGACCGAGCTGTCAACGCCGCCGGACATGGCGACAACCACCCGCGTCTCGGCAGGTGGCCTGGGCAAGCCAAGGCTGTTCAACCGAGGATGCATCGAAGTCGATACGCTGTGGTTACCGGGCATTTAACTGCTTCATAATCCGTGGCCGAGCCCTTCATTCCCTTTTAATGTGGACCCGATAGCTTCCGATCACGACTTAGACGAACAAGGAGCATGATGGAAGACACGTGCAAGGTCCCATTTGTCATCGGCCCCGATGGGGAAAGGATGACCAAAGCCGACCTGCCGCCGACCTCGACCCGGAGATGGGTACCGCGCCGCAAGGCCAAGGTGGTGGCAGCCGTAGAAGGCGGACTGATTTCGCGCGAAGACGCGGCACGGCGATACTCCATCAGCGACGAAGAATTCGAGGGCTGGAAGGCCGCGCTTACCCGGTTCGGGATGCGGGGCCTTAAGGTGACACAGATCAAGCGTCACCGTGTCTGACCAGAAGGATGGGCGTATCCGCACATGGTAACGGTGCGTTTACCTTCTCGATGTTAACTTTTGATCGCACGCGCTATGCTGCGGTTGGGGAAGGGCTTACCGATGCGGATTCTGTTGATCGAGGATGATCAGTCGACCGCCGACAGCATCGAGTTGATGCTGCGCAAGGCGGAGCTGAATCCCTATGTCACCGATAGTGGTGAAGAGGGGATAGAGCTTGCCAAGCTCTACGATTACGACCTGATCATCCTCGATCTCTCCCTCCCCGACATCGATGGCTACGATGTTCTGCGCAAACTGCGCATGGGAAAGATCGCGACGCCGACCTTGATCCTCTCGGGCCTTGATGCGGCCGAGGACAAGATCAAAGGCTTCGGGGTCGGCGCTGATGACTACATGACCAAGCCCTTCCATAGGGAGGAGCTGATCGCCCGGATCCATGCGATCGTGCGGCGCTCGAAAGGGCACGCGCAATCGGTGATCCGCACGGGCAAGCTTGCGGTCAACCTTGATGCCAAAACCGTCGAGGTGGACAGCCATCCGGTGCATCTTACCGGCAAGGAATACCAGATGCTGGAACTTCTCTCGCTGCGGAAGGGGTCTACCCTGACCAAGGAGATGTTCCTCAACCACCTCTATGGCGGCATGGACGAGCCTGAGGTGAAGATCATCGACGTCTTCATCTGCAAGCTGAGAAAGAAGCTGTCGACGGCGACCGGCGGCGACAACTACATCGAAACGGTATGGGGCCGCGGCTATGTGCTGCGGGACCCAATTGACACCGAATTGGTGAGCGACGGGACAACTGCCTAAGGCCCCGACCCTCGTCCAACGACGCCGCGCCCCTCTGGGGCGCGATCTATCTAGCATGCCAATGCTTTCAGCCGTCCGCTTTGGTCTTGGCGAGTGGATTCGGCGGGGCGGATGAAATGCTCTCGGCAGCCGTCGTCGGAACCGGCCGGTTGCCCACGGCCCCGTCGCCGAGCGGGTCCTCGGCCCGCTGCACCGACCCTTCGAAATGGGCGCCTGATTCGATTGCGATCGATTTGTGGACGATGTCGCCCTCGACCTTCGAGGTTGAGGTCAGGCGGACCTTCAAGCCGCGGAGCCGGCCAACGACCCGCCCATTCACGACGACGTCATCGGCGACCACCTCGCCGCGGATGGTTGCACTCTCGCCAACCGTCAGCAGATGCGCGCGCACATCGCCTTCGATCGTGCCTTCGATCTGGATGTCGCCGCTGGTGCTGACATTGCCCTTGACGGTGAGATCGCTTGACAACAGCGACGGCGACGGCTTGATCGCCGGGGCCGCCGGACTTGGCGCGGGCGCGCTAGCAGGGCTCGCAGCAGGCGAAGACACAGGCATGCTGCCGGTCACGGGTGCTGTCGGTTTGGCCGGAGAAGACGCTGTCGGCTTGGCCGCTGCGCCTTCCTGCTCGGAGATCTTGTTTTTAGAGAACATCCCTGGCTGCCTCGATGAACTTGGTCGGATTGATGGGTTCCTCGCCGACGCGGATCTCGTAGTGCAAATGGGTACCGGTGCTGCGCCCGGTGTTCCCCATCTTACCAATTTTTAGGCCACGTTCGACACGCTGACCAACCTCGACGAGAGATTTGTCGAGGTGAGCATAACGGGTTTCGTACCCAAAGGCATGCTTTATCACGACGACGATGCCATAGCCGCGCTGGCGGCCGGAGAAGCTCACCACGCCTGCGGCGGTAGAGTAGATCGGCGTGCCGCGCGGGCCTGCCCAATCAACGCCATTGTGCATGGACCAGGTCCGCCGGAAGGGGTCGCGCCGCTTCCCGAATCCACTGGTCTTGCGCGCGCCATGGACGGGCATGCCAAAGGGCAAACGTTCGACGGCCACGCGCATCAGGTTCACCTGCTCAAGATCGCTCATCAGCGAGGCGATCCGCGTATCCGTCTCGGCCTCGTCGTCCAGCAGCGCCGCCTCGGCATCCGTCAGCGGCTCAAACGGGCCGCCCGCGCCGGAATAGCTCTCACGCGTGCGCTCTAAGATTTCATCGATGTCGAGATCGGCGTCCTGCAGCACGCGGCCCAGGCTGTCGAGACCGGTGCGCGCGGCGCCTTCGAGCTTGGCCAGGATCAGCTGCTCGCGCTGCTGCCAGCTGCCGATTCGCTCATTGAGTTCTGCGATCCGTGCATCGCCCTCGCGGCGCTCTGCCAAGGCACGGTCGCGCTCCGCGATCAGATCAGCCATGGCCGAGGACAGCATGACGCCGGACATCATGTCGACCCGCGGCTCGGGCGACCGGGGCGCGAGTGCATCGTCCAGCATGGCGAGTTGGGTTTCGCGCAAAGACGCTTCAAGCTTGGTGAGACGGACAGCCTGGGCGGCGCGCTCGGTCGCCAAGGCCCGAACTTCCGCGTGCAAGGCTTCGCGTTCGGTGCGCATCCGGCGCACCGCTTCCTGCGCGTCCAGCAGAGCCTCTTGGGAGGCACCCAGCTTGGTGGCCGAGGCCCGGCTCTGCGCCAGGGCCGCATGGCGCTCATCCTCCAACTCGTCCTGGGTCGCCTGCAAGCCGGCGATGCGCGCTTCAAGCGCGATCCCGTTGGCATCCTGCGCGAGCATCGCGCGATGCGCGTGGATCTGCGCCGACCCGACCAGAAAAGCGCTGTACCCCGACCAGCCAAACAGCCCCGCCAACAGCACACATACGCTGATTTGCGTGAGCGGCGTGATCGTCACCAGTCGTGTGGATTGTTCGGTCCGGATGAACACCCGGCGCTCTGCGATCAGCCCACGAAGCCCGCGGTTCACAACGCGCGCCACCCCATTCGGCATCCCTCAGCCCCTCTGACTGTGTCGTTCCTGTAACGCGCCCAATTTTTTTTGCGTGCGCTGTTTGGGCCACTTTGTAGAGAATGACCCGCGGGATTGGCAACCTTTTCTTTCCAATTTTGAGATCAGGCCTGTGTGGCGAGCGGCCAGTAGAAATCGAGCGGCAATCCGGCTTCGGCGCGCTTCTCGTCATTGAAGGGCGGCCGCAGCGCTCCGTCGAAGTATCGTTGCACGAGCGTGTGGAACAGCGGCTTGGGGTCGCTGTCCGATCGGCCGCAGAGGAAATGGAACCATTTCGAGCCATAGGCGACGTGGCCCACCTCTTCGGCATAGATCGTGCGAAGGGCCGCGACACTGGCCTCATCCTCGGCCTTCTCGAACATCGCAATCATATCGGGCGTCACGTCCAGGCCTCGCGCCTCGAGCACCATGGGCACCACGGCCAGTCGGCCGAGCAGATCATCCGCCGTGGCTGCCGCCGAGCGCCACATGCCGGCATGGGCGGGCAGGGCACCGTAAGGCACCCCGTGCGCCTCAAGCCGGTCCGACAACAGCTGGAAGTGCTTGCTCTCCTCGTCTGCCGCCCGTGCCCAGTCATCGAAAAAGCCGATGGGCAGCCGCTCACCCGAAAACCGCGCGACGATGTCCCAGTGCAGATCGACCGCGTTCAACTCGATATGCGCGACCGCGTGGAGGAGCGCCGCTCGCCCAGCCGCCGTGCCCGTACGCCGCCGCGGCACTTTGCGCGGGTCTAGCAACTCGGGCCGCTCGGGGCGGGCCGGGGCCTCAGGTGGAGCAGCCACGCCAATAGGGGGCTCGTCCCCCTCGGCGCGGGCCTCGAACCAAGCGGCAGCGGTTGCACGGCTGAGCGCCGTCTTCTCCCAGGGATCGCCTGTACGCAGGATCCGCTCGGCCGCTTTAGCCAGCCCTTGATCCAGCCGCGTCACAACGCCTTGACCGCATCGAGCACCGCTTCGACATGTCCAGGCACCTTGACCTTCCGCCACTCCTGGCGGAGCGTGCCATCAGGTCCGATCAGAAAAGTCGATCGCTCGATGCCCATGTATTTCTTGCCATACATGCTTTTCTCGACCCACACGCCATAGGTCTCACAGAGCTCGCTTTCGGCATCCGACAGCAGTGAGACCGTCAGTCCATGCTTGTCGACGAATTTGTCCAGTTTGGTGACCGGGTCCTTTGAGACGCCCAAGACGACCGCACCGGCATCCGCGAAGGCATCGCCATGCTCGGTGAACCCGAGCGCCTGTTTCGTGCATCCGGAGGTGTCCGCCTTGGGGTAGAAGTAGAGAACCACGGTCTTGCCGCTGTAATCGGCGCTCGCATGGGTGGTGCCGCCATTGCCGGGCAGCGAAAACTCGGGCGCCGTCTTGCCGATCTCGGGAAGGGCTGTCATGGGGGGCTCCTTGGGTTGATCCCGCCTGGGGCGGGCGGTGCAGGGCCAAAGGGAACGTCACTGGGGTTGCCGTCAGGGTACCGACGTCGCAACCTATCGCGCACAGGCGGGCCGACAAGCCGAAATGGCGCCTGCCGCTTCCGCAGCCTGCAAACATGGGAACGCATGGCCGCCAGTCCCTTCAAGCGTGAGCAGGCACCGCGAGGCGGGTTGATCGGGCACTGCACCCGCGGCCTGCGGATCTGTTTGCGTATGGCCTTTGCGCTCGCAATGCTCGGGCTGGTTGCCGCGAGCCTGCTCTATCTGCGCCTCCAACAAGGGCCACTGCCGGTGCAGGCACTCGCCGATTTGGTGGTGGATCAGGTGAACGACCGCATCGACGGCGCGATGGTTTCGGTCGGCGGTGCCGAGTTCAGCCTCGCCGCGCCCGATGAGCCAGCCGGGCTCAGCTTTACGGATGTTGTGGTGCGCGCCGCGGATGGGAGCGTGCTGATGGCTGCCCCGCGCTTGGCTGCGCGCTTCGACCCGGCGGATCTCGTGCTGGGCCGGATCCAGCCGACGCGTATCCTGCTGATCGGCGCTTCGGCCCGGGTCGAGCGAGGGCGCGACGGCCGCTTTCGCTTTGGCCTCGGCGCTGGACAGGGCATCGAGATCGGGGGCGGCACAGCGGGCGAGCCCGGTGCCGATGCGATTGCCACCATCGTGCGAGGGTTCGTCGGCGATGCCGAGCCAACGCAGGTGCTTGAGAAGTTGGGTGAGCTTGGGATCATAAGAGCCGATCTCACTTACGCTGATGCACGCACGGGTCGGCGCTGGGACACCCGCGGCTCGGATCTGCGGCTGGTGCGCACGCGCGAGGGCGCGCGGGCCCTGATGCGGGCCTCGATCAGTGATCGTCTCGGGCCTGAGGCTCAGCGCACGCGGCTGACGGTCGGCGCGACCCGAAAGCGCGGCACCTTCCGAACCGATTTCACCATCCGCACGCGCCGCCTGCGTCCCCAGGACGTTGCGGATCAGGTCGAGCCCTTGGCCTGGCTGCGTGCCGTCGATGCGCCGATCGACGGCATGTTCAAGGTGTCCGTGTTGCAAGGCGGGCAGATTGGACCGCTCTCGGGGCGCATCGAGGCCAACGAGGGCGCCCTCTACCTCGGCGATGGAACACCACGGGCCTTCAAGCATCTGAACCTGGCCTTCGAGGGGCCCGATCACGCCGGTGCCGTGCGCATCAGCCGGGCCGAGTTTAAGGGCGACACTTTGGACATGGCCGTCTCGGGGCAAGTGGTGACCGAGGCCGACCCGCTCAGCGCCGGTCCAATCGGCATCGGGCTTGACATCGAACGGTTGCGCATCGACGAGCCATCCATTTTTTCGGCCCCCCTGGAATTTACTGGCGGGCGGATCTCAGCCCTGATCGATCCAGCGGCCGGGCAGGCGCAACTCTCAGAGGCGGCGCTTTGGCGCGATGAAATGGTGCTCGGCGCGCAAGGCGTCATCCGCCGCGGGCCAGAGAGCTGGCGGGCCGATCTCCGCGCCACCGGCCAATCCATTACCGTGGCGGATCTCAAGGCCCACTGGCCGCTCATCGCCGCCCGGAATGCGCGGGCTTGGGTGGATGAGCATCTCGTCTCGGGCTCCGTGCCCGAGCTGGTGGCGCAGCTGCGGCTCGGGCCCGAGACCGAGCTTGCGCTCGATTTCCGCTATGCGGATCTGACCAGCCGCTATCTCGGCGATATGAGCCCGATCGAGGATGCCTCGGGGCGCGCGCACATGACTTTGGATGATCTTTGGCTCAGCATGAAGCGAGGCCAGGTGGTACCAGCATCGGGGAGGCCGGTGCGGCTCGACGGCTCGCGCCTGCATCTGAGCGGGTTGGATGACGAGACCACATGGGGCGACATCGATCTGACCGGGAGCGGAGCGCTGTCCTCGGTCCTCGCGCTGATCGACGAACCACCGCTCGGGCTGGTCAGCCGGCTTGGCATCGATCCCGGGGCCGCCGACGGTCAGAGCCAGGTGACCGCCCAGATCCGTCTGCCGCTTGAGGCGGACCTCGCGCTCGACGATGTCGAGGTCGGCGCCGTCTCCACGCTGTCCGATGTGGCGCTGACCCTCCCGCTTGGTGGGCAACCGACCGCGATCACGGCCGACCAGCTCTCGCTGACCGCGGATGTGCGCGAAATGCGCATTGCCGGGGTGGTCGATCTCGGCGAGACGCCCATGACAGTCGACTGGCGCGAACGCTATGGCGATGGCCCGGGCGCGCGCGATGTGGAGATCGACGGCCGGGTGACGCCGGACTTCCTCGCGGCCCGCGGGGTGCCCAACCCTGTCTTCACATCCGGCGAGGCGTTGGCTCGGCTCAGCCTGGCCGGCGACAGCGAGGGCACGCGGGTGACGGCTGAGGTTGATCTCGCGCCGGCCGAGTTGGACGCAACCGCCCTGCGCTGGGCCAAACCGGCAGGGGAGCCCGGGCGCTTGCGCATCGAGGGCCGTTTGGGCGAGGCGGTCACCTTGGACCGCATCGAGATCACCGCGGCGGGGCTCGAGGCCTCCGGCCGGCTCGGTCTCGATGCCAGCGGGGCCATCATCGAGGGCGTCTTGGAGCGGCTGACCCTCGACGACCGCGCCGAGATCGCCGCCACGATCAAGCGCGCAACGGATGGTGTCACCGAGGTTGCGGTCACCGGCCCAACGCTCGATCTGTCGGAGTTCGTGTCCGAGCCGACGGATACCGAGACCGCCGACGGCCCGCCCTTGCGGCTCACCGCCCAAATCGACCGGCTGCGCCTCACGCCCAAGCTGGAGATCGCGCCGACCTCCGGTTTCCTGATCCGCAACGCCGACGGGGCGACCAAGCTCGAGCTCGAGGGGCGCGTTGGCGGTGCTGCGCCCTTTGCCGCCACGTATGCCCGCAATTCGGGCGAGCCGGCCTTTGTCAGCCTGCGATCCGAGGATGCGGGCCGTCTTCTCGGAGCAATTGGCCTCTTCACCGGAGGGCGCGGGGGCGACCTGGCGATCGATGCGCGGCTCAAGCCCGAGACCGGCGTCGATGCCCGCGGCATGGCCCGCATCACCGATGTTGTCGTGCGCAGCGACGGCACCTTTGGCTCGATCCTGGAGGAGGGCGGCGTCTCGGACGCGGCGGAGGCGGTGCAAGACGGTGGGTTGGCCTTCGACGATATCGAGATCCCCTTCAGCTATTCAGACGGCCGCTTGACCTTGGGCGACTCGGTGGCGCGATCCGCCCTGCTGGCGATCAAGGTCAAGGGCACGGTGGACGAAACCTCGGAACAGGTGGCCCTGGCCGGCGTGATCTCTCCTGCCTACGCGTTGACCGGGGCTTTGGATGAGATCCCTTTGATCGGCTCCATCCTATCGGGTGGTCGAGGCGAGGGCATCCTCGCCATGACCTTTCAGGTGCAAGGTAAACTGGACGCGCCAGAATTCACGGTGAACCCGCTTTCGGTTCTTACGCCGGGCTTTTTGCGCGGGCTCTTCCGGGGCAGCGCCGAACAGCCGCGGGAGGATTTTCTGCAGCAGCTTGGGCCGACCGAGTGATCGGTCAGTCCAGGCCCATCATGGCCCGCACATCCGCCGGCGTCGCGCCGCCCTCCCGTAGGCTCGAGAGCGCGCGGGCATCATCCCGTTTGGCCAAGCGCCGCCCGGCCTCATCACAGATCAACTTGTGATGCCTGTAGCTTGGCACGGGAAGATCAAGCAATGCCTGCAGCAACCGGTGGATCGCCGTGGCGGCAAACAAATCCTCGCCACGCGTGACCATCGAGACACCCTGGGCCGCATCATCCACGACCACGGCCAAGTGATAGGCGGGCGTGCCGTCGCGGCGGGCCAGAACCGGATCGCCGGCAACTTCCACCAACCACGCCGGATCAAGCGTGATGCGCCCGCTCTCGGCGTGCGGGCCCGCGCCCAGCTCTGTGAACCCAAGCGAGGCGACCGCCTGAGTGCCGCCAAGCGCCGAGATGGCAGAGGCCATATCCAAGCGCATGGCAAGCCCGGGGCCAGGCGCCAGCCCCTTGGTTCGACAGGTCCCCGGATAGCGCACGCCGTCTGGCCCGTGGGCGCCTCCGTGGGGCGCCGCGGCGGCCTCGGCAATGTCTTTCCGCGAGCAGGCGCAGGCATAGGTCAATCCCGCTCGGCCAAGGCGGTCGAGGGCCGCTGCGTAGGCCGGCCTCCGCGTCGATTGCGCCAATACGGGCCCGTCCCAATGGATGCCAATCCAGGCAAGATCCCGGCAGATGGCCTCGGCACAGCCCGGGCGCACACGCCCTCGGTCGAGATCCTCCATGCGGAGGAGATACCGTCCCCCCGCCGCCCGGGCTGCGTCATGACCAAGAAGCGCGCTGAAGGCATGGCCGAGATGCAGGGCTCCGGTCGGGCTGGGGGCAAAACGGTCGGTCAGCATCGCCAATCAGACCGCGAATCCGGCCGG
>JBCCZI010000114.1:0-13683 GCA_039187815.1 Pseudomonadota bacterium | reverse complement strand
CGTCGCCTGTGTCGTCGTCGCCTGTGTCGTCGTCGCCTGTGTCGTCGTCGCCTGTGTCGTCGTCGCCTGTGTCGTCGTCGCCTGTGTCGTCGTCGCCTGTGTCGTCGTCGCCTGTGTCGTCGTCGCCTGTGTCGTCATCGCCGGTGTCGTCGTCGCCTGTGTCACCGCCGGCGCCGGCAAGGATCGCGTCTATGTCGCCGCCAGCCTCGGAGAGCAGCAGGGCCTCCAGCGGCGACAAGGCGCGGTCCAGCATAGCGACATCGCCGATCTCGCCATCGAAGAACCATTGCAGGTTGTCGTTGTCGCCCTGACGGGTCCGGGTGGAGGCACCGAGAACCGTGTCCTCTGTGTTGCCGCTCATACCACCATCAAAGCCTTCGTCGGCATCGACCAGTTCGCCGTTTACATAGAGCGCGATCGTCTCCTCGGTGAAGGTGAAGGCGATGGTGTACTGCTGGCCCGCCTGGATCTTGGCATCGCTGTATTTGAGGTAGGTGCTCTGGTTCCCATCGTCCTGGAAGCGCAGCTTGAGGTACTGCCCCTCAAGATAGATGGTCAGGTGCCCGCCGGTCTTGTTGCCCGAATGGTCTTTCGACAGGAGCGCCTGGTTGCCGTCCGAGGGATCGGCTGCCACAAAGCTGAGCGCCCAGGTGCCCTCATCCCGCGCCTGCGCGCTCGAGTGCGGAATGGTCACCGTGCTGTCATTCGCATAAGTGACTGTCGCCGGCGCGTCGACAATGGCGGCCAGCGGTCCCGCATCGCCAAGCGTCTCGTCGTCGTAATATTGCTCGGCGATAGCCTCATAAGGGTTCTCGGCATAGGCCAGCGGGTCCGAGCCGATCGGGTCGCCGTCGAGATGGCGGGTGTCGAGGCCGAGTACCTCCTCTCCGCCGATAGAGTTTGTGCGGGTCTCGCCGGTGGGGGCAAAACCTTCCTGCAACTCGTCGATTGTCCGCACGATGCCGTAGTGCACACCGGCATCGGTGGTGATCATGTCCTCGGTCACCATGTCGCCGTGGACGACGATATAGCCGAGCAGATCCTCGTCATGGGCGCCGCCGCCATTGCCCTGCTGGGAATAGGCCTCAATCACCGACAGGATGCTGTCCGACTGCCCATCGCCATCACTGTCATGGCTGACATAGCTGACGCGCACATTGGTCGTGTGGCCCAACACCGAGATCTGGTCTTCGTCGGCATTGAAGTCCGCGATCACGTCGATGCCGATCGAGTCGACCCAGTGCTCGTGGATATAGCGGTTCTCACCGGCGACCCCGTGCCAGCGGATCATGCGGGCATCGTCTAGGACGTTGTCCATGATCGCCTGCATGGTGCCGTTGATCTGGAGCTCGAAAAGGAAGTGGTCCTCGCCCTCACCGCCGACGAGGATATCGTCGGCCACAAAGGGCTGATCGGACCAGTCCCATAGCTTGTAGGTCTCGGGGTCAATGTACAGCGGATCGCGCTGGTTTCCAGTGTCCGAGAGGAGCTGGGCCGCCCGGTCCTCGCCTGCATCAGAGGTCGCGCGCAGCACATCGTTGCCGCTGCCGCCGATCAAGAGGTCCGAGCCGCGTCCGCCATCCAGCGTGTCATTGCCCGCACCGCCGTCGATCAGGTCGTCGTTATAGCCGCCCTCGATGCTGTCATCGCCGTCGCCGCCGTTCAGCGTATCGTCGCCGCCCTCGCCGAGGATGGTGTCGTTGCCGCCGCCGCCCGAGAAGCTGTCATCGGCGGTCTGGATCGGCTGGGGTCCGGTCTCGCCGGGAATCGAGGCGGGGTCGAAGGCTGGATTGGCCAGGGTCTCCACCTCGGCCGGGCTCAGGACATCGGTCTCCTCGAAGCCGCCAAAGACGGAGAAGTTCGCGATGGCCCCTTCGAACGGCTTTTGCAGATCCTCATCGTCCAAGGCGAAGAGCTGCGCGGTCTCGTTGTACTCGGCCCGGTAGCTGTCGGCCCCCAGGATCCAAGGCTCTTGGTTGTTGATCAGATAGGCCTCGTTGTAGACGCCGGGGTTCGGCACATCGCCTTCCATCGATTGCCAGGCACCGTTGGGGATCGCCTGGCCGTCGAGATAGACGGTTACGCCCTCGGCACCGAAGCTGACGGCGATGTGCTGCCACTGGCCTTCGGACAGTAGGGGGCCGGTCTTCCAGGCCTTGTTGCCGCCGCCATCGCCGGGCGCCATGCGCAGATAGAGCCCACCCTCATTGGTGTGGCCAAGGCGGAAGTGCCCGCCCTCCTTGGTGCCGGTATGGTCTTTGGTGACGATCCCGCTCCAGTCCGAGAGATCGTCGGGCTTGGCCCAGATGCTGAACGTGCCCTGCGAGATCTGCACGCTCTTGTCATGTTGGATGAAGGCGTATTGGTCCTCGCCATTGAACGACAAGGCATCCATGGCACCGGACGGGCCCGCGACCACGCCGTCGGTGCGCAGCAGCGCCTGGTTCTCATAGAGCGTGTAGGCGCGCGCTTCGGGGCCACCCTTGGCATCGTCATAGACGCCGTCCGAGCCCGAGAAGCTCCAGGCCGCGATCGCCGCCGGCATGGGGTCGGCCGGGGCGGTGGGCTCGATCAGATCATTGCCGCCGCCGCCGGTCTTGGTCTCGCCGCCGCCGGGGGCCGCCTCGAAGCCGAGCGGCTCGAAGGGATAGCGGGTCGGCGGCTGCTCCTCAGCGCTCGCGGTCGGATCGGCGAACCCCGGTGCGGCCTGTGCCAGGAAGGGATTGTCGACGAAATCCTCGGGGCTGCCGGTGATGGTGCCGTAGTTCGCCTCAGAGTTGACCGTCGCGCCCGCATCGCGGGTGTCATAGCCGAAGATCACCTCGTTGCCATTCTCATCGAGCCCGGTGATCGCGCCGGAAGAAGCCCCCGCGCTGATCGGTGTGGTCTTGGTCTCGCCCACGGGGAAGATCGCCTCTGCCACGTCCGAGATGCCCTCGACGATGCCGTAGGTGACGTTGTCGTCGGTGATGATGTCGTCCTTCTCGACCCGGTCGCCGTGGACGATCAACTGGCCGATCAGGTCCTCGTCATGGGCCCCGCCGCCACCGTGCTGCTTGGAGATAACCGTGACGATGCTCTCCTCGTCCCCGTCCCCATCGGTGTCGCGGTGCGAGACATAGACATTGGCCGTGTGCCCGATGACCGCGATCTGGTCGTCCTCGGCATTGTAGTCGGCGATGATGTCGATGCCGAAGATGTCGACCCAGTGGTCGTGCAGCTCATCGTTCTCGCCGGCGACACCGGCCCAGTTGATGCTGCCATCGCTGCGCACATGCTCTTCGATGATCTCGAGCTTGGCGTTGATCTGGGGCGAGATCAGGAAGACGTCGCGGCCGCTGCCGCCCTCGAGGATGTCATCGGCCACCAGGGCCTGGTTCTCCCAGCCGATCAGCTTCTCGCGGTCATAGTTGACCTCGCCGCCATCGGGACGGCCGATCTCGTCGACGGCGATCTGGCCGATGCGCTGCTCGCCGCCATCGGCACGGCTGATGATCACATCGTCGCCCGCGCCGCCCTTGACCCAATCCGATCCGCGGCCGCCGTCGAGCACGTCATTGCCAGCGCCGCCATCGATCATATCGTCGCCATAGCCGCCGTGGATCTGGTCATCGCCGCCGCCGCCCGAAATCATCTCGTCGCCGGCATCACCCTGCAGCACATTGCGCCCGCCATTGCCCGAGGGCGTCTGGCCATCATCGAGCACTTCGGTGCCGATGAAATGCGAGGGGTGGTACTCGTCGACCGGCACCAGCGGGGTGCCCCCCGGCGGATCTGTGAAGTCGGATGGGTCTTGGTAGAAGGCGCTTTGGTCGACCGGAAAACCGTCGATCTCCATATAGAGCGACATGCCGCCGCCCTGGTCGAAATAGAGCAGCTCCATCTCGTAGAGCCCACCGGCGAATTCGGCGACACGCGCCGTGGTCTCGGTTCCGCGCCCGCTCTCAAAGCGACTGAACTCGACGCCGCCGAGGCTCAGCGCAAACCCGTCATCCGAGGTGATCGCGACCTCATGCACGCCGGGCGGGATGTAGACATAGCCCGTGATCGCAAGGCCCGAGGGGCCCATCTCGATGCCGCCGTCTCCTTGGATGCTGGCCGCATCATGGTCCAGGAACTCCGCCAGCGAGGTGTCGCTCTTTCGCGCGGCATAGCCGAACTCGGTGGTCGTAAAGCTCGCATCCGGGGCGTTGGCGGCGATGATCTCCTGCAGCCGCGTGACCGACCAGATGCTGTCGCCGGGCGCATAGGCAAGACCGGAAAGGCCGGTGCCCTCCGCCGGGACGCCCGAGACCGCGCTTGCCGCGGTTGTGACGGTCATGCCATCCGGCGTGTCTTCATCGGCCGGGTCGAAATAGGGGAAGTAGGTGTTCACGGCGTTTCTCCGTCGTTCGCGCGCAGACGGACGGCTCGCGTCGCCCAGATGCGCTGCGCTTTGCTTCCAAAGGAACCAGTTTGTTGGGGATCCGCTAAGCGGCCTGTTGGCCTGGTAGAACGCGTTTCGCACTCACTCCCTGGGTTGAGTATATCAACCTAAACGGGAAAAGACCAAGCCGTTTCCCCCGTGGGGTGCGCATTGCGATGAATGGAAAAAAGCTATTTCTTGACAATATGATGAGGGAAAAGTCTTATATCTGGATGATAAGATTCGCCTTGGTTGGCCCATTGGGCGCGCGAAGGCTTGCCGCAATCTGGTCCAAATAGAGCCGACATTGTGACGCAATCGCTCCATCTATCGATTTCGCGTTTGTCTAGATTCTAGTGAGGCGCTTATGGTCTCGCCAAAGTTTCGCGCCGTGGGAGCGAGATGCGGAGCCCTGGGTTGAGGCGGACCTCCTCGAGATTGGCGCCAGCCCCGATCCGATCCACAACGGCGAACAGGCCCGAGCCAGAGATGGGCGCTAAGACCCCGTGCCAGGTGCCACGGGCATAATTCACCCCCTGATCGGCCCGGGCGTGAAAGGCGACCGGGTCGCCAGGTCGTCCGCCGATGTCCGGCGCCACGACGACCAAGCACTCTGACCCGCCGAGCGGCAGAAAAGCCTGGGAGCCGAGGGGATGACGCTCAAGCAACCCGACGGGCAACGGGACCCCGCGGATCTCGGCCTGGAAGAGGCTGAGGCCGACCCGGCCCTCGGCCACGTCCAGGTGGGCGAGGTCGGTGTAGCGGCGGCACCGCCCCTCGTTGATCGAGAGGGGCGGGACGGACCCAAGCGCAATCACCTCTCCGAAGGGCTTGAACGCGGCGGCGGTCAGGGGCTCGGCCAACAGCATGGTCATTGTGGCAGCATGGCGCGGAGGCGGTGAAGGGCAATCCGCTCGACTTGCGTGCACGCCTCGGCGAACTCCTTTTCTGGGCTTTGGCCGAGGCGGCGCTCGAAGGTCGCGAGAATGCCGGCCTTGTCGTGCTCTCGCACCGCGAGGATAAAAGGAAACCCAAAGCGCGCGGTGTAGCGCGCGTTGAGGTCGGTGAGGGCGCTGCGCTCCGCCTCGGTCAGGGTGTCGAGACCGGCGGCGGCCTGTTCGCGCGCCGAGGCCTCGGTGAGCGTGTGTGCCTGGGCCAACCGACCCGCCAGATCAGGGTGCGCGCGCAACACCGACAGGCGTTCCTCGGGGGGCGCGGTCCGGAATACCCGGGCCAGCGCGCTCAACAACCCGCGCGCCGTGTCATGGGCCGCGCCGAGTTCGAGCGCATGGGCCCGCTCAGCGATCCAAGGTGAGTGCTCAAAGACGTCGCCGAAGCGCGCCACAAAGGCGTCGCGGGGCAGGGCACTCGGCCGCTCGGCAGAGGAAGAGGGCGGTGGATGGAGGCTGTGCCAGTGCTCCGCGATGTCGATGCGCCGGGCGAACCAGACATCCGCATGGCTTTGCGTATAGGCGAGGAAGCGCCGCAGGGCCGCGATCCGGCCGGGACGGCCGACCAGCCGGCAATGCAGCCCGATCGACAGCATCTTGGGTGCACCAGCGACACCCTCGGCATAGAGCTCATCGAAGCTATCGCGCAGATATGCCTCGAACTGATCGCCCGAGTTGAACCCCTGGGGCGTTGCAAAGCGCATGTCGTTGGCATCGAGGGTATAGGGGACGATCAGCTGTGCGCGTCCCCCCACCGACTGCCAGTAGGGCAGATCGTCCGCATAGCTGTCGGCCAGATAGGCGAAACCGCCATCTTCGGCGATCAGCCGCACAGTGTTCATCGAGCAGCGCCCGGTATACCAGCCGCGCGGCGGGGTGCCGGTCACCGCGGTGTGGAGCGCCTTGGCCTCGGCGATGGCGGCTCGCTCTTCAGCCTCGGAGTGGTCCTTGTACTCGACCCATTTCAGCCCGTGGCTTGCGATCTCCCAGTCCGCCTCGAGCATCGCGGCCACCTGTTCGGGGCCACGCGCCAAGGCGGTAGCGACGCCGTAGACCGTGATAGGGATGCCAAGGCCCGTAAACAGCCGGTGCAAGCGCCAAAACCCGGCCCTGGCGCCGTAGTCGTAGATCGTCTCCATATTCCAGTGGCGTTGTCCGGGCCAGGCGGCGGCGCCCACGATCTCGGACAGGAAGGCCTCCGAGGCCGCGTCGCCGTGCAGCAGGCAATTCTCGCCGCCTTCCTCATAGTTCAGCACGATCTGGATGGCGATTCGAGCGCCGCCGGGCCATGCTGCATCGGGTGGGGTCGGACCGTGGCCCAAGAGATCGCGGGGGTAGCGGTTCATGGGATCCTCCGTGCCGGGCGCCTGCGGCCATTGAGGCGGGTTCGCCCGGATGGTGCAAGCCCCGAGGGAGAGGACGGGATGCCTGGATATCTGACCACCCATGTGCTTGACACCGCACAGGGACGCCCGGCCTCGGGATTGCCGATCACGCTTCACCGTTTGGAGGTGGCCGAGCGCAGGCGCCTGGCCGAGGTTGTGACAAATGCCGATGGGCGGACCGAGGTGCCAATCTTGGCCGCGGATGCCTTCGCGCCGGGCCTCTACGAGCTCACCTTTCACGCGGGCGACTACCTGCGGGCGCAGGGGCTCAGCGATGCGTTTCTCGACACCGTGCCGGTTCGCTTTGCTATGACCAAAGCGGCGCATTACCACGTGCCGCTATTGCTCTCGCCCTTTGGGTACTCAACCTATCGCGGGAGCTAGCAGTGGATCAGGCTTTGCTGCTCGACTGGCTGAGTTTCGCGCTGCGTTGGCTCCATGTCATCACGGCGATTGCGTGGATCGGATCCTCATTCTACTTCATCGCGCTGGATCTTGGGCTGCGGCGCGGGGCGCATCTGAGCGAGGGCGTCGGCGGGGACGCCTGGCAGGTCCATGGCGGCGGATTTTATCACATCCAGAAGTACATGGTGGCACCCGCGCACATGCCCGAGCGGCTGGCCTGGTTCAAATGGGAGAGCTACGCCACCTGGCTCTCGGGCGCGGCCCTGCTGGCGGTGGTCTATTGGGCCGGCGCCGAGCTCTACCTGATCGACCGCGAGAAGGCGGATCTCGCACTGTGGCAGGCGGTGGCGCTGTCGGCCGGGTCGATGGTGCTCGGGTGGCTGCTCTACGATGCGCTCTGCAAATCGGCCCTGGCCGAGCGGCCGACGGTCTTGATGCTGGTTCTCTTCGCCATCCTCGTCGCACTGTCCTGGGGGCTGACGCAGATCTTTACGGGGCGCGCGGCGTTGCTGCATCTAGGCGCGGTGACGGCCACGATCATGACGGCGAACGTCTTCCTGATCATCATTCCCAATCAGACCATCGTCGTGGCCGATCTGAAGGCGGGGCGCGCGCCGGATCCGAAATACGGGAATATCGCCAAGCTCCGCTCGACACACAACAATTACCTGACGTTGCCGGTCGTGTTCCTGATGCTCTCCAACCACTATCCGCTGGCCTTTGCAACACCGTGGAACTGGTTGATCGCCAGCTTGGTGTTTCTGATGGGTGTCACCATCCGGCATTTCTTCAACACCATGCATGCAGGCGGCGGACGGCCCTGGTGGACATGGGGGGCAACCGCGGTCCTGTTCGGCGCGATCCTCTGGCTCTCGATGGCCCCGCCGCCGGGCCCGCGCGAGGCGGCGGCCGATCGTCTCGCCCCCTTCCTGGCGGCGGCCGAGTTCGAGGAGGTGCATTGGGTTGTGCTCGGCCGGTGCGCGATGTGCCATGCGGCCGAGCCGGTCTGGGATGGCCTCCGGGTCGCGCCAAAGGCCGTCTATCTGGAAACCGAGGCACAGATTGCCGCCCAAGCCAGGGCGATCTATCTGCATGCCGGGATCAGTCACGCCATGCCGCCGGCCAACGTCACCTATATGGAGCCTGAGGAGCGCGCCCTGATCGCCGCCTGGTACGAGAACGCTCGCTGAGCCACCACGCCAAAACGGCGCCGCAGGGATGCGACGCCGCTCCAGGCCCTGGGTGGGGGTGCGGATTACACCACCCAGACGCCGTCGTCGTAGTCGTCCGCCGTCTTCGCCATGTTCTCGGGGCTGTTGGCAAAGGCGATCAGGGTGTCGGCCTCGCCGATGCGGCCATCGCCGAGCGCGTCTTCCCAGAACGCCTTGCCCCCACCATCCGCATCGCGGCCAAGCACATTGGTGTAGAGCGCGTCCACATAGTCTTCGTCGCTCGGGTCCTCGCCACCAAAGCGTTGCGAGAACTCGGGGCTGTCGACAAAGGCCTGGGCCAGGGCTTTCTGGCTCATGCCGGCCTCGAGCTGACCGTCCCAGAAGCGCAGCCCGCCCTCGTCCGGCGTGCGCCCCAGCGAGGCGGCATAAAGCCGGTAGGTAAAGGCCGCGTCGTCGCGCAGATCGAACAGCAGGGTGCCATCGTCAAGCTCAACCCGCTCGACGCTGTCCAGCATGTCCATCCCGCCCGGCAGCTGGATCGAGGCGCCGCCGCTGCCATTGGCCTCGTCCTGAACGTCGGAGCGGGACGCCGGGTAGCGCACGGTGTCGGTGCCGCCTTGTCCCATCACAAACCGACCACCGGCGGCGTCGAGGGCAAAGGCGTCATCGCTGTTGGTGCCGTTGACCGGCTCCAGGCCTGGGGTCGGAACGGGCTCTGGCAGCGGCGCCGGCTCGCCAGGCAGCACAGGCTCGGGGCCAGACCCCGGCGCCTCGGCCACATCGGTGACGGCGATGTCAAAGCGCTCGACATCGGTGTTGCCGGCCGGATCGCTCACCTCGACGGTGATCTCGTGGCTGCTCTGGGTCTCGAAGTCGAAGCTGTCGGCGGTCATCAGCCGGGCGCCGTCCAGGGCGAAGCGGCCCTCGGCATCGTCGACCAGACTGTAGCTCAGCGTCTCGCCTTCGGGATCGGTGGCCGAGAGCCGGCCGACTTCGGTGCCGGGGGCCGCGTCCTCAGCCACCCTCTGGCCATTGAGAGCCAGCGCCTCGGGTGGCAGACCGGGCTCGAAGACGTCCTCAACGTTTACGGAGACCGTCTGGCTCACCGTGCCGCCATAGCCGTCATCGGCCTCGATGGTGAGACTGTGGCTCGACGCGGTCTCAAAATCGAGCCCAGCCGCGACCACCAGCTGGTTGCCCTCGATGGCGAACCGGCCTCCGGCATCCTCGGTCAGGCGATAGCTCAGCGCATCGCCGTCCGCATCGGTGGCCGAGAGTCTGCCGACGACCGCGCCCACCGCCGCATCCTCGGCCACAGCCGCCCCCGCAAGGGCCAAGGCCGTCGGCGCCGTGTTGATCTTGCTCTCGGTCTCGCCCACGCGGATGGTGGTCGTCGCGCGCTGGTCGCCCTCATAGAAGCCGTCCACGCGGACCGTGCCATTGGCGGTCTCGATCAGCAGATCGCCGTTCGCTTGCTGAGAATAGCTGATCTCGGTGCCCGCATCGAACTGCAGGGTCGAGGCGCCGGCCTCATCGCTGACGAAGTCATCGCCGAAATCGCCGGTGAAGACATAGGTGTCGTCGCCCTCGCCGCCATAATTCTCATCGTCTCCGGTGCCGCCGTCGAGCGTATCCTCGCCCTCGCCACCAAACAGGAAGTCATCGCCGCCAAGGCCGTAGAGTTCATCATTGCCCGTTCGGCCGAAGATGCCGTCCTCGACCTCATCGGTCACGCCGCTGGTGGCAAAGGACGGGGCAAGCGGGTTCTGGTCGGGCTGCGTCCGGCCAAACAGCACATCGTCGTTGCCATCGGGGGACTCGTCGCCCACTTGGCCCGCCTCGAACAGCACAACTTGGTCGATCGCATCGCGCAGCCGGTCGCCGAGGTCCGCAAAGAAATCGCCCACCTTCTGGATCGCCTCGGCCACGACATCGGCGATGTGGTCGATCCGGTCCGCCATATTCGCGACCGCCTCGAGCAGATCCGAGAACGGCGCCATAAGCTTGCCCTCGAGCGCGTCGACGGCCGCCCGCAGATCAAGCCCCAGTTTCGAGAGCACATCGAGGATCAGGTTCTCGACGAAGTCTTGCACGATGCCGATCTGGTTGCCGAGCGTCTCGATCACGTCGCAGACGTTCACGCGCAGCGCCGGGATCGCCGGGGTGATCTGAATGCGGTCCGGCTGGCCGGGCAGGAAGGCGATCGGGTTCGGCCCGTAGAGCGCCGGCACGCCGGGAACGACGGTGAAGGTCTTGCAGAGCGCGTCTTCGACGCTCTGCAGTGCGTTCGAGACCGGGCTGAAGACTTTGCCCACCGTCTCGAGCGCATCATCGATGACACCCACTGGCAGGCTGCCGACCGTCTCGTCGATCACCGCGGCGACATCGTCCAGAATGACCTTGGCGCCGTTGAACAGATCGTCGTGGAAATCGTTGAAGTCACCCAGGAACTCGGCGACCGTGTCGAGCCGCTCAGCAAGCCGGCTGCCCTCGGGCGCGGTTTCCGCCGTTAGGGCATCCAGGATATAGTCTGCGGTGTCGAGCAGGTTCTCGGACATCACCACTGCGCCATCGAGCGTGTACTTGATGGCCGACGCCGCGGTCGAGACGTTCGAGAACTGCTCGATAAAGGGTTTGAGCTTGGTGTCCGCCTCTTCCAGCTTCTGGCGCGTGGGCTCGAGCCGGTCGACGACCCGGTCTGCCACTTGATCGGTCTTGCGCACCGCCGTGCCGATGCCAAAGGGGGCAAAGCTGAGCGCGGCCGTCACTGCGTTGGGCAGCGTCAGACCGTCCTGAAAGACCCGCATCGAAAATTCGATGCGGCCCGGCAGATTGATCCCGAAGTCAACCGACGAGGTCACCGTCTGGACAGCGTCAACCAGATCGCTGTCACCGTCGAGGAAATCGGCAAAGTTGGAAACTGCATCGCGAAAATCGCTGATCTCAATGGTCTTGTCGGTCATCGAATAACTCCTTCTCTGACACGCCTCGCCCGGGGACTTCCCCGCCTTGGGGCAGGGGCCGGCCGATCTGGCCGCGCGTTCTCTGTTGCGCCGGACTTACGTGGGGGCACCAGAACCGACACCAAATCCAAGCTTGTTGGACGAATCCCACCGCCTGGGCGCCTTGCAAGGATTGACGATCGCCTCACGCGATCTGGTAGGCTTCCCAAGTTTTGGGGCAGCACGCTCGGATCACTGGGGGGAGACCCGTGCCGTCAGACATGGTGGAGACGGATGAACTGACCTGCCTAGCGGCCCTGCGCGCCGGCCGCGCGCAGTTCTTTCGCGCGCTGGCCGACCGGGCAGCCGAGGCGGCCCCGGACAAACGCCGCGACCGCGACGGTGGGCTGCTTCGCGACTACGTGAGCTTGGTCCGCAGCGAGGGTGCCGCCCAGATCGCCGAATTTTTCTATTTGGTCGAAGAGCTTGGCCTCCGCGACGCTGATCGGTTCCGAGGCTTTCTTGACCAGCACAACAGCGCGATGCAGAGCTATCTCGATGACCCGCCCCGCATGCGCGCCCTTGGCCTCACGCCCCAGCGGATAGAGGCGGCGATCTTCACCGAAGAGCAGATGAACTTCATCGGCGTGGTCTCTCCGGCGGGGGCGCTCTATCTCGATCAGTCGTCGTTGGGGCGGCTTCTGGCCGAGGCCATGGCGCCCGAGAGCTGCCGCAAGATCGCCATCGCCCTTGCGGAAGGGGGGCTGTTGCTGAGACACAATGTGGGCCATGTATTGATCAGCTCTGACGGGACGCTCGAGGCGCTCTATCGCGCGCATCTGCGCACCGTCGTCGACGCCATTCGAGGACAACAATAGCTGTGCCCTATCGTTTGCTTCTGTCCGTTTTTCTCCTTGCCGTGGCGGCGGCCGCCGCGTGGCATCTGGCGAGCACGGGCATCTCTGCCGAGGCCCAGGCGCTGATCGACCAAGGCGATGCGGCCCGCGTCGAGGCCGTTGCAAAGAGCGCGGAAGCCGATGCACTTCGCCAGCAGATCGCCGAGGCGGCGGCGGACCCGTCCATCTCGCGCAGCCTCACGATCGGGCAAGAGGGAGGAGGGCTGAGTGAACTCGAAGCACGCCTCGAGGCGGTGCTCGCCGAGCGTAAACGGCTGGAGGATGCGGCACGGGCGCTCTGGGAGCGGGCAGCTTCCATTGATGCGGAGGCGCAAGATGCCATTCTCCAGAGGCTGAGAGACAGCCGGCCCAAGTCGTGACCGGCCCGCGGTGTCAGAGCGGTTGACCCAGCGGGTCGCCAAGGCCTAAGAGCACTCCCGACGGGCCTGTAGCTCAATTGGTCAGAGCAGACCGCTCATAACGGTTTGGTTGGGGGTTCGAGTCCCTCCGGGCCTACCACCCCAGAACTATGTGATTGATAATCCAAGGTTATTTCGCCTTTTTGGAACGCGCACCGGCTGACGTTCCACTTTTTGTACTCGGAGCGTTCCCCTCAATCAGCGCGCGGTTGCGGGCGCCAAGGGTGTAATGCTGGACTTCTTCTAGGCTCTCGTGGCCGGTCCAAGCCTTGATACGAAGCTCTGACCATCCGGCCTCGCCGAGTGCGATTGCCCGCGACTTGCGGAGCCCGTGAACGCTGCGCCCCTCGATCCCCGCCTTGCGCACAGAGGTGGCGAACCAGTTGGTCACGGCGTTCGGGCTACGCGGCTTGCCGTAGTCGGTCTGCAGCCAGACCATGCGCGGCGGGCAGGCGGCTAGAACGGCTTGCAGGTGTTCCCAATCCTCGCCGAAGGGCTCGCACTCGGCGGGCAGGACCGACAGAGGAACCTCGACCAGCCCGCCCGTCTTCTGCTGATGGAACGACAGCCAGCCGCGAGCATCGACCATCTGCCGCCCGAGGCGGCACAGGTCCGACCGGCGGCACCCGACCCACAGGGCAAGCTCGAAAGCGAGGCGGTAGGACGTGCCGATCTCGATTGCGGCGCGGTACTGGTCGATCTCTTCGCGGGACCAGGGCGGGAAGCCCTCAGACTTCAGCAGTTTCACCCGCACATCGCGAGCCGGATTGGTGTCGAGCTTCCCGCGATCGACGGCAAAGGTCAGCATCGTGCGCCACGCGGTGAGCCGGTGACGGGCGTTGTGCGGCGGCATGTCGGCCAGATCAGCCCGGATGTGTTGCGCACGAATGCCGATGATCGGCGCAGCCCCACGGTCCTTGTGGATCGCCAGCAGGAAGCGTTCCCGCTGCTCGCGTGTCAGGCGGCCCAGGGCGGCCCATTCGGGGCTCTTGATGTACTCGTCCACCAGATCGGCGACCGTGCCCTTGGCAGCCTTCTGCGCGCCCTCCGCAGCGTCCGCGTAGGCTCGGAGAAACCGAGGGTCATTCTCAGGCAGGGCAGGGAGCCGG
>JBCCZI010000113.1:0-13736 GCA_039187815.1 Pseudomonadota bacterium | reverse complement strand
TGGCGGAGAGAGCGGGATTCGAACCCGCGATACCGTTTCCGGTATACACGCTTTCCAGGCGTGCGCCTTCGACCGCTCGGCCACCTCTCCGTGGCGCCTTGAGTATCTTTGATCAGCGCTGGTCGCAAGAGTGCACTGCCGCGCGGTCTGGGCGCGTGGAGGCGGTACGGGGCCGCCTTCGCCGCAAGAGGGGGCTTACTCCATGGTTGGGATGGAGAAGTCGGCGCCTTCCTTCACGCCTGAGGGCCAGCGCGACGTCACGGTCTTGGTCCGCGTGTAGAACCGGAAGGCGTCCGGGCCATGCTGGTTCAGATCACCGAAGACGGACTTCTTCCAGCCGCCGAAGGTGTGATAGGCCAAGGGCACCGGGATCGGGACGTTCACGCCGACCATGCCGATGTTGATCCGGTTCACGAAATCGCGGGCCGTGTCGCCGTCACGGGTGAAGATCGCCGCGCCATTCCCGTATTCGTGGTCCATGGCGAGGCCGATCGCCTCCTCATAGCTTGCCGCGCGGACGGTCGACAGGACGGGGCCGAAGATCTCGGTTTTGTAGATGTCCATGTCCCGGGTCACACGGTCGAACAGACAACCGCCGATGAAATTGCCGCTCTCATAGCCCTGGAGCGAGAAACCGCGGCCATCGACGACAAGCTCGGCGCCCTCTTCGACGCCGCGGTCGACCAGGCCCCGGACACGGGTATGCGCCTCGCGCGTCACGAGCGGGCCAAAGTCCACATCTTCGCCAGCGGTATAGGGACCTATCTTGAGGCTCTCGACCCGGGGGGCGAGTTTGGAGACCAGGCGGTCGGCCGTCTCCTCGCCAACGGGCACGGCGACCGAGACGGCCATGCAGCGCTCGCCCGCCGCGCCGTAGCCCGCACCGATCAGCGCGTCGACGGCCTGGTCCATGTCCGCGTCGGGCATGACGATCATGTGGTTCTTGGCGCCGCCGAAGCACTGGACGCGCTTGCCGTTGGCCGTGCCGCGGGAATAGACGTAATGCGCGATCGGGGTCGAGCCGACAAAGCCGATCGCCCCCACATCGTCGTCATCGAGCAGGGCGTCGACCGCCTCCTTGTCGCCGTTGACCACGTTCAGGACGCCAGCGGGCAGGCCGGCCTCCATCATCAGCTCGGCCAGCATCAGCGGCACCGAGGGGTCGCGCTCGGAGGGTTTCAGCACAAAGGCATTGCCGCAGGCGATGGCGGGGCAGAACTTCCACATCGGGATCATCGCGGGGAAGTTGAACGGCGTGATGCCGGCGGTGACCCCGATCGGCTGGCGCATCGAGAACATGTCGATGCCGGGCCCCGCACCCTCGGTGTACTCGCCCTTCAGGAGATGGGGGGTGCCGATGCAGAACTCGGCCACCTCCAGGCCGCGCTGCACATCGCCGCGCGCGTCCGGAATGGTCTTGCCATGCTCGCGTGAGAGCGCCTCGGCCAGCTTGTCCATATCGCGCTGGAGCAGCGACACGAACTTCATCATCACGCGGGCGCGTTTTTGCGGGTTCTGGGCGGCCCAGGCCGGCTGTGAGGCGGCAGCGTTTTCGACCGCGGCGCGCACCTCGGCTGCGCTGGCGAGCGGGCAGCGGGCCTGCACCTCTCCGGTGGCTGGGTTGAACACGTCTCCGAACCGGCCGGAGGTGCCCTTCACATGCTGTCCGCCGATGAAATGGGTGAGTTCCTCGGTCATGCCGTCCTCCCTGCTGACCGCCTCTCGTCTCCGGTTTGCCGGGCGCGGTCAAGATGCCTTGGCTAGAAATGCGCCGTGTTGGCAAAGAGCGGCGAGCTGCGCCGGACGAACAGAATGTCGATCTGGTTCATCGCGCCGTCGAGCGGGCGGCGATGGAGCTCGAGCACCTCGACCGCGATCAGATCCCGCGCGGCGAGATAGGCCACGACCTCGTCCAGCAGCGGCGCGCCGCGGTTTATCTCGATCAGCGCGATCTCGAGCAAGACGGCCTCTGCCTCGCCGAGCACGCGCTGGCCGCCGGCCAGGACCTCGAGCTCATAGCCTTGAACATCGATCTTGATCAGATCGACGCGGCGCCCGGCGAACAGCGCGTCGAGGCTGCGGACCTCGCGACGCTCGCGCCGGCGGTCGAGCGGGCTGTTCTCCTCAAAGACCGAGGAGCCCGTCTCCATCACGACGAATTCGACGCTCTGCCCGTCTTCCGGACCGAGAAGGGCGATCTCGAGCCCGGCGTTCAGCTCTTTCGCCACGGCGCTGAGGGCCGGTTCCTTCTCGCGATTTCCCTCGACCATGGTGATCTCGGCATCGGGCCAGATGCCTGCTGCCATGCGCGACCAGTCGCCTTGAAACGCCCCGATATCGAGGATCGTCGCGGGTCGCAGCCCCCGATCCCTCAGGCCCGCAAGGCCCAGCCCCATGCTGGGTGCTTTCAGATACCGAAACGCCGCCGCCTCGAACGCCTCGCGGTCGAGATGGGCGGCCAGGCGGGGCAGCATACGACGGACCGGCCCGGGCAGGACCGAGCGCAGCAGACGGATCGCGGTTTGCTTCATCAGGCCTCTCCCTTGCTCGCCGGCTAGCACGCTCCTGCGCCCAAGGGAAGGCGGCTCAGGCCCCCGCGCGGCGCGCAAGATCCCAGGCGATTGCCGCCAGGCGCGGGACATCCGCGCCCATGGTCGTGGCCGCCTCATCCGCCGCATTCCCAGCCAGCCCGCGGGCATAGACACCCTGCAGGATCGCCGCCAACCGCCAGACATTATAGGCGAGAAGGGTATCCAGATGGACAATCTCCGCCCGCCCGGTCGCTGCGGCATACCGTTCGGCAAGCGCCTCGAGCCTGGGGATGCCGAGCGCGTCCAGATCCGCCTCGGCCAGCCCCCAGCGCAGATCGGACGGAAAGACCCAGGTCATCAGGAGATACCCCAGATCGGCAAGCGGATGGCCGAGGGTCGAGAGCTCCCAATCCAGCACCGCCCGTATCTCGGTCGTCGTCGCATCGAGGATCAGATTGTCGAGGCGGTAGTCCCCGTGGACCAGGCAGGTCTCGTCCGGGATCCCCGTGACCGCCTCGGGCAGCCAGTCCGCCAGCCGCGCCATCTCGGGGATCGCGTGGGTGGCTGATGCATCGTACTGCGCGGTCCAAATCGCCACCTGGCGTGAGAGATAGCCCCCGGGCCGGCCGAAATCGCCGAGCCCCACGGCGGCCGGATCGATCCGATGCAAGCGCGCCAAGGTGTCCAGAAGCGCCAGGCACGTCTGGCGCCGCTCACCAACGGTCAAACCGGGCAGGCGCGCATCATAAAGCACGCGACCCTCCACATGCTCCATGACGAAAAAGGCGCTGCCGATCACCGTGTCGTCCGCGCAATAGGCCAGCATCCGCGGCACGGGAAAGGCCGCCCGCCCGAGCGCGTCCATCACCCGGTGCTCGCGCTCGATCATATGCGCCTTTGGCAAGAGCGGTCCGGGCGGTTTGCGCCGCAGGACATAGCTGGCGCCTGGGCCCTGGAGCCGGTAGGTGGGGTTGGATTGACCGCCCGAGAATTGGTGCGCCTCGACGGGGCCGGCAAACCCGGGGACGGCTTCGGCCAACCAAGCCTCCAGCGGGCCAAGCGGCAAGGGCAGTCGGGTCTCTTGGGGCATGCGCATCCCACCCTTGACTAGCGAAACAAACCTCGCACCAGGCTGCGGACCAGCGAGCGCCCGATCTGCCGGCCCGCAGAGCCGACTGCGCGGCTGAGCTCGCGCTCGAACAGCGATTGGCGCGAGCGGCTGCGTCTCGAGCCGCTGCGGCGGGAGCGTTCCTCCTCCTTCCACAGCCGGTCCTGCTGTTCGCGGCGGGCCTCTTCCTCGGCTCGGCGCGCCTCATCGCGCTCGCGGGTGGCGGCCCGCTCCGACAGCACCTCATAGGCCGAGACCCGATCGAGCGCAGGACCATACCGACCGGCCAGAGGCGAGGCGGCAATGGCGTCCCGGCGCACGGCCGGCTGGCAGGGACCGAGATGCGATGCCGGTGGCCGTATCAGCACCCGCTCGACCATGGCGGGGCGTCCTTTGGCCTCGAGGCAACTCACCACCGCTTCGCCGATGCCCACATCGCGGATCGCATCGGCGGTGTCGAAGGCGGGATTGGGCCGAAAGCTCTCGGCCGCCTCCCTGAGCGCGCGCCGCTCCCGCGGGGTGTAGGCCCTGAGCGCATGTTGGATGCGGTTGCCGAGTTGGCCCAGAATATCAGCGGGGATGTCATCCGGTTGCTGCGTGACGAAATAGACCCCCACCCCTTTCGAGCGGATGAGGCGCGCCACCTGCTCTACCTTGTCGACCAGCGCACGCGGCGCCCGGTCGAACAGCAGATGGGCCTCGTCGAAGAAGAAGACGAACTTGGGGCGATCGGGGTCGCCGACCTCCGGCAAATCCTCGAACAAATCGGAGAGCAGCCAGAGCAGGAAGGTCGCATAGAGCCTGGGGCTCCGGATCAACCGATCTGCCGCCAGCACGTTCACGCGTCCGCGGCCATCGGGCTCGCGCGCGATCATGTCGGACAAGGACAGCGCCGGCTCGCCGAAAAAGCCCTCGCCGCCTTCGCTCTCGAGCATCAGCAAGCGGCGTTGAATGGCGCCGACCGAGGCCGCGCTGACACGCCCGTAGCGCAGGGTCAGCGCCTTCGCATGCTCGCCGATATGGGTCAGCAGTGCCTGCAGATCTTTGAGATCCAGCAGGGCAAGGCCCTCATCCTCGGCGACCCGAAACGCGATGACCAACACGCCCTCTTGGGTGTCGTTCAGCTCGAGCATCCGCGCGAGCAGCATCGGCCCCATCTCGGAGACGGTGGTTCGGATCGGATGACCCTGCTCGCCGAACAGATCCCAAAACACCGTCGGTGCCGCGGCATAGGCATAGGGATCGAGCCCGATCTTTTCGGCGCGCGCGTGCAGTTTGTCATGCAGTTTGTGCGTGTCCGAGCCCGTCTCTGCGAGCCCCGACAAATCGCCCTTCACATCCGCAAGGAACACCGGGCAGCCGGCCCGACTGAACGCCTCGGTGAGGATCTGGAGCGTCACCGTCTTGCCCGTCCCCGTGGCCCCGGCAACCAGACCGTGCCGGTTGGCATAGCGAAGCAGCAAATGCCGCGGCTGGCCGTCGCCACCGCCGCCCAGAAAGATGGCGTCGTCTCGATCCATAGGCCGCCCCTCCAAAAACCCCTTTCGCCATAGCCCGGTCGTATCGAATTGTTAACGTTTTTTGCTCACCTTAATCCCTGCGAGCCCGGTTTTGGCCAGGTTTGCAACCTCCTCCCTGTTGATCTGGCCGCGCGGCTTCCGCGCGGTCCTTTTTTCGCCCGAATCCTGTTGACCGCCCCATCGGGTCTGCTAGCGTGCGTGCGCATAAGAATACGCGGGCCGGCCAGGTCGACAGGGACGTACAAAAAAGGCGGGAAACCGCATGGGGGAGGAGTGTCCTTGGGACGCTCCTCTCTTAGTTTTGAGGCGCGCCGTCCACCGGTTGATTTCCCGTGCCAGCCTTGGCAGGGTCCGCCCGCGGTTGATCCGCCCTAACCGACAGCCGGAGGTCAAATCTGTGTTTCCGAGCCAGCCATGCCTGTCCGCGCGCCTGCTTGGCGCCGCCGCCGCGATCCTGCTGTTAGCCTTGCCGGCAACCGCCCTTGCGCAATCCGCCGAGGGGGTGAAGCGGGCGACGCACGGAGATTGGGATGTCCTCTGCGCCGAGGGCGGCGATGGCAATTGTGTCATGCGCCAGATCGGCAAGAACGCCCAAGGCAATGACGTCATGGTTGTGACCGTTCGGGCGCTGTCTGGCGTGAAGGCGGACAATGGCCAAGAGGTGCCCGCGGCGATCGATGTGGTTGCACCGCTCGGCGTGGCTTTGCGGGCGGGGCTGCGGGTGAAGATCGACGGCGGTCAAGACCGAGCCGCCCCCTTTGACATCTGTATCGAGAGCGGCTGCTTGGTGCGCTCACCGGTGGGCGCTGAGTTTTTAACCGCCCTGAAGGCCGGGAACAGCGCCAGCATGACCGTGATGGCGCCGCAGCAGGGCGAGGTTGCGATCAACATCTCGCTCCGTGGCTTCACCAAAGCCTTCAACAGCCTGCGCTAGCCGCGCCGGAAGGCGATCACCGCATTCAACCCGCCAAAGGCGAAAGCGTTCGACAGGGCCGCACGGACGGGCGCCTCCCGCGCCTCGTTCGGCACCACGTCGAGACCGATCTCGGGATCAGGTTCTTCGTGGTTGACGGTCGGCGGCACGATCTGCTCGCCGAGCGCAAACAGGACCGCCGCCGCCTCGAGCGCGCCGGCCGCCCCGATGGCATGGCCGTGCATCGACTTGGTCGACGAGACCAGCACATCTTCGGCCGCCGGGCCCAGCACCTCTCGGATCGCTGTGGCCTCGGTCCGGTCATTGATCGCCGTCGCCGTGCCATGAGCGTTGATATAGTCGACCTCATCGGCCGCCATGCCCGCCTCGGTGAGCGCCTGCGTCATGGCCCGGGCGGCCCCGCGCATGTCCGGCGCCACGATGTCGGAGGCATCAGCGGTCATGCCGGCCCCCGCAATCTCGCCTAGGATCGAGGCCCCGCGGGCCATGGCGCGTTCGCGTTCCTCAAGCACCAGGATCGCGCAACCTTCGCCCAGAACCATGCCGTTGCGGGTCTTCGAGAACGGCCGGCAGCCATCCTTGGACATCACGCGCAGGCCCTCCCAGGCCTTGATGCCGCCAAAGCAGAGCACGCTCTCGGTGCCGCCTGTGATTGCCGCATCGCAGAGGCCTGTGCGGACCAGACCTGCGGCTTGCCCGATGGCATGGTTCGACGACGCGCAAGCGGTTGCCACGGACCAGGCCGGCCCCATAAAGCCGTACTTCATCGACACCTGAGAGACAGGCGCATTCGCCATCAGCCTCGGCACGATGAATGGATGCACGCGGTTCTTCATCTCGTGATAGACGGCATAGTAGTTGTCGTCCTGGGTGTGCAGCCCGCCCATCGCGGTCGCGATCACCGTGGCGGTGCGCAGGCCAAGCGCCTCGTCGACCCGGTCGCCATCGGCGAGCCCTGACTGCGCCATTGCCTCATCGGCTGCCACCAGCGCCATCTGGGTCACCCGGTCAAAGAGCGACAGCTGGCCCCGGTCGAAATAGTCCGAGCCCTCGAAGGCCTTCGCCTCGGCCGCGATCTTGATCATGAGACGATCGGTTTCGATCCGGCTGATCGGAGCGATCCCGCAGTGTCCCTCGCGCAAACCTTCAAAGTGCGCATCCCGCCCGATCCCGAGCGCCGAGACGACGCCGAGCCCGGTCACAACGACACGGCGCATCAGGAGGCCGCGTCCTTCTGAGCGATCAGACCCTTCACTCCCTCGACGATGCTGGCGAAATTGCCGATATCGAAATCGGACTCGTTCGGTTCATTGGCGTTGTAGGGGACCGAGAGGTCAAAGGCCTCCTCGATGCCAAAGACCACTTCGACGATGGCAAGACTGTCCAGGCCAAGATCATCCGGCGTCGTGTCTGGCTTGATCTCATCAGGATCGACCAGCGCTTGCTCGGCAATGATGCCGGCGATCCGCTTTGCCACCTCGTCCGTCATGGCCGTCTCCTGTCCTCCGCCTGCGCTCTCTCTATCAGACCGTAAGGGCGGTTACATCCCCAGGCGGGCGCGGATTTCGCGCACCTGCTCGATCATACGCGGCAGGCGGCGCATCGCCATGAACTGACGGTGTGCAACCTCGCGCGGCACCGCCGGCGCGCCCAGCAGAACACTGCGCGCAGGCACATTGCTGCCGACCATGCTGCCCGCGCCAAGCACGCTGTCATCGCCGATGCGGACCTGATCCGCCACTCCGCATTTCCCACCCAACACCACGCGGTCGCCCACATGCACCGAGCCGGCCAAGCCGACCTCTCCGCATATCAGGCAAAGCTCTCCTATGCGGCAGTTGTGGCCGATCTGCACAAGGTTGTCGATCTTGGTGCCCGAACCGATGCGCGTGTCCGAAACGGTGCCCCGGTCCACACAGGCCGAGGCTCCGACCTCCACATCATCCCCGATGGTGACCGCGCCAAGCGACGCGATCCGCCGCAAACCACGATTGCGCGCATCGTCGGCCACAGCGCCGGTGGCCTTGGCGCTCTCGACCGATCCGCGCTCGGGGGTCACGAAGGAGAAGCCATCGCCACCCACCACCGCATTCGGCTGAGCGATAAAGCGGTCGCCGATCTTGACGCCCGCGGCGAGGCGCACCCCGGAATGGAGCAGCGCTTCGTCGCCGATCCGGGCGCCGGCGCCAACCGAGGCATGGGAGGCGATGCGGGCACGCGGTCCGATCACGGCGCCGGGGCCGATGCTGACGAACGGCCCGATCGCGGCCTCTGCACCGATCGAGGCGCTTGGGTCGATATCGGTCATCGGGTGGATGCCCGGGGCGATGGCTGGCGGATCGGCGAACACATCGCCCATATCGGCCAGCGCGACCCGTGCCCGCGGCGCAAACAGCGCCGCTTCGAGACCGAGCCCCTGCCAATCTGCACCGGGCCAGAGCACCGCGGCCCGCGCAATGCTCGCCGCCACGTCCGCGGCGTATTTCGGATCCATCGCCAGGGCGAGATCCGAGGCGCCCGCCTCACCGGGCTCGGCACAGCGATCGATCTCAACGCTCAGATCGCCGGTCGCCTCCAGGCCGGTCAGTCGCGCAATGGTGGCAACGGTGTGGGGCATTGGCGGCTTTCCGAGGGGCTTCGAGGCCGAGCCTTTTAGCCATCCAGGCGCCTGCTATGCAAGGCGCGCGGCCCGTCGGGTCAGCTCAATCGCTCAGAACCGCCACGCCCGCCTTCTCAAGGGCCGCAAAGACACGCTTGTCCCGGCCATAGATATCAGCACGGAACTGATCGACCCCGGAGGCGTCCACCCATGCGGTCCGATAGACCAGATGAACCGGTACATGCTCTTGGAGGTTCACGTATTTTTCGCTGCCGCGGCGCACCAGGCGGTCAAAGAAGGCGCGGGGGTCTTCCTGCTGCGGCGCTAGGAGGTGATAAGCGAACTCGAAGGGTTCCTGCACCCGCACGCAGCCATGGCTGTAAGCCCGGCGGTCCCGCCGAAAGAGCGACTTGGCCGGCGTGTCGTGCAGATAGATCGCGTGATCGTTCGGGAACATGAACTTGACCTTGCCAAGCGCGTTGCCCGCCCCCGGCCCCTGCTTGAGCCGTCCGGGAAAGGTCGCGGGCGTCACGAACTCCCAATCGATCGGCTCGGCATCGGAGCCGACCAAACGCATGTTCTTGCGCTCAAGATAAGTCGGGTCGGCTTGGAGCTCAGGCAGGATCTCTTCGGTGGCGATCGAGTTCGGCACGTGCCAGGTCGGGTTGACGACCATGTACTCCATCTCGTCCGAAAACTCGGGCGTCCGGTGGCGCCGGGACTTCCCGATCACGACCCGCGAGGTGAAGAGGGGGGCGCCATCTTCGACCAGCGCCATATCGAACCCGGCGAGGTTGACCATCACATGCCGTCGGCCGAGATCCCGGTTCATCCAGCGCATACGCTCAAGGTTCACGGCGATCTGGCGCACCCGCTCCGCCGGCTCCGAGTTCAGCGCAGCCCGGGTCGCTGGACCGACCACGCCATCCTGATTGAGGCCATGACGCGCCTGGAACCGCTCGACCGCCGCTTGCATGATCTGGTCGAAAAGCGCCGGGTCCGTGGCGCTTTGTGTCGGCACATCGGTGACGATGTCATTGGCGGCGAGCACCGTGTCCTCTGCCTGCTCTGTCACGACGGGCTCGGCCATTCTCACCGGGTCGAGATCCCCCATCGCGATCAATCGCCGCCGCAGCGCCACAACCCGCTCGGACCGATCCCCTTGGCGCAGCGATGGACCCTTGCGCAGCCCATCGGCCCACGCATCGGACCGCGCCAACCGGCGGTACTCAACCAGCCTTTGCATCAGGATGCGGTATCCGGGATCCTGAGGCGCGAGCCCTGCCAGATAGGCACCCGGATCGGCCGCCGTCAGCAGCCCCTGCAACAGCAGCGCCGGATCGGGGCGCTCGGGCCGATGCAAGATCTCCCGATCGGCTTTGCGCGGGACCAGAACGCCCGAGGCGACATCGCGCCCGTACTGTAGGTACGCCTTTGTGAGCCCGAACTCGAGCACCGCCGCCTCTGCGCCGCCCAGCCGAGCCGCCATGGCTGCGCGCAGATCCAGCGCGCCGTAAGTCGTGGCAGAGAGTGCGTGGTCGGGTGCCGCGTCCAATGCCTCGAGGAGCGCGCGGGCCTGAACCGTCGCGCGCCCATCGCTTGTCATCCACACCGGTGCAAAGGCGCGCGCCGCATACACGGCCTGCACACCCGCGGGGAGGCCGCCATCGGACTGCGCCAACCGCTCGGCGATTGCCTCGGCAATCGGGCCCTGAGGCGCCGCAATGTCGGTCACCTGCGCCGCCTCGCCGCCTTCGAAAACTGGCACCGCCTCGACGGCCTCGGCCTGCCAAGCAAAAAGCGCCGCACCGACGATAACCAAAGCCGCCGGCGACGCGATGGAGAGTGTCATTCGATCCATCCCGACCCTACTGGTTGCTAAATTGCAACGCCCACAAAGAAGCACGATTTCATGAACTGTGGCACAACTGGACCTTCTGTGCAAAGCACGATCGCGTAATCTCTCGCAACGTGGAATTTTGGCCGCAAGGGTGGCGAGCTCTGGGCAAGGCCGAGTGTGGCGCACGCGACCACACATACTCAAAATTAACGTTGCTCTGTTGCAACTTGGCATCGAATCTTCGCTGTGCGATAAGAAGCGAGGACCGACAAAGAGCGGTCGAATGGGCGAACAGAACGAGGCGAGTGGTATCCGTGTCTGAGGCGACGAAGACTCTTCTCGGCCGGCGCGCAGTGCTGACAGGCCTCGGAGTGCTGGCAGCGACGCCTGCCATGCCAGCCGTCATCCGCGGGCTGGGAGACACAAGATCCATCCGTATGTTCAGCAGCCGCACCGGCGATTGGGTCGACACGGTCTACTGGGTCGAGGGCACCTACATCCTCGAAGCGCTCAACGCGGTCAGCTATCTCATGCGGGATTGGCGCGAGGATCGGATCGAGCCGATCTCCCCTGCCACCATCGACATCATCGCCCAGACGTGGGCCATGCTGCGCACCGATGAGCCCTTCGAGGTCGTCTCGGGCTATCGCACCCCGCAGACCAACGCGATGCTGCGGCGCAGGAGCCGCGCGGTGGCGCGCAAGTCCTATCACGTGCTCGCAATGGCGGCGGATCTGACCATGAAGTCCCGAACCGCCCGGCAGATCTCGCGGGCGGCAAAGTCTCTGCAGGCGGGTGGTGTGGGCACCTATTCGCGCGCCGAGTTTGTCCATGTGGACAGCGGACCGCTGCGGGATTGGGGTCGCTAGGGCGCGCGGTCTTGACGACCAATGTCAGAGCGCGTATCGGGCTGTCGCGGGCTGGGTAGCTCAGCTGGTTAGAGCGCAGGACTCATAATCCTGAGGTCGAGGGTTCGAGTCCCTCCCCCGCCACCATTTCCCACTCTGGAGTGTCTGACCCCGAAAAACCCTGAAGGGAGGGGGATTGGGGCGGTTCGAAAACCTTCATTCTTGCAGTAGGCGACAGGCGTCGGAAAAAACGAGCCTCAGCACCAGTTTTTGGGCTGCTGCATCACCGGAAGACCAGAGATTCCAAGGGTTTGCGATGAACCCAAAGGCGGTTCGAAAAATTTCTTCGAAGCCTTTGAGCGGTTTGCGCGCCAGCTCCACCTGTTCCTTGATCCGCCCCCGCTTGGCCTCAAGCCGTTTGATCTCGTGCTCATACGCCGAGATCACGCTCGGGCTATCGGCTTCTGTGATCCGCGCGACCGCCGCCGCAACCTTCTTTTCGATCCGGCGGATGTCGGCAGCACCATCCTTGGCGCTCAGCTTGATTGTCTCTCTGCGCTTGTCCCAGGCATCGCTGAGCATGTCACGCAACACGTTGTAGTGCGCCGCTGCCGGGCGAAGCTCTTTCAACAGCTCTTCAAAGTCGCCCTCAATCTGATCTCGACGGATGGACTTCCTCTGCAAGGCACAGCCCTTCTGGTGGCAGGCATAGTACGGATAGTAGGCCGTGCGCCCCTTACTCCATGACCCCGTCATCGGGTGGCCACAGGAGGAGCACGCAATGTGTCCGCGCAGCGGAAAGTCCTCGTGTACATCCTTTCGGACATGCACCAGCTTGTTTTCGGCAAGACGGTCCTGAATACGGTCATACTCTTCGTAAGTGATGAGCGGTTCATGCTTGGCCGGGATGAGATGCACATCCCATTTCTCGAAGGTCAGATAGCCTGCGTACAGAACCCGACGAAGCATCGCATCGCCAAGCGTGTAATCAACCACGCCTTTGTGGTTTCGCGGGAAAGACGGATGTGACGCGAGAAAGCGTTGGATCTCCGCACCAGTCCGGAACCTTCCGGAGGCGAAACCCTTGAGCCCTTCGGCAACGACGCTTGCATTCGGTTCATCTCGAACCAGAACTTTGCCTTGCCCCTGCACTCGCTCATACTTGTAGCCTAGTGGCGGGTAAAAGACCCAGTAGCCGTTCAGGGCGCGTGCGCGCATTCGGCTGCTTACCTGCTCCGCATTCTTCTGGCGCTGGTGTTGCGAAACCGAGGCCAGAAGGTTTTCAACCAACATGGAGTCTGAGTCTTCCCCAAACTCAATCGTCGGGCTTTCCAAAGTAGCGCCTGCCTCGATGATCTTTGACCGCAAAGCCACATGTTTGGCGATACCTCGCGCAAGGCGCGCGATATCATACAGAATGACAACGATATTTTCTTTCTTGTTCCGACGAAGATGTTTGAGCATTGCCTTCATGGCGGGACGATCAAGCACGCTTCCGGAGACACCCTCATCTCTGAAGACTTCCTCAACATAAAGCCCACGTGACTGCGCATATTCGCGACAGATCGTCTCCTGGTATTCAATGCCGTGTCCGCTCTGCATTTGCTCTGCGCTGTACATATGACAATATATTACTGCTTTCTTCGATTCCTGATTCAAGAAAATCCTATATCTCTTTTCTTTTTTTATATGAGGATGGATTTTACCCTACTTATATTTTTCTATCATTTCCATAGTACTTCTCACTCCCTTCCAGTACTGATTGGATCGCACCAAATCCGAGCCCGACATCAAAAAAATGTTCGACGATCGCCCAGATGGCAGCAAGAAGCTCATCTTCTTCCTCAGGTGTTAATTGCATCTCCGTTACGTGATGACTGTATTTATCAAACTGACTATTAATAGGTATTTTCTACTATAAATAGATTTTATCATTCTATTTTTCTCGAAAACAAACGCATTTGAGCAAAGTTCCAGTGATTCCGGGGCTTTGCGAGCGCTTGCCCACTCATAAGTCATTGATTTTGCGCGTTTCCACGCTGGCTGCGATGCAGCAATATCTCCTGGATTTGGACGCAGCGTTTTTGGCTTCGGGACTAGGTTTTCGCCATGTCGGATGCCGTGGTGTGAACGCCTGCGGTGGGATGGGCTATGGAAACGGTTGGGTGATCTGACCGTCGCGGCGTAGAATTCCGCCACCTCACGCCTGAGGCAACGAGCTGAGGGCCTCTAGAAACCTCGCCACCCGAGTGATTTGCTGATTCAATTGCGGTGCTGGAGCAGCGCGGGAGATTGGCATGGCGAAGCAGCCGGGGTTCTTTGACTTCGACGACCGGATGCGGCGGCTGAGCGATCT
>JBCCZI010000112.1:0-13850 GCA_039187815.1 Pseudomonadota bacterium | reverse complement strand
GCAGATGCCGAGGATCTCGCGATAGCCCTCTGAATTCACATCGATCACCGCCAGGAGCGACACGTTGCCCACCTCACCGGCCCAGGTGCGCTTCATGACGATGCCTTACAGGACGTCGCGAAGCGGCGCGCGCGAAGCGTGTTAAATCGTCAATGAACCGCCGCGAGCACGGTGCGATCCCAAGAGGATCTCAAGCAATGGAAGCGTCTCCCGGCTCCGACCCTTTCAGCGAGCGGCCGAAACCGCTGCTCCAATTGGCGAGGGGCGAAGGCCAATCGAGAACGGTGATGAATCCGACTACGCCCGCCGATCAGCGCGCTTTGAGAGCGTGGAGGCAAGCGATGCGTGTCAGCGGTCTATACGCTGCCACGCAGAGGTACCTTGCTCGAGTTGGGCAAGGCGGTGGCGGAGAACGATACTTCAAGTGCGGCGCGCGGATGGGACGGTGGGACCGTTCCGCACGCGCCGGTTACGGCGGTGCCTTTCGTCAGAGGGGGTGGGTTGCGAGAATGGCGCGTAGCGTCGCGGCAACGACCTCTGGGCGGTGGCGCAGCATCGACACATGGCCGAGCCCGGGGATCTCGTGGAAGACGCCGTGGGGGGCGAGATCGGACACCACTTTGCACATGGCCGGCGCGGTCTGTACATCCTCGGAAAACGAGACCACATGAATTGGCACCTGACAGCTCTTGAGACCCTCGCGGCAGTCGAAAGCGAGGCATGCCTCCCACTGGTCGATGGTCGCCTGGGGGTCTCGATTGCCGAAGCGCTCGGTATAGGACGCTTTGATCTCCGCCCAGAGCGCCGCGTCGTGCAGCGCCTTGGCGGGGAAGGCATAGACCGCGTAGTGCGGAGCGAGGAAATTTGCGGGAAGTTGGATCCCCGCCTTGCGCAAATCGATCTCGGCTTGCATCCAGTCCCGCGTAAAGCCGTCGATATAGGCCGCGGTGCCCATGGGGATGGCCAGGCGCACCTTGTTGGGAAAGTCGATTGCGGTCTGCTGGGTCACCAGCCCGCCGAGCGACAGCCCTACCACCGCGGCCCGTCCTCCGGCAAACGCATCGATCACGGCCGCACAGTCGGCGGCATAGTCGGCCATGCTCCAGGGCGGCGCCGGAGCCGTTGTCTGTCCCGCCCCCCGAGGATCGTAGCTGATGCACCGAAAGCTGTCGCTCAGATGCCCGAATTGTTGCGAATACGCCTCGGCGGTCTGATCGCCTCCGGGGACAAAGATCAGGTCAGGCCCCTCGCCCTCGATGACCACGCGCATGGTGACGCCATTCGCGGTCAGGCTGTGGTCTCGGGCCGACAGTCCGAAAGCGGGAAAGGCGGACATGCGGCTCACATTCCGTTGCGAGGGATCGTGTGATGCCAGTCGACCGCATGGAAGAGGGCCTCGCCGTCATAGCACTCAACCCGCGCGGTTAAAACAAAGTCCGTTTTGCTGGCGGTCATCTCCGAGACGGTCTTGATGCGCGCTTGCCAATCGCCGCGGGCAAAGATGCTCTCTTGCGTCATGATGGCCTTGGCGGACAGCGGATCGTCCGGGTGGATGGTATAGAGGCGCTCGGAGATGTCTTGCAACTCGGTGCCGGTGTCGTCCAGGCGGATCCGGCCGTTTGGGCCGAAGACACCGCCGTCGATGAAGAGACGCGCCGTCTGCATGCCCGTGGTGAGATCAGTCTCAAGCGTGCGCGCCATCGACCCCGGGGTCACGCCAGTGACGGGCCGCTCGGCCATGGACTCGGGGGGCGGCGCAGGCGGGGTGGCGGCGTCCGGGGCCTCGGGGGAGCGGATCGGCAGGGTGAGCATGCTTTCCCCAGGCGCCAGCGTCAGGGTCACCGGCTCAGGGGCCGGCCAGAGGTTCGGCCAATAGCTTGAGGCGATCTGGAGCATCAAGCGGTGTCCGGCTGCGACGCGGTAGCCGATCCCGTGGAGCTGTGCCTCCATCGCGATGACCGCCCCCGGTGGGACCGGCTGCGGGTCGGTGTCGGAGACGCGGTGCATCAGATTGCAGAAGCCGCGGCTGATCAGCGTCTGGGCCCCGTGCGGGGCTTCGTCGATCAGCAAGGCCGCCACAAAGGCTTGTGGGCGGTCTGCGGCGATTTTGAACGTCACAGTGGGTTGGCCGAGAATGGTCATTGGCGCCTCGAGCACGGTCCCCCGCAGGCAGAGCGCGCCGCCGGCATCGATCCGGCAATCGGCCGGGCTGTCACCGGGGATTGCGAAGGAGCACATGTCGCCCCCAGCCGATCCAAAGGTTTGCGGTGAGCAGATGGACATGGCCGGCCCGCTGCTTGGGTGATCTTCGAGCCCCCGGGCGTTCAGCCAGAGCTGACGGGGTGCGATATTGGGCGACGGCCAGCAGCGCTCCTCGACCCATTGGCCGGGCCTGTGGGTGTGAGTGCCCGAGGGCCGCGTGCTGTCTTGCACCCAGAACCGCAGGGGCGCGTCCTCTGAGGCACCCGTATCGCGCCCCTTCAGCCACCTGTCCCAGAAAGCAATGCTCTCTCCGAGGAAGTCTGCCTTTGGCTCCGGTGAGGCGTCATGGGGATAGAGATGCGCCCAAGGCCCCATCATGATCTGTACCGGGCCGGCAAGGTTCGCCGCGATCCGAAAGGGGGTGTCGCGGTAGAGATCCGCCCAGCCGCCGAAATAGAAGACCGGGATCTGGACATCCTCGTAGCGCTCGGCGATCGAGCCGTGCCGCCAGGTCTCGTCCTTGGTCTGGTGCTCGAGCCATTGCGCCGGCCAGAAGCTCATGGCCTCCAGCCGGGCCTTCCACATCTCACGCCACCGGGCGCCCACGATCTCGGGGTCGGGCGGGAAGGCGTTGTAGAGCTGCATGATCGAGCCCCACCAGAAATTGTCGTTCCCCAGAACGCCGCCATAGAAGTGGATGTCCTCGCGGAAGCGGTCATCGGTGCCCATGACCGGGGCGATCGCCTTGAGTGCAGGGGGCTTGAGGGCGGCCACCTGAAAGCAGGTGAATGCCCCCCAGGACTTCCCGAACATGCCGACATTGCCGTCACACCACGGCTGCTCAGCGATCCAGGCGACCACATCGGCGCCGTCCTGGATTTCCTGCTGGGTGTATTCGTCCGGCATCAGCCCGTCGCTGTCGCCCGAGCCGCGCATGTCCACCCGCAGGCTTGCATAGCCGGCCTCGGCCAGGTGGGGATGGGCGTTCTCGTCGCGCAGGCGGGTCCTATCGCGGCGCCGATAGGGGATGTATTCGAGGATCGCCGGCACGGGGGCACTGCGCGCACCTTGGGGCAGCCAAAGCCGTGCGGCCAGCCGAGCGCCGTCCGGCATCGTGATCCACTCGGTCTCCACCACCTCGATCTGGTTGGTCGCGGTCATGGGCTGGCCTCCTGACGGGGTGGGCGGGCCCCTGGCATGAGCGGCGTGTGGCAGGCGACCGCATGCTCCACCAACTCCGGGACGGGCATCTCGGCCCGGCAGCGTGCCTGGACCCAGGGGCACCGCGTGTGGAACTCGCAGCCCGCCGGGCGCGACAGGAGCGAGGGCACCTCTGCCGGAAGCGAGATGCGGTTGCGGGCCTTGTCCGGGTCGGGCTCCGGGTTCGCCGACAGAAGCGCGGCGGTATACGGATGGCGAGGTCGGGCAAACACGGCCTCGGTGTCGCCGGCCTCGACAAAGCGGCCGAGATACATCACAGCGACCCAATCCGCGATGTGATGCACGACATGGAGGTTGTGCGTGATGATCACCATAGCGAGGCCAAGCCGTTCGCGCAGATCGTTGAGCAGGTTCAGCACCTCCCCCTGAACGGACACATCAAGGCCCGCGGTCGGCTCATCTGCGATCACCAACGCCGGGTCGAGTGCAAGAGCGCGTGCGACGCCCACACGCCGGGCCTGGCCACCCGAGAGCTGGTGCGGAAAGCGAGTGGCGAAACTCGCGGGTAGCCCGACAAGCGAGAGCAGCCGCGCGGTCTCCGCCCTCAGATCGCGCCCCTCGGCGCCGTGAATGCGGAACGGCTCGGTCACCAGATCGCCCACGGTCATGCGCGGGGACAGCGAGCCGACGGGATCCTGGAACATCATCGACATGTGTCTCCGGATCGGTTGCATCTCCCGCTTGCCGAGGCCGTCGATGCGCTGTCCGCGGAATGCGATCGAGCCCGCCGAGATTGCCTGCAGGCCGTTGATCGCGCGGGCCAGGGTGGTCTTGCCCGAGCCGCTCTCGCCCACCAGGGCAAAGGTCTCGCCGCGATTGACCTCGAAGCTCACGCCGGCCACGCCCAGGATCGAACTGCGCCGGCCGAACCCGCCGGTGGGGAAGGCCACCTGGACACTGCGGACCGCCAGGATCGGGCCGTCGGTCTGGCTGTTGCTCTGGCCGTCGCTCATGCTGGCGCCTCCGCGGTGTCGGGGGTCTCCGCCAGATTGCAGCGGGCTGCGTGTCTGTCACCGAGGGCGATCTCCTCCTGTGGCCTCTCGCAGTCCTGGTGGTGGCGGGCACAACGCGGCGCGAACACACATCCCGAAGGCCGGTGGCGCAAATCCGGGATCTCGCCCGGGATCGTCGGCAAGGTCCGTGTGCGTTGGTATTGGCGGGCTGGATCGCACTCCAATAGCCGCGCGGTGTAGGGGTGCTGCGGATCGTTGAACACCTGGCGGACGGAGCCTCGCTCGACCACCTCGCCCGCATACATCACGACGACATCGTCACAGAGCTCTGCAATCACGCCGAGATGATGCGAAATGAAGAGAACGGAACAGCCGATCTGGGTCTGCAAGTCCTTCAGTAGTTCGATCGTGGTGACCTCAAGGGTGGCATCCAGGGCGGTCGTCGGCTCGTCTGCGATCAGCA
Organism: Pseudomonadota bacterium; assembly: GCA_039187815.1. Lineage (GTDB taxonomy): Bacteria > Pseudomonadota > Alphaproteobacteria > Rhodobacterales > Rhodobacteraceae > Thermohalobaculum. The sequence goes on along the minus strand of JBCCZI010000112.1, from coordinate 9,011 downwards.
GCGCCGGCTCCATCATCAGCGCCATGGCAATCGCGATGCGCTGCTTCATGCCGCCCGAAAACTCATGCGGATACCGCGTGAGCGCGGCTTCCGCATCGGGAATGCGCACGAGCTTGAGCATCTCAACCGCCCGCGTGGCCTTCTCGGCCCGTGAGATCGGCGCGCGGTATTGGACATTGATCATCTGGCGCCCGACCGAGATGACGGGGTTGAGCGCGCCCATCGGATCTTGGAACACCGTTGAGATCCGGGGCCCGCGCAGATCGCGCATGGCTACGGCGCAGAGGGTGGTCAGCTCGTCCGTCTCCTCGAACAGGATCGATCCGCCCGCGATCCTGCCATTGTCGGCCAAAAGCCCGAGGATCGCGTTGATCAAGGTCGACTTGCCACAGCCGGACTCGCCCACGATCCCGACGATCCGCTTGGCCCCGATGTCGAAGGACACATCCTTCAGCGCATGCAGCGGGCCGTCCTCGGTCGAGAACCAGACGTTCAGGTCAGTGATCGAGAGCGTTTGCATCACCGCCCCTTGAGCCGAGGGTCGAAGACATCGCGCAGCGTCTCGCCCAGAAAGGTGAAACCGAGCGTCGTGATGATGATCGGCAGCCCGCCCGCGACGGCGATCCAGGCGGTGTCGCGGATGTTGGAGAAGCCGTCGTTCAGGATTGAGCCCCAGCTCGGGCTCGGCGGGCGCACGCCGAGCCCGAGAAAGCTCATCCCCGCTTCGATCGCAATCACGACCGGAATGTCCATCGAGGCGAGAATCACCAGCGGGCCGATCACATTGGGCAGGATGTGGACGCGCAAGATTCGCGCCGAGGAGGCGCCCATGCTCTGGGCTGCCGTCACGAACTCGGAGGACTTGATGGCGATCGTCTGGGTTCGGATGATCCGGGCATAGCCGGGCACATTCACCAGGATGACAACGACGATGACGGCCGTCAGCGAGGGGCCGAGCAAGGTGACGAGCGCCAGCGCCAGCATCACTGTGGGAAAGCTCTTCATCGCGTCAAACAGCAGGATCATCAGATTGTCGACCCAGCGCGGGCCGTAGCCGGCGATCAGCCCGAGCACGACCCCGATCACGAGCGAGATCGCCGTGGAGACGAGCGCCACATAGAGCGCGATGCGGCCGCCGTGCAGCACCCGCGCGAACAGGTCCCGGCCGAGATGATCGGTGCCGAGCCAGTGCTCGGCCGACATGCCCTGAAAGCGGTCGCGCGGGTTGATGCGGGTGGGGTCGTAGGCCGTTAGGAGATCGGCAAAGACCGCGCCGGCGATGACCAGGATGACCAGTGCCAGCCCGAACACGCCCAAGGGCTCGCGCAGGAGGCGGCGCAGGGCGCGCCAGAGGCCCGAGGTGCGGAGGGCCGGGCTAGAAACTGCTTCTGACACGGGGGTCCAGCGCTCCTACGATCAAATCGGCCACGAGGTTAAGGAGAACGAAGATGACCGTAGTGATCATCACGCCACCGGTCACCACTGGGAAATTGCGGGTCAGGATGGCATCGTACACGAGCTTGCCGACGCCGGGCCGTGCGAAGACGATCTCGGCAAAGACGGCGGAGGAGAGCATCTGCCCAATCCCCACCCCCAAGAGCGTCACTGTCGGCAGGATCGCAATCGAGAGCGCGTAGCGATAGGTGATCATGCCCGGCGGCAGCCCAAAGGCGCGGGCCGTTCGGATATGGCTCGCCTCCAACACCTCGAGCATCGAGGCGCGCACCATCCGCGCGATGTAGCCGACCCATCCGAGCCCGACGGCGAGCGAGGGCAGGATCAGATGCACCAGCTGATCGCCTATGTCGCCTGGCTCGCCCGCGCCGATCGCGGGCAGCCACCGGAGCGTCACCGCGAAGATGAGCAGCGCGTAGATCGCGACGACAAAGGACGGCACGGCGATGACGGCGACCGACAGCAAGCCCACGAGCCGGTCGGCCAAGGATCCGCGATTGACCGCCGCCCAGCAGCCGAGCGGGATGCCGAGTGCGACCGACCAGCTGATGCCGCCCGCGATCAGGGCGAGCGTATAGGGCAGCTGCTCCAGCACGACCGCGGTGACGGGTCGCCCGGACAGAACCTCTTCGCCGAGATCGCCCGTCCAGGCCCCACTGAAGAAGTTCCAGAACTGTGCCCACACCGGCTGGTCGAGCCCCATCTTGATGCGGAGCGCCTCGCGCATCGCCTCGGTCGCGCGGGGGCCGAGCGCGACCGAGGCCGGATCGCCTGGGATCAGGTAGATCATGCAAAACAGCAGCGCCATGGCCAGCGAGACGATGGCCACCGCGAGGCCCAGCCGCTTGAGTGCATAGCTCAGCATGATGCGCTCCGGTCAGGCGGGGCCAGGCCGGCCCCGCAGCCACGGGTCAAGCGGATTTGAAATCGGCGAGCAGGGACTCGCCGTTCGGCTTCAAGCCCGGCGCGACTGTGTCTTTGTGGATCGCCCCCACCACCTCATGCGTGAGAAACACATAGGAGCCGCTCTCGTCCATCAGCGCCTGCATCGCCTTGTAGATGCGGTCCCGCTCGGCCGGATCACTCTCCACCAGACCCTCCTTGTGCAGCGCCTTGTACTCGGCGTTGTCGAAGCGCTCCCAGTTCCAGACGCCAACCTGCTCGGGTGTGAACCACACGGTCGCCCAGCTCGGGTCGGGCTGCATGGAGAAGCGCGACAGCACCAGCTGCAAGTTCATGAAGTAATCGCCGTCCTTAGAGCCCAGCGTCCAGAAGGTGCCGCTGTCGTTCTGCTTGATCTCGCAGGTGATGCCCACATCGGCGAGGTTGGCCTGAATGACCTGCGCGGCCGTCAGACGCTCGGACTGGTTTAAGATGTCGAGCGTCACGAACAGCCCTTCCGCGCCGGCCTCGGCCAAGAGCGCGCGGGCCTTGTCGGGGTCGTAATCGTAGGTGACTGCCTCGCGGGCGCCGGGCAGCCCCGGGGCGACGATGCCGTTTCCGACCGCCGCAGCTCCGAAGTAGGCGGCGTCCACCACGGTTGGCCGGTCGATCGCGTGCTGAATGGCGCGCCGGACGCGGATATCCGTCAGCGCTTCGTTGTCCTGGTTGATGCCGAGCCAGACATAGGCAAGCGACGGCTTCTCCAGCACCACGCTGCCGGCGGGCGGGTTCTCTTTGAGCCGCGGCAGCGAGGAGACCGCCGTCCAGGTGTAGTCCAGATCGCCGGCCTCAAAGCCAAGCTCGGCGGTTGCGGGGTCTTCGATCGGCAGGATGTGGATCTCGTCGAAGCCGCCGGGCTCGTGCTTCCAGTCCGGGTTCCGGGACAGGACCGTCTTTTGCTTTGGCACCCACTCGGTCAGCAGATACTGGCCGGACTGTGCCACGGTCTCGGTTGTGAACTTGCCGCCCATCTCCTCGACCGCCTTCTTGGAGACGATGCACGAGGCCGGCGTCGGCAGGGTCGTGGCCCAAAGCGGCACGAACTTGTTCTTGAGATGGATTAGGCCCGAGAGCGTGTCTTTGACCTCGACCTGCTTCAGCGCGGACCAGTCGCCGGCATAGGGGCTCTCGTTCGCCGGGTCGGCGATGCGCTCGATCGAGAACTTCACGTCCTCGGACGTCATCTGTCCAAACCCGTCGGTAAAGCCGATCCCGTCGCGCAATTTGAACGCGATCGTCAGGTCGTCGAGCTGCTCGATCGATTCGACGGCGATCGGCTTCCAGTTCCACACATCGCCGGCCACCGGGACCACCATGGGCGCGAAGATCGAGCGGATGATGTCATCTTCGGGCAGCGACACCCGGAAGGCGGGATCGAGAACCTGCAGATCGCTGTAGGAGCGCACGGTCAGAACCTTGCCATCCGCGCTGATCGCTGTCCGCGGCATCGCGAGGGCTGCTGCGCCGAAAGCCCCAGCGCCGGCCAGGACCGAGCGCCGCGTCGGGCCCTGCTTGGTGAAGGTGGTCATCTGCGTTCTCCCTGTCCTTGTGGGTCTCGGCTGTGATCTCTCGTCTGGTCGTCGGTTTGCGGATCTGGCGTCTCGGCGCGCTGCGGGACACGGTCCACGCGCTCGGTGAATTGCGGGATGATGACCGGCGCGTTCACCCACAGCAGACGGGCACGCCGGTCGCTGAAATTGCGCGCGCTGTGCACGATGTCGCCCGGAAAGCTGAAGCTGTCGCCGGCGCGCAAGGTGATGATCTCGTCCTCGAGGCGCAGCTCCAGCTCGCCCTCCAGCACCAGCCCGTGCATCTCGCCTTCGCGGGTGTAGTAGTGATCGACGACCTGTTCGGAATGGGGCGGATAATCAGACAGGCCCATATAGAACCCGCCGCCGATGGACGACGACAGGAGCGCATCGGAGTATCCCGCCTGCTCGACTGTTTCGCCATAGAGCAGGTTCAGGTTCCGCCGGTTCGCCTCGCGCACCACATAGGCCCGCTCAAGGGGGCCCGCTCCGGGGCGTCGGGCAAAGAACCACTCCTCGGGCACCCCGAGGGCTGCTGCAATCCGGCTCACCATGGCAAGCGACGGGTTCGCAGCACCGCGCTCGATTGCACTGAGATGGCTGATGGAGATGGCGGTCGCATCGCGCAGCTCTGCCAAGGTCATCTGGCGGGCCTTGCGCAGCTGCCTGACTTCCGCACCGAAGGCCTCCGGGCTCGAACCAGACCCGCCTCGCGCCGCGTCCATGCTGCTGAGCGCATCCATGATTCCCTCATCTGACCGGCAGTGACAAAAATATTATTGAAAATTTCTGTGATGAAAAGAAAAATGTTGCAGAATTCCATTGAGGGTGTGGGATGGTTGGTGCGATCGGAACGGTCTGGCCGGTCACGGTGACCGACCACCTGTGGATAGAGATGCCCGATGGGGTGCGGTTGGCGGGCCGGCTGTGGCTCCCTCGCGGAGCGGGGCCGGTGCCCGGGATCCTCGAATACATCCCCTATCGCAAGGCTGATATGGTCCGCGCGCGCGACGAGCGGACCCATCCCGTCTTTGCCGCGCATGGCTATGCGTGCCTGCGTGTCGACATGCGCGGGTCAGGTGACAGCGAAGGGCACATGCCAGATATGTATGCCGAGGCCGAGTTGGCCGATGCGCGGCATGTGATCGAGTGGATGGCCCGGCAGCCCTGGTGCACTGGCCGCATTGGGATGTTCGGCACCTCCTGGGGCGGCACCGCATCGCTGCAGTCCAGCGTGGAGGCGCCCGTGGCCCTCAAGGCCGTGATCGCCGTCTGCGCCACCCATGACCGCTATACTGACGACATCCACCACATGGGCGGCTGTGCGCTGACCGACAGTGTCGAATGGGGCGCGACCCTGCCCGCGATCCTCGCCGCACCGCCGACACCGAATGCCGGGCCGGGGTGGCAAGAGATGTGGCGCAACCGCCTGGACGCTCTCACCTTCCCGCTTGAGCGGTGGCTGCGTGAGGACGGACGCGGCGCGTATTGGCGCCACGGCTCGGTCATCCATGAGGCGGATCGGCTGAGCGTCCCGATCCTGGCCGTGGGCGGGTGGTCGGATCGCTACTCGAACTCGGTGATGGCGCTCGTCGCCGCGCGGCCCGATCTGGTTTGGGGGGTGATCGGGCCTTGGGGTCACCACTATCCAGACCAGGGGCATCCGGGACCAGCCATGGGCTTTCAAGCACTCGCGCTCGACTGGTGGGACCGCTGGCTCGGCGACCACGCACCGACCCCGTCTGACTGGCCGCGTCTCCGGGTGTGGGTTCGCGAGCACGAGCCGCCAGAGGATGTGATCGAGCAGCGCGCGGGCCAGTGGATCCAGACTGGGCCCTCGGGCGACGAGGTCCGGCCATGCCTTTGGCACTTGTCGGAGGATGGTCTGGCCGAAGCTGCTGCGGGCGGGCCGTGGACCGTACCGCTCGACCTCGCCATTGGCCGCAGCTCCGGCGACACTGGCTATTTCGGCCGCTATGGCGGGTTGCCGGCGGACCAGGCCGAGGACGATGCGCGGTCGCTGAGCTTCGAGACGCCGCCGCTGGGCCAGGATCTGATCGTTTACGGAGACGTCTCGGTCGCGCTGCACATCGATTGTCGCGAGCCAGGTGGACAGATCGCACTCCGCCTCTGCGATGTCGCGCCGGATGGCACGGCGATGCGGATCACGTATGCCGTGCGCAACCTGGCGTTGGATGAGGCGCTCGAAGAGACCTCCGCATTGCCTCGCGGCGACGTCCGCGTTCCGCTCCACACCACGGCTTACCGCGTGAGAGCAGGGCATCGGCTTCGCCTCGCGTTATCGGCTTCATTGTGGCCGTTGGTTTGGCCTGCCGCCAAGGCGTGCCCGGTGCTAATCACCGGCGGGGCGCTCACCCTCCCAGTCTTGCCAAAGGAGCCTCAACCGTTGGCAGTCCCTTTGCCGTCACCTGACGTTCCGCCCGCCAAAACAACCTACACGTTGCGAACGGCGCCGCAGATCGAGCGGCTCGTGGGCGACGACGCACAGCGTCTGGTCAGCGGTTGGCATCAGCCCGATAGGGCGGTGGCCTTTTCAGAGACCCGCACGGTCTTCTCCTTTGAGACGCGCGCGGAACACCAGCTTGTCCGCGCCGATCCTGGCTCGGCCCAGGCGGCGATCAACCACCGCTTGACCTTCGATCGGCCCGATGGCCGAGCGGAGGTCCGTAGCGAGGTCACGGTTCGGACCGAGAATGCCGCGTTCGTGGTAGACGGCGCGTTGGAGGTCGACTGGCAGGGCGCGACGATCCACCGCCGCGCATGGTCCAGCAAGATCCGTCGTTGATGAGCAGAGCGTTGGCTGGAAGGGGCAGCTGAACCCGGGACGGGAAGGGAACTCTACCTGTTTCCCTGGGCCCTCTAACCCCTTGAAAAAGCTGATGTAGCAGACGGGACGAATCCAGAATCGTCTGGCCGCATCGACTTCGGCGGGAACATCGGCGTGGTGACGCCATCGAACGTCACCCGCCAGCTCGGCCAGTTCGTCGACCGACCGATCACTCAGAACAAGGCGAACTCGATCTCCAAGACCTTCTTCAAGTGGTGCGAAGAGCGCGACCACTGCGCCAAGAACCCCGTCAGGGGGAGTCTTCCCCACCGGCCTCGTAGCCGAGACCGTATCCTGTCTGACGATGAGTTCAGAGCTGTATGGCTTCCACTGACTACCACCCCCTCGGCACCTTCGTGCGCGTCCTCTCGCTCACTGGCCAGCGCTGCGCGGAGACCTCCCAGCTCAAGCCCGGGCATTTTGGAAACACGCTGCTCTACCCCGAGACCAAGAACAACACGGCCCACGAGATCCCGCTCTGCCCTATGGATCGTAAGGAACTCGAGAAGCTGCCACCGACCCTCTTTGGTCGACTTAGCGGATACGGCAAGTACAAGCGCCGGCTGGATGCGCATCTCCAGCTCCCGAACTGGACACTCCACGATCTGCGGCGGACGTTCTCCAGCACGTTGGCGCGGCTCGGAACGCCGATCCACATCACCGAGAAGCTCCTCAACCACAAATCGGGCACGCTCTCGGGCGTCGTCGGGATCTATAATCGGTACAGCTACCTCGACGAGATGCGGGAGGCGCTCATGGTATACGAGGCTCATATCGCCAAGCTCGTCGGCGAGTGATACTGTGGCAGTTCCGTGGGGATTGCCGTAGCCGGGGCATCGTGATGAGGCTACTGTCAAAGCGCCAGCGCAAGGAGGTAGTCCTTTATTCACCGTAGCATATCGCACGGCTGGAAAAGGCCGGGAAGTTCCCGAGGAGGGTACAGATCGGGCCGAACAGAGTCGGCTGGGTTGAGGATGAGGTGCTGGAATGGCTCCAGGAGCGCATGGACGATCGCGACGTTCCTTCTCGACAATCCTGATAAGGGAGCTCGGGTGGCCGGGCTGCGCAGACCGGTAACCCAATCCTCAATTCGCAAAGAGCGGACACGTGGCAGGAAGTGTGATTTCACGGTAGGTGCGCAACGGGCCGTCCAACCCGGCAGAAGCCGACATTCGTCCGAGCGATCTTTTGCACGTCATGGTGCGCCGCCGCATGACTGCAACGAGCCCAAGGGCGCCCCTGCTGCGCGAGCGGCTTCGTCCATGGGCGCCTATCCAACTCAACATCAGTCAGAGCCCCACCGGCAGCGGCACCGCGCTCGTGATCGTGAGCGTCGCGCTCTGCACAGTCGCTTCATGTCGGAAAATTCTCTCGAACTCAATGAGGTCGCCCGTATCTATGATCGACACCATGTCCGTCGTCAGATTGTTTGGGACAGCGGATGCCATGACGGTCTGGAGGGTCTGGCTCCTGTTCTCTGAAATTGGGCGGCGCGGCTCTGGTTGAGCAAGCGGCGCTGTCGGAGTGTTTCCTCCTTGATCCGTCGTCGCTCCTCAAGGATGTCGGGCGCCCGGCCGAACTAGACGTCAGCCGGCGGGACGTTGCCGAGGCGCTCGCGAACGCGGCGATGATTGTCGTGCTCCACGAAGTCCGCAACGGCGGCTTCGAGTGCGCCGGGCAAGTCGTGGTTCTCGAGCAGGATCCGGTTCTTGAGGGTCTTGTGCCAGCGCTCGATTTTGCCCTGGGTCTGCGCGTGGTTAGGTGCGCCGCGGATGTGGTCCATGCTTTTGCCCTCGAGCCATTTCGTGAGCTCGCTAGCGATGTAGGACGAGCCCCTCGCCATCGTCGCTCGGATTGGTGGCGCGCCGATGGCAAGCGCTGAGCAGCCTGGGCCTGTGCAGCACGGTCGGTCGATCGCAGCCTAAGATCTCAAGGGCGAGACCGAGGGCGTCGAACACGTCGTTGGCTTTCATGGTCGTGCAGAGCTTCCACGCAACGACGTAGCGGCTGAAGTCATAGAGGATTGTGCTGAGATAGTACCAGCCCCAGCCGGTGACTTTCAGATAGGTGAAGTCCGTCTGCCCGAGCTCGTCGGGCCCGGTCGTCTTGTCCTTGAACCCGTCGGCGTTCCCCCGCCGCGGGGTTTGGGGAGACCTTGGAGATGGCTTGTTGAGAGCCGAGGGGGTGTTGAATGGCGGGCGCGGAGCGCGGAGGCGGTCCGGGCGCGGGGACCTCAG
>JBCCZI010000111.1:0-14069 GCA_039187815.1 Pseudomonadota bacterium | reverse complement strand
GGCTCCCGTCGCGCTTGACGACCCCGGCCTCCGATGGGAACAGGAAATCACGCTCAGACGCGCGCGCTCAGAACGACCGGATACTCCGGAACGCCTCACCGGACGTCGCTGGAATGAGAAACCCGATGTCCCGGAATGCACAACTGCGGATGGCCAAGGTAGAGCGGTTTGCTCTTGCAATCATCCTTGTGAGCCTCTCGGAACTGCTCCGAGCGCGTCCATGCCTCGAACGCCACCCGCGGTCCAGATCGTGTCCGAGGCATAGAGAGTGTGCTTCGGTCTCCGCATCTCAAAGGGGGTGGAAGCTCTTTGAGCCGTCGAGCTCGTGCAGGCGGCTGTCGCTGCCCTTCCAGACGGCTTCGAACTCGGCTTTTTGACCCTTGACGATCTTGAACCGGTTCATCGCCACGAACATAACAGTCTCCCTTCCGGGACTGTAAACATTGGAGTTATGGCAACCTGTCCGGAGGGCAGCGTGTCGACCACTACCGGCAAACCATAGACCGCCTCCACCCTTTCTGGTGAAAGGGTCTCTTGCGGGGCGCCATCGGCAACCACCCGCCCCTGGTCAAGCAACAGGATCCGATCGGCAACAGCAGCGGCGAGGGTCAGGTCGTGAAGGACGACAAGGACCCCAGCACCTGCATCTGCGGCAGCCCTTGCTGCGCGGGCGACCGCATCCTGATGAGCGAGATCGAGACCCGCCGTTGGCTCATCGAGTAGCAGCCATCCGCCGCCGCCAAGCTGCCGGCCGGCAAAGAGCTGTGCGAGGGCGCGGGCCACATGTGCGCGCTGTCGCTCCCCACCTGAAAGTCGGTCGAGAGGGCGGGCGGCCAGCGCACTGAGGCCGGTGGCCGCAAGCACCCGCATCTCGATCGCCCGGGCCTCCTTTGGCGAAACTGCGCGCGGGATTGCAAGGCCAGCCAGGGTGCGCACGGTGAAGGCGGCAGAGGCGGACGGTGTCTGATCGACCACGGCCCGGCGAAGAGCCAGATCGGCGGCCAGGAGGGTGCGTGGCTCCACTCCGTCGATCCGTACAGTACCGGCATCGGGGACGATGGCGCCAGAGAGGCAGGCCAGTGCAGTTGATTTGCCGGCGCCGTTCGGACCGATAACGGCAACGATCTCACCCGGGGCAAGCCGCAGATCGACATCGTCGAGGATCACTCGCCCGCCCCGCCGAACGGTGATGCCGAGGGCCTCAAGCATGGAACCGCCTTAGATTGTACAGCAGCAGCCACAGGAAGAACGGCCCGCCGATGAGGCTTGTGGCGAGGCCGATCGGTGGCTCCGCCGGCGGCACCACCGACCGCACCGCGAGATCGGCCGCGAGCACGAGCACCATCCCCATAAGCGCCGCTGTCGGCAGAAGAAGCCGGTGCGTCGGTCCAACCAACAACCTGGCAAGATGGGGCGCCACGAGCCCGATGAAACCAATGGGCCCGGCCGCCGCTGTCGCCCCACCCACACCAAGGGCTGTGGCGAAGGCGAGCCAGCGCTTTGCCCGCTCGACATCCACGCCGGCATGAAAAGCGGCCCGCTCGCCGAGCTGGAAGAGATCGAGCGCACGTGTATGGGCGAGGAAGAGCGGCACGGTTGCCAGCGCCAGCACGGACGCCGCAAGCACCAGAGGCCAGCCTGCGCCACCGAGCCCTCCGAGCAGCCAGAAGGTGAGGTCGCGAAGCTGGGTGTCGTCACTCACATACTGCGCAAAGCCAATTGCAGCCCCGGCGATTGCGTTGATCGCAACCCCGGCGAGAATCAGAGTAGCGACGCTGGTCTCCCCCGCCCGCCGCGCCAGTGCGAAGAGAAGCGTGATCACCGCAACCGCCCCGACAAACGCGGCGGCGGGCAAGGCGAAGGGCGCGACAGCGCTGGGAAGACCCGCAGCGAGCGACGCGCCGAACACCAGCACCACAACCGCGCCCAAAGCGGCCCCGGAGGTCACACCGATCAGCCCAGGATCGGCCAACGGGTTGCGAAGGAGCCCTTGGAGCGATGCACCAGACAGCGCCAGGGTGGCGCCGACGGCGAGGCCGAGCAGGATGCGGGGAGCCCGGATCTCAATCAGAATTGCCCGGTCGACATCGGACCCGGCACCGAGCAAAACGTCAAAGACGGCACTAGGCGGGATCGCAACCGCGCCCAACCCGAAGCCGGCGAGGATCAGTCCGGCCAACACGCTCGCAAGCGCCCCCAGGACCAAGATCGACTGGGCGCGGGGGCGCTCCGAGAGAGCCGCCTCAGAGGCCTGCGGCACGCGCATCCTCGGGATGAAGGCGTCGCGCAAGCTCGGCAATTGCATCGGGCGTACGCGGCCCAAAGCCGAGAAGGAGCATGCCTTCCATGGTCACGGCGCGACGCGCCTGCCCGGCCGGGGTCATGCGGATCTCGGGACGCAGCAGCACGGCCTCGATCCCACCCTCGCGCCCGGCATGCTGCTCCATCATCAAAAGCACCTCGGGTTTGGTGGCAATGATTGCCTCGCGCGACATCGGTTTAAAGCCTTCGAACCCGGTTGCCGCGTTGTCTGCACCGGCCGCTGTGATCATGGTGTCGGCCGAGGTTCCGGAACCCGCGACCAACGGAGCGCCGTTGCGAACGGCCAGCACAAAGAGCACGCGAGGTCGGTTGGGCAGCGTCTCAACCTTGCGCTTGATCTCCGCATGCGTGGTCTCGAAACGGTGAGCCAGGGCCTCCGCCTCCGCCAACCGGTCGAGTGCCGCGCCCACCGAGGTGATCTTGGCGGGAATGTCCTCGATTCGGTCCGTCGTCGGCGCACGGTGGACAGCAACACCCGCGGCCGTGATCTGGTCCAGCGCCAAGGCAGGGCCCGCATCATCCGCCGCGATCACGAGATCCGGGGCGAGCGAGAGGATACCCTCGGCAGAGAGGCGGCGGACATAGCCGATCTGCGGAAGCTCGGCGACCTCCGTGGGCCAGTTCGAGGTCTGGTCCACCCCCACGACGCGGCTCCCTGCGCCAAGAGCAAAGGCGATCTCTGTGAGATCCCCACCCGCAATCACAACGCGCTGTGGCGGATCTGCAAAGGCGGTGATCGCGGTCAACGCCACAACACAAGCGACTGCAACCGAGCGGATAGCGTGTTTCATGTCGCACCCTCCAGGGCGGCGCGGACCATCCCGCGCCAAGCATCCCGCTCGCCCTCCCCCGGCGGGCGCTGCCCGAAGAGCTGCAGGATCAGTTCACCATCCCCATCGAAGGCTTCGATCGAGGTGATCGTCCCGCGGGTCTGCGTCGGCTTGATCACGCGCCAGAGCGAAGCGATACGGTCCGAGCGTAGATGGAGATTGAAGGTCGGATCGAGGATGTTAAGCCAGGGCCCCATCGGTTTGATGGACCGGACCGGGCCGGTATAGATCTGAAGGCAGCCGGTGTTACCGACGAAGCACATGATGGGCACTTGGCGCTCGGCGGCCGTGCTGAGGATATGCTCCAAAACCTGAGGGGAAAGCGACTGCGCAAGGTCCTCACCGGCCAGGCGCATCGCATGCTCGCGCCCGATCCCAAGCTCTTGCAGCATGCCGGGGAAGTTGTGGCTGTGCTCGAGGGCAAGCCACTCGCGCCTGAGCACCGCTCGATCGATCTCCTCGTCCGGTGCGTCTTTCGATTGCTGGATTGGCGGCGCAAAGTTCGTGATCATGGAGGCCGCGTCCGCGAAGTGATCGACGATTTTGGCCCAACGATCCCAACGCGTGCCCCCGACGCCATAGATCTTCAGGACTGATTTGCCCGTCGTATCAAAGATCTGAAAGGACCGACGCAGACCGGACCGCGCCTCTTCAGCGACCTCATACCCCGCCTGCCAATGCCGAAAGAACATACGCAGATCGATCGGCCCCACAACTTGGCCCCTCGTGTCCTGGCCCGAGACCTGTTCGATCTGCCCGTGCGTTTCGTGGACCGCGGCCTCGTTGCGCGTCAGGGTCATCACCGGTCCGACGTCGCGCAGGGCGCTCATCAACAGCAGGAAGTCCGAACCGCGCAAGGCCAGACGTCGCACGTGGCGGCTGGCGGTCCGCAGCTCTGCAAGCGCCCCTTCCGAAACACCCATCCTGTCAGCAATATCACGCGCCCGCAGTGTCGGATTACCGGCCTTCAGCGCCTGGTAGCTCTCGAGTGTGGGAGCAGGAAGCGTTGTTTCGGTCATTCCTCGATCTCCTTAGAAGTCCCACGATGCCGTGAGTTTGACGGCCAAACCCGGCTGGTTGAGCCCGTTCGGGTGGATGCGGAACCGACGGTCCGTGAGGTTGTCGATGCCGAAGGCGAAGCGCCCGCCCTCCAGCACTCCGGTTTGTGGCTGCCAGGTGGCGTAGAGATCGAAGACGGCAAACCCGGGCGTGCTAAGACCACCTTCGGGCACATCATCCTGACCGTCGGCCAGAGTCGCGCGGGCACCCATTTCGACATTGTCCAAAGGGCGGACGCCACCGGTAAGGACCACGCGGTCCTGGGGAATGGACCCAAGATCACCACCCGCCCGGTTGAGCCCGCGGGGGATTGTCACACCCACGCCCGCGAACCAGGATCCTGCATCGTAGGTAACCTCTGCCTCGAGCCCCCAAAGAGTTGCGTCGACATTGCGGTTTTCGGTGCTGCCGCTCAGCTCCAACTGCTGGGTAAACGGATTGAACGTTGCGGTCCGGTCGTCGATGAAGCTGACCACTGTGTCCACGAAATCGTCGACGCGGGCATAGTAGAGACTGCCCGACAGCTCGACCCGGTCGCCACCGGTCGCCACATCGTCCAGGGTGTAACGCCCGCCGATCTCGACCTGGGTCGAGCGCTCCGGCTCCAGATCCGGTGAAGGAATGAATTCATTCACGCCTGTGAACACGGGCGCGCCAGAGCCCGGCGGTCCGAGCGGGAACCCCGCGGTCGCGAAGTGCACGCCGTCATTGTAAAGCTCGGTCAATGTCGGCGCGCGGAAGGCGCGGCTGGCGGTGACAAATATTTGCGCGTCCTTGGAGGGTCGCCACGACGCAGCCAACCGTGGTGAGAGCTGGTTCTCCGAACGATCATCAAAACCGTCGCGATCAGGTTCAAGCTCAAAGGCATCGAAGCGTAGGCCAGGCGTGATCGTCAGCCCGGGCAGCACCTCGACATCGGCCTGAACGAACCCGGCGTAGAAACGCCGTTTCGCATCCGGGGCCTGGAGGCGTGGTTGCCCATCGCGGGTCGCTTCCTGCTCATCCTGAAAGACCTCGATGCCGTAGGAGACCGACACGGGCACGCCCATATCGAACTTGGACACATTTGCCGCATCGAACCCGAAGGTCTCGAAATCGGTTTCATCAAAGCGACCGTCGAAGACGCGATCCTCGGTGACGTCTGCGTCGTTGTAGTAGGCGAGGATCGAGAGATCGATCAGGTCGTTCTCTGGGGCGTCCCAATCCCAAGCGAGTCGCGCGGACTGATAGTCGAGATCTCGGTCCACAACCGTTTGAGGCGTGCCTTGGACATTGGCGTTGGGCGGCGTGTTGCCGTTGTCGCGATAGTTCTGATAGCTCGCCTCGAACCGATGGCCTCCACCGGGCTCCCAGCCGAGCTTCAGCAGCCCATTCTGGCTGTCTATATCGCTGTCGATGATCGGATCGCCTCGGCCGTCCTCAAGGTCGGAGAACCGCGGCCGGCCGGCATAGAAGGCGATGCCATCGAAGGTGCCGGTGTCGAAGGCAAGCGTGCCAGCGCCAAGAAACTCATCGCCTTGGCTGTTGTAGCCGAGCGTCACGCGGCCGCCCCAAAGCTCGCCAGGATCGACCACATCCGCCGCATCCTGGGTGTCAAGAAAGATCACGCCGCCAAGCGCGCCCGACCCAAAAAGCGTGGAGGCCCCGCCGCGCAGAACCTCCACCCGACGCAAGATACCGGGATCCGTGAAGAAACGCCCGCGATGCGCGAGATCGAAGTTTTGCCGAGCCCCATCAACTCGGATGATCACCTGTTCGTCTCGGAACCCGCGGATGTTGGGCTCCTGCGCGATGCCACGCGGACCGCCCTCGATGGTCACGCCCGGCAAGTCGCCGATAAGCTCTTCATAGGTGCTGGGCTGGCGTTTCAGCACATCCTCCTGGTCAACCACGCTGACGGAATTGGGTGTGTCCAGCAAGGCTCGCTCATCGCGCGCGCCGCCGAAGACGGTGAGTTCCCGCATTTCGATCGGCTCATCCGCTGCGGCAAAACCTCCCAGTGCGACAAGGCCAATCACCCCCGCTGTGTGCTCCATTCTCTTCTGACTGCGCATCTGCACCCCCAAGCTTACAATGCCTGTCGCAAGAGCTTCCTAGAGGCGGTGCTGGGTGGCGGCGCGACAGGTTGATAATCATGGCCCGAGCATTTTAGTCAAGATTGCGTTAAGTGACAGTCAGACTTGTCAATTTAGAATTCTTATAAGTTTAGTCAGGATTGACACATTCGATTGATCTTGTCAGGTTTTGGATATGCCCAGCCACCCTGCCCGACCTCCAGGGAAGCCCGGTCTTGATGCATGAAGAAGGATGCACGCCATGGCGAGAGACGACGCCAGAGAGAGGGCCGCGCCATCCCCGGGTCGCGATCTGCTCCGGGAGACGGGACTGGACGAACTGATCGCTTTGCTGCGCCAACCGGGTGATTCCGGAGCTCTTCTCGAGAGCTGGCTCGACGAGCTGGAGGGCCAGCCGTGATGCAGACCTGTGATCAAACCCGCCGCAGCAGACCTGCGGAACCTGTTCCTCTGCCGCGGCACAAGGCCATTGACCTTACCAAGGGCGGCGAACTGGCTCAGATCGAGTTGGATGGACAAGTCTACACCCTCCGGATCACCCGGCAGGGCAAGCTCATTCTGACCAAATGAGCGCCCCATCCGAAAACCGCCGGGGCGGGGCGCCGGTTGGCTGTCTCTCGGAATTGCCGCCCGTAGAAGCCGCAGCGGTTGTCTATCTGCGGCTCTGGTGCTCTGGTGGCGAGCGCCAGGCCGAGGTTTGGAACAGCTTTGCCATCCGGTTTGGCAGCTCAGAAGGCGCGCGGCGGCTAAAGGCCTTCGAGCGCCTGATGGCGACGATCACCGACGCGGCGCGCCGCCCGATCATGCGCCATCAGCTGGACTGTTCTTGTGTCGGCGCGGACGAGGCGATTTTTGCCAATCTCGTGGCGGCGGCGGCCTCGGGCGCGTCCGAGGATGCCGTGCTCTTTGCCGCATTGCTTGTGCATCCGCATATGGCGGCTCCCGTTGTGGCCGAGGCCAGGCTCGTCGGCCAGTCTCTATCGGCCATGGCAGCCAACGGAAGTCCGGCACCGCAGACGTCCAAATCCCACCGGTTCACCCACGCACACTCACCAACAAGGCACTGATAGGAGCAACCATGGAACGATATCTGCTGGGCGGGGTTGCCGCCATAGCCCTCGGCGTTGGCTTCGGCGTCGGTTCGGCGGCGGCCGTCGAGAAGGCCGATGTGATTGCCGTTTATGCGAACATCGCGCAGGCCGGGTACGAGGATAGCCTCAACACGGCGCAGGCTTTGGGCGCGGCGGTTGATGCCCTGATCGCCTCGCCGAGCGCTGAAGCTCTGACGGCGGCGCGGACGGCCTGGCTCGCATCGCGTGTGCCCTACCAGCAGACAGAGGTCTATCGCTTTGGCAATGCCGTGGTCGACGACTGGGAAGGCAAGGTCAATGCTTGGCCGCTGGACGAAGGGTTGATCGACTATGTCGATGCGGGAGGCGCGACGGATGAGAACCCCTATGGTGCGTTGAACATCGTTGCAAACCCGACGCTTGAGATCTCCGGCAAGACCATCGACGCGACCGAGATCACGGCCGAGCTCATCGCAGAGTTGCACGAACTCGACGAGATTGAGGCCAATGTCACGACGGGCTACCACGCGGTCGAGTTCCTGCTCTGGGGGCAGGATTTGAACGGCATCGGGCCCGGCGCTGGTGAGCGTCCGTGGACCGACTATGCGTCCGGGGATGCCTGCACCGGCGGAAACTGCGATCGCCGTGCCCAGTATCTCAAAGTGGCGACCGACCTGCTCATCGCCGATGTTGCTTGGATGGCGGAGGCTTGGGCCGAGGGCGGCGAGGCGCGCACCGCATTGATGGCCAAAGGGCCCGATGGCGGCATCCAAACCATTCTCACCGGCATGGGGTCGCTCTCTTACGGCGAGCAGGCCGGCGAGCGCATGAAGCTCGGCCTCATGCTGAACGATCCGGAGGAGGAGCACGACTGCTTCGCCGACAACACCCACAACAGCCACTACTACGACGGGCTCGGCATCCGGAACGTTTACACCGCGCGCTACGTGCGGATCGACGGATCGGTGGTAGAGGGGCCCTCGATCTCGGATCTTGTGGCGGAGGCTGATGAGGCTGTGGACGCCCGCATGACGCTGCGCCTGCACGAAACCATGGCTGCCCTTGGTGCGATCAAGTCCACGGCCGAGGCCGGCATGGCCTATGACCAGATGCTGGCGCCGGGCAATGACGTGGGGGGAGCCTTGGTCCAGGCGGCCGTCGATGCCCTTGTCGCGCAAACGCGGGAAATCGAGCGTGCCGTCTCGGCGCTTGGCCTTGACGTAATCGCGTTTGAAGGCTCGGACAGCTTGGACAACCCCAGCGCCGTGTTCCAGTGATATAGAGATCCGGGCACCCCACTCTCCCGGGGCCCGCCCGGTCCTTTGCGGTCAGCCAGTGCCCCAGCCAGCCGTCTTTTTGTTTGGTCGATCGAGGATGCCCGCGCGGAGCAAGAGCCTGACTGCGTGTACCGTTATCTGTTAACACAAGTCGAAAGGCCGTCATTTAGCTTGCTGCTCGATGAGCAAGGCACAAAAGTCCGAGGGAAAACGGCGGGACGGAGAAATGGAGCTTTCTCGGCGAGCCGGGCCGACAGGCTGAGCCCGGCAGTATGTAGCAGGAACGGGCGATCGCCAATCGGCACAAATGCGCCAAGAATTGCAGCTGGCCCAGGTCGCCTTAGCCTCAGTTGAAGTGCGCGCCGATGAGCCGGCCAAAGGTCTCGTGCACCTGACCGCGCCTGATCGCCATATTCTGGGTCAAGAGATCGCCGTTCTTCTCCGCCACATCCGCGAGTGCGGCAACGGTCCACTGATCCGCCACGAGGTTCGCGATCATCGTGCGGTCATTCACATGCACATCGCATTCCTCGATCTTGGCGCGCTAGAGCAGTTTCGACAAGCGTCCCAGCACGTGGCCATCGAGCGCCTTGATCCGCTCGCCCAGCTTGTCCGGAGCCTCGAAAGGATCCTCATAGATCTTCTGAAACAGATCGTGCAGCGGGCCGAACACCAATCCCGTCACATTACAGTGGTAGTTTTGCGCCTTCATAATCGCGACGGCGGTCTCCGCGAGCGCTTGGGTCAGACCTTCAATGAGGGCTTTGAGAGCGGAGGCATCCAGCTCAGGGGCGACGTTTTGCGTCAGAGGCTCCGTGACAGGACCTGTAAAGGCTGGGTCTGGCCCGCCCTGACGCTGTTTAGAGTGGCTCTAAACACAGCGCGTCAAGGCGTTCGGCCAGTGCGCCAGCCAGGAACCGCACCGAAGCCCGCCGCGCGCGCGGGACCCGCGAGCCAATGCAAAAGAGCGCCGAATCCAGGTCCCCGCACCGAAGAGACCCCAAGAGCCGCGTCACCCAGGCCTCATCGAAGGTCACGGCCGCCACACCTGGCCGATGGAATCGAAGCGGTTTGCCTATAGCATGGGCGGCGGCGCGCAAAAACGCTCGCGCATAGGCCTCCGCCGCCTGGCCTGGATCGCTGCGCAGCAATTGGCAGGTCGCTTCGATATCGGATCGCGGCTCGAGCCGGCTCCGAGCGGCAACCGCCCGTATGGCACTCAGCGCAGGCTCCGGCAGGGCAGATGGGCCTGGGGCCTGTGCGGGCATAGACTGAGGAAGCGCTGCGCTGATCACCAGATTGGTCTTTTCCTGGATGGGCGCTGGCTCCAAAGACTGGCTAGCGCTTGCTTGACTGTTTCGATAAGGTATTGATTGCTGTCACAAAAGACAAGGGCCGTTCGATGTCAGGCAGGGTTTACAGCGCGGCGGGTCTGATCGCGATGGCGCTCAGTGCCGCAGCAGCCCCGTGGCCAGAAATCAGCGACCAGCACCTCTCCGTGGTCCCGCGCACCGCGGCTGAGCGGGAGCGGATCATGGGCGTTATGGCCCCGCCGACACGCTTGGATTCGCCCGAACCCTTCGAGGTTCGCTCCGGCGGGGCCGCGACAAGCTTTGCAACGCCGGGCCCAAATGCCTTCAGCAATGCCTCCGCCAACATCTCGTTCGAGCAGGAGCTTGAGTTCAAGGTGGGCAACGGGCTCTTCAAGAAGCTCTGGGTCTCGGCGCCCGCATCGACCAAAGCTTCGGACGGCCTCGGGCCGCTCTACAACGCTCGCTCCTGTCAGCGCTGCCACCTAAAAGACGGACGCGGCCATCCGCCCGACGGTCCCGACGATACCGCCGTTTCTCTCTTGCTCCGGATCTCTCTACCTGCCCCTGAGGGGCAGGCCGCGTCGCCGATCCCTGGGGCATACTCCTATCGCCCGCATCCCTCATACGGGTTCCAGATCCAGGATTTCTCCATCGCGGGCGTGCCGGTAGAGGGCCAGACAACTGTCGTTTGGAAGGAGATCGCTGTGGCTCTGTCGGAAGGGGAAACCGCATCCCTTCGCCGCCCGGTTTGGCGCGTCACGGGCCATTCGGCGGAACCGCTGGGCGACGCGATGATCTCGCCACGGGTTGCGCAACAGATGATCGGTCTCGGCCTCTTGGAGGCAATACCAGCCGAGGAGATCCTTGCGCTGTCCGACCCGACGGATGCCGATGGCGATGGTATCTCGGGCCGACCGCAGATCGTGCTCTCGGCTGAGCACGGCGTGCCGATGTTGGGCCGCTTTGGTCACAAGGCCGGGATGCCGTCGGTGCGGGAGCAATCGGCCTCGGCGTTCTCGGGAGACATGGGTCTGTCGACCACGGTTTTCCCCTCGGGTCATGGCGATTGTCTTGCAGCGCAGACCCGGTGTCTGGCGGCCCTGACCGGTGGCGAGCCCGAAGTGGAGGACGTCGCCCT
Organism: Pseudomonadota bacterium; assembly: GCA_039187815.1. Lineage (GTDB taxonomy): Bacteria > Pseudomonadota > Alphaproteobacteria > Rhodobacterales > Rhodobacteraceae > Thermohalobaculum. The sequence goes on along the minus strand of JBCCZI010000111.1, from coordinate 2,985 downwards.
CGACCTGGTGACGTTCTACGCGCGCAATTTGGCGGTGCCCGCTCGGCGCGATGTCGACGATCCGCAGGTGCTGGCCGGCAAACGCCTGTTCCACGAGACCGGCTGTGCTGCCTGCCATGTCCCGAAACATGTCACTCATCGGCTGGCCGACCGCCCTGAACAGAGTTTCCAGCTGATCTGGCCCTATACCGACCTGCTGCTCCACGACATGGGCGAGGGGCTGGCCGACGACCGGCCCGAAGGGCGCGCATCAGGGCGCGAGTGGCGGACGCCGCCGCTCTGGGGCATCGGGCTCACCGCGGCAGTCAGCGGGCACAACTATTTCCTGCACGACGGCCGGGCACGGTCTCTGCTTGAGGCTGTCCTCTGGCACGGCGGCGAGGCTCAAGCCGCCCGCGACGCTGTCGCTGCCATGCCGAAGGCCGATCGCGCCGCCCTTATCCGTTACCTGGAGAGCCTTTGATGCGCCTGATCCCGATCATTCTGTTGGTGGCACTGCCGGCCCAGGCAGAGCCCGTGGTGGACGTCGCGATCGCGGACCATATCCTACCAGGCGCACAACGGCTGAGCGCAGAGGCGGAGGCCTTGACCGCCGCTGCCAGGCAAGACTGCGCGCCCGAAAGCGCCGCGTTGCGGGCGGCGTACCACGCGGCCTTCGATGCCTGGATCGGGGTCTCGCATCTCCGCTTTGGCCCGGCTGAGGCGGAAGATCGGGCCTTTGCGCTTGCCTTTTGGCCCGATCCGCGGGGCACCACGGCCAAGACGTTGACACGCCTCTTGGCAGCCGAGGACGCCGCAGTCGAAAGTGCTGACGCCTTCGCTCGCCAGTCCGTGGCCGTGCGCGGCTTCTACGCCCTGGAGCGGATGCTCTACGACCCGCCGGACGGAGACGCGGGCTATGCATGCCGGCTCACCCAAGCCATTGCAACGGACATCGCCCAAACGGCCAGCGCCATGGAGGCTGGGTGGCCCGCGCACACAGCCCTTATGCAAACACCAGGGCCAGCAAACCCGGTCTACCTCGATGCGGGGGAGGTGCGGCGCGCGCTCTACACCGCCCTAGACACCGGGCTTGAGTTCATCGTGGCGACGCGTCTTGCTCGGCCACTCGGCAGCCTGGAGAAACCGCGCCCCAAAAGGGCGGAGGCTTGGCGCTCCAGGCGGTCTCTCAAGAATGTGGCGCTGTCGCTCGATGCTCTCAGGGCACTGGCCGCAACTCTCGGCGCGGGGGACGAGGCGGAGGCAGCCTTTGCGCGCGCCATCTCCCGCGCCGAGACGCTCGACGATCCGGTCTTCGCCGGCGTCTCAAAGCCTATTGGCCGAGTGCGGGTTGAGGCGCTACAACAGGCGATCCTTGACATCCGCCAAGCGCTAGCGACGGAGCTTGCGCCCAAGCTCGGGGTCACGGCAGGGTTCAACTCGTTGGACGGAGACTGATTGCTTGGTGACCCGTCGTCAGGTCTTGGCCGGCCTCGCGGTAGCGGTTTCTCCGACACCGTCTTGGGCTGATGTTGGAGGGCCAACCTATCTTTCCGCTGCCCGGGAGCCAGATGGATCGTTCTCGCTCTACGGGCTCGGCACTGACGGAGTAGACCGGTTCCGTATCGCGTTGCCAGGGCGGGGACATGCCGCCGCAGCGCATCCCAGACGCCCTGAGGCCGTGGCCTTTGCCCGGAGGCCGGGTCTTTTCGCGCTCGCCATCGACTGCAGAACCGGCCAGGTCAAAGCGCGGTTGCAAGCCCCCGACCGTCGTCACTTCTATGGCCATGGCTGCTTTTCGTCTGATGGCTCGGTTCTCTACACCACCGAAAACGCGTTTGAGAGTGGGGAGGGCCAGATCGGCCTCTGGTCCACGGACGAAGGCTATCGCCGGATCGGTGAGCTGCCCTCTGGCGGCATCGGCCCCCATGAAGTCGTGCGCCTGCCTGGCAAGGACACGCTGGTCGTCGCAAATGGCGGGATCCGCACACATCCCGCCAACGGCCGGGAGAAACTGAACCTAGCGGCGATGCGGCCCAATCTGGCGTACATCGCCGAGGACGGCAGCATCAGCGATTTGCACGAAATGGACCCGGAGATGCATCGCAACTCTCTCCGCCATCTCGCTGCGGGCGCAGACGGGCTCGTGGCCTGCGCGACGCAGTGGCAAGGGGACCCATTCGATGCACCGCCTCTCCTGGCCTTGCACCGTCGGGGCTCGCCGCTGCGCATGGTTGGGTCAACAGGACCGGGCCATGCAAGATTGCAAGCCTATGCCGGCAGCGTCGCGTTCTCGGGCAGAGGCGACCGCGTCGGCTTCACCGCGCCTCGTGGCGGCCGGGCGCAAGTGTACTCGGTCGAGGACGGGCGCTTGCTCCAGGAGATCCACCGGCCGGACATCTGCGGGATCGCGCCCCTTCGCCACGGCTTTATGGCAACGGACGGCATCGGGGGCGTATCAGCCGTCGGCGCAGACGGGCTGCAAACCCTAACCAGAGCAAACCGTGCCTGGGACAATCACCTCGTCTCAATTGAGCACGGATGACCACCCTTCCCGTTCAATCGTTGGAGCACTTCCCGATCAATCGGGTTGATAGCCGGCGGCTGTGAAGAAGTTTGCGCTCTCGTTCGGTGTGAAGAGGTTGATAAGGCGGCCGATGCCGGTCCACAGCCCTTCGACGGTGCGCTCTGCGGCCGTTCCCAGGGGTGCTTGCACCTTCGAGAAGGCAATTTAGATGAGATCGAAGTCCGGGCTGTAGAGCGGGAGGAAGCGCAGATCGGCGCCGGCAGCCTCGACCAGTGCACACGCCTCGGCGCGCTTTTGGCCACAGAGGGTCTCGAGAGTGACGATGTCGCCGGGTCGCAGCGCCTGTGCCCGCGCGGTTGATCGCGTCTCCTTTGCGGGGCTCTGGGGTTTTTGGGGTGGGTTTTTGGGGCGGATGGCTTGGTTTGATGATCGTGGCGGCTGGGAGGGCCTCGGTGAGGATGCCGAGGGTGCCTTGGGGC
>JBCCZI010000110.1:0-14071 GCA_039187815.1 Pseudomonadota bacterium | reverse complement strand
TGGCCCACGCGAGCCGCGCGATCGGCGATTGGATCGCCTTCGACAACCACCGCCGGCCGCACCAGGCGCTCGGCATGAAGACACCCGCCGCAGCCTTCAAACTAGCGCCATAACCCGAGCAGAGTCCGCTGGGTCGATACATCGGCGAGCATGGGCGGCGGTCCGATCAGTTGCAGCAGGTCTCGGCGATCGCCTGAAGATGGCGGTGATCGGTACCGGTGCAGCCGCCGAAGATGCGCAGGCTCGGCACCAGATCGCGCAAGATCGCACAGTCGCGGCTGAGCTCGTGCGGATTGCCACTGTCGAGCTCGTTCATACGCTCGAGCTCGGCATGGCTGTGGCGCGTGGCATTGGCCCGCACCCCCATGATGCGCTCGAGCCAGCCCCCGCCGCGCGCGAGAACCTCGCGGAAATGGTCGGGATGGGCGCCATTGATCATGTAATAGAGCGGGTAGCGCTCGGTCTCCTCGTCGACCCGGTCGATCGCCTTTGGCAAGGGCAGGCCCGATGGCAGCCGCCCGACGGTGTCGACGGTGAACGAGATCACGACCGGCATGCGGAGCTGCTTGGCGGCCAGCGCAATTCCGATCGCCTCGCCCGTATGGGTCATGCCGAGGCCTGTGATGATGTCGGCCCTGGCTTCGGCAAAGGCCCCAATCTGGGGCGCATGATAGGCGCGCGCCACCGCGGCGGTCAGCTTTTGCTCGGGCGTGTAGCTCTCGCCCCGCGGCCCGACACAGCCCGAGATCACAACCGGTCCTGATCCCCGATGGCGGTCACGCAGCCACTCCATCAGCTCGATGGCGGCGCGGTTGACCTCCTCGATCCGGCGCGGGGAATAGCCCAGCATCGCGCCCCAATCGGGGGAGGCGCGCCGGGTCGGGCTCTCGAGGATGAACCCCGTCCCGGTTCCCTCGGCGATCCGCAGATAGCGCCGAAAATAGCCGCGCAGCATGTCGCGCCCCTCGATCGTGTCGAGCAGCGGAAAGGCGGCGCAATAGGGCAGATCCGCCCCTTGGTGGTGGATCAGTGTGGTCTCGATCCCGCCATCGGTCAGGAAGTTCCGGCCAGTGATGTGCGGCAGCGTTCGCGCCTTGGCGGCCAGGCCTTGGTTGGTGCTCATACCCTATCCCAGTCGATCAAAAACTCTGTCAAACGACGTCTGGAGAATGTGAATGCGATCCTGACCGTCTGTGCGTTCAATTCAGCGGCAGGTTCAGGTCCGGGTCAAGCGCCGCGTCAAACCCGCTTGAAGATCCCGTAATTCGGATTTCGGATTACAAGACGCCGATCATCATAGGCGGAGTGCGACCCGAAGCAGAAGAGATAGCCGCTCACGGGCATCTGCTCGATGACCCGCTGCTCGAACTCCATCTGCTTGGTATCGTCCTTGAGCGGGCGATAGAAAAAGATGATGTCATAGCCCGTGTAATCGAAGCTCAGGCAGTCGGCGACGAAGATGTTGTCGCCGAGGTCAAAGCGCTCCTTCCCCTTGGCGATGAGACCCTCGTCGATATCAAAGCCATGAATGTCCGAGAAGGCGAACCGATCTGTCGCCAGCAGCAGATGAGCCAGGCGCCCAGTGCCGCAGCCCACATCGACGAACCGCAGCGGCCGGTGCCGCAGATCCGAATGCTGATAGTCCGCATCCGCAACCAGAAGCTCTTCCAGCGCGAACAAGCCTTCGAAGAAAAGATTAAGGTCGATCGGGATATACCCGTGTCCCCCCGGGGGCGCGTCAACCCTACTCGTCGAGCGACGGGCAATCTCGTCATAAGCGGACTGCAAAATAAAGAGCCGGTCTCGGATGTTTCCGAGCCGGCCCTGGGCGTGCTTGAGTTCGTCGAGGGCCTCATCGAGGCCCCCGTCAAAATCATAGTCCTCGGCACGGATCATGGCCGAAGCTCGCCCGCGCTCACTTTTTGAGGGAGGGCTTGATTGTCAGCGTCATGCCACTGACCGAAGCGTCGATCTTCATGCAGGACTTGCCTCCCGGGTAGGCCTTCAAGTATTTGGCCGCTCCATCCATTTCCTTTTTAAGCTCCGGAGGCAGCGATTTAAAGTCCGAGAGTGCACTATCGATATCGCTCGTCAGCTTCTTAGTACACGACGCCAGTCTCCCATTGATGACGCCCTGCATGTCCTTTGCAATCTGGTCTTTGATCCTCTTTTCATTCACGTTGCGGTAGTCGTTGCACCACATATTTATTCGATCCATCTCAGGGCGAAAACACGAGTCCCATGCCCCTAGTGCTTTCTTAATCGAGGATTTTGGATCGGCACCCATTTGCAATCTCCTTTGAATAAGGTCCACTCCACGGCAAAAAACATAAGAGCGAGGAATCGATCCACCAAGTGATTTTTATCTCACCCTTGCTATAAAATTTCAGCTCTGGGCGAAACTGTGCTCTTTCCCCCATAGGCTCGGAGCCGTCAGCGTTCCGAACGCTCCGATACATCGGCAACACCAGAGAGGGAGGTGGCTCAATGGCCGTCGAAACCGAGACGCGGAGCGCCGTCGAGCGCTTCAATATCGCGTTGGATGCCAAGGATTTTGACGGGCTCGCCGCGGCGATGACCGAGGACTGCGTGTTCGAGGACACGGACCCTCGCCCCGATGGCACGCGGTTCGAGGGCCGTGCGGCGGTGCTCGATTTCTTCCGCGGGGCGTCTGGCACCTCGCGTTTTGCGCTTGAGGAGCCGTTGCTGGTCATCGGGGACCGCTGCCTGATGCGTTGGGACCACCGCTGGGTGCGCGGCGGTGTCGAGGGCAACAACCGCGGCGTCGACATCTTCCGTGTGCGCGACGGCCTCGTTTGCGAGAAACTCTCCTACACCAAATCGGGCTGAGGGCTCAGCGCGCCAGCACATCAGAGATGGTCTGCGCGTCGAGGCCAGCCTCGCGCAGGACCGCCTCGGTATGCTCGCCCAGCAGAGGCGCGGGACGGGGCGCAGGGCCGGGCTCCGAGAATTTGACCGGCATGCCCAGCGCCCGGGTCGGACCGGCCACGGGATGCTCAGTCTCGACAACCATCGCGCGGGCCAGCGCCTGGGGGTCGGCATGCATATCGGCCACCGTGTTGACCGGCCCGGCCGGCAGCCCCGCCGCATCGAGCCTCGACAGCCACGTGGCCGAGGAGGCCGTTCGGAACACCGCGGTCAGTGCCTCGGTCAGCGCGGCGCGGTGCTCCATCCGGCCGGGATTGCTGGCAAAGCGCGGATCGGCCGCCAGATCCTCGGCCCCAATCGCCTGCACCAGTCGCTCCCAATTCCCCTGATTGGCGGCGCCGACGGTGATCCAGCCATCCGCCGTCTCGAAGGCCTGATAGGGCGCGCTCAGCGGATGGGCCGAGCCCATGGCTCGCGGGGCAACCCCGGTCGCAAAGGCGATCGCCGATTGCCAATAGGTGTGGGTGATCGCCGCCTCGAACAGCGAGGTGTCGACCATCTGGCCCCGGCCTGTGCGCGCCCGCGCCGCCAGAGCCGCAGAGACGCCCATGGCGCCCAGCAGTCCGGCGGTGATGTCGGAGACCGGTGCGCCACATTTCACGGGATCGCGGCCCGGGCCCTCGCCGGTGATCGTCATCAGGCCGCTCATGCCCTGGGCGATCAGGTCGAACCCGCCGCGATCCGCATAAGGTCCGGTCCGCCCAAAACCCGAGATCGACAAGTACACGAGGCCAGGGTTCTCGGCGGCGAGCGTCCCATAGCCGAGATCGAGCCGCTCCATCGCACCCTTGCGATTGTTCTCGATCACCACATCGGCGCCGGCGATCAGATGGCGGAGCGCGGCGACGCCCGCTGGGGTCTTCAGATCCAACCGAACGCTGCGCTTGCCGCGGTTCATCATCAGAAAGGCCGCGCTCTCGCCGTTCACCGTGGGCGGCACCATGCGTCGGCTGTCATCGCCGGCGGGTTTCTCGACCTTGATCACATCGGCGCCCATATCGGCGAGCATCAAGCCCGCCGCGGGACCTGCCATAATATGGGCAAGCTCGATGACCCGGATGCCGGCCAGCGGGCCTGTCATTCGCCGCGCCAAACGGGCGGGCGTTTGGCGAGGAACGCCTCCATCCCCTCCCGGAAATCTTGGCTCATATAGGTGAGCGTGATCAGATCGGCGTCGTCCGCCTCGGGACCGTGGGTACGCAGGCGCCGCATGCCCTCCTTGGTCGCGCGCAGCGTGAGCGGTGCATGGGCCGCCAGCTGGGCCGCCAGCGCTTCTGCACGGGCACGCACCGCCTCGGGCTCCTCCAACACCTCCGAGACCAAACCGATGGCTAGGGCCTCATCCGCTTCGATCAACCGGGCGGTCATCAGGATCTCGGTCAACCGACCATGGCCGAGCAAGGCCGCCAACCGCCCGAGATTCCCGACCGACAGGCAGTTGCCCAAGGTCCGCGCGATTGGAAAGCCAAACTTCAGCCGGCGGTCCGAGAGGCGCAGATCGCAGGCGGCGGCGATGGCGGCCCCGCCTCCGGTGCACGCCCCGGTGATGGCCGCGATGGTAGCCACGGGACAGCGCTCGATATCGCCGAGCACCCGATCCATCTTCGCCTCGTAGCCTAAGGCGTCGGCGGGTTCGGAGAAGCCGCGGAACTCGGTCATATCGGTGCCGGCGGCAAAGGCACGGTCCCCAGCCCCGCTGACGATCAGCGCCTTGATCGAGCCATCTGTCGGGATCTCACGACAGGTCCTGGCCAGCCCATCATACATCGCCAAGGTCAGCGCATTGCGCGCTTGGGGCCGGTTGAGCGTGACCCGCGCCACCCCGCCCTCGACCTCGTGGATCAGATCGCCCATCGCGGATCTCCCTATCGGTAGAAGTACTCCACCAGGAACAGTGGGACCTGGGGCAGATAGGTGCAGATCATCAGCACCGTCAACAGGACCAGGACGAACCAGATGTTGACCTTGCTCACCTCCCAGATGTTGGCGCGGGCGACGGCGCAAGAGGTGATCAGCACGCTCGCCACCGGTGGCGTCTGCTGACCGATCGCCAGGTTGAGCGTCACCACCAGGCCGAAATGCACCGGATCGATCTGCGCGGCCGTGATCAGCGGGATGACAATCGGCACCACGAGGATGATCGCGGCTGCCGAGTGCAGGAAGAACCCGATAACCAGGAAGAAGACGTTGAGGATCAGCAGGATGACCCATTTGTTGCTGGTGACCCCCAGCAGCCAGGCCGCCAAATCCTGGGGCAACTGCGCGCGCGTCAGGAACCCGCCCATCAGCACCGAGGCCGCCACCAGCAGCATGACCACCGCCGTCTGCATGCCTCCGTCGAGCATGGCGCGCTTGAGGTGTCGCAGATCCAGCTCGTTGTACCAGAGGCCCACGGCCAGCGCCGCCAGGACCGCGAGGCCCGCCGCCTCGGTCGCCGTGACAAACCCGCCAAAGATGCCGCCGAGGATGATGACCGGCAGCGTGAAGGCCGGCAGCGCATCGACAAAGGTCTCCCGCAAACGGCGCAGGTTGAACGCCTCTTCGGTCGGCAGATTGTAGCGCCGCGCGAACATATAGGCGACGAACATCAGCCCGAAGGCGCCCATCAGCCCCGGAATCACGCCGGCGACAAAGAGCTGCTCGACCGATGTGTTGGCCGAGGTCGCATAAAGGATCATCGGGATCGAGGGCGGGATGATGATCGCAAGGCTCGCCGAGGATGACGTCACCGCCGCCGAGAACGGCGCCGAGTAGCCGCGCTTTTTCATCTGGGGGATCAAGATTGAGCCCATGGCCGCCACATCGGCCACCGCAGACCCGCTGATCTCGGCAAAGAACAGGCTGACGCCGATGTTCACCATGGCCAGCCCGCCGCGGACGAAGCCGATCAGGGCGGCGACGAAGTTGATCAACCGATCGGTCACACCGCCCGCATTCATGATGGCACCGGCCAGCACAAACATCGGGATGGCGATCAGCGAAAACTTGGTCGAGCCGTCATACATGTCGAGCGCGACGGTCACGAGGCTGTCCGTGCCTTCGGTCAGCAGCAGCCCCAAGATGCCCGAGACCGCCAGCGCCACGGCAATCGGCACATTCAAGCATATCAACAGCACCAGCGCGCCGAAGATCACCGGGATCAGCGCGGCGTCCGAGTGCAGATCCGGCACCACGGCCACGGCCGCCAGGTAGAGCACCAGCAGCACCGCAACGGTGGCGAGGATGCCGAGCACCACGCGCATCAGTTCTCTCCTCGCCTAAAGGCGTCGGGCGCATGGGTCTGCGCCTTCTCCATCTCGGTCTCGACCTCTTCTTCGATCTCTGCGTGCTCAAGGCTGATGCCCGCGCGCGTCTTGGCCAGATAGCCGGGCAAGCTGAGCAACTGGCAGAGGATAAAGAGCCCCGCACCGACCGGGATCACCGACTGCGTCAACTGCACGGGCACCGAGGTGAGCGAGACGAGATACTCGCCCTCCAGCACCTCGAGCACCACCATCCCGGCCCAGGCCATCAGCCCGAAGAAGGCGAGCACAACCGCCTCGGCGAACAGAACCACGGCCGTGCGGAACTGTGCCGGGATCGCCAACAACACCGTATCAAAGCCGATATGGCGCCGCTTCAACGCCGCCAGGGCCGCGCCGTAATAGGTGATCCAGGCTAGCTGGATCGAGGCGACCTCGTCATACCAGCTCAGCGAATTGCCCGAGATGCGGAACAGCACGGCGACGATCACCACAACGGTCAGCGAGACCATGAACAGGATCGTCACCCATTCCAGCACCCATTCGAGGGCACGGTTGATGGCGGCCAACATGAGGTTTGTCCGGGAGATGGGCGCGGGCCGGGCTGGACCGCGCCAGACTGCGTCAGGAGCCGCCGGCCAGCGACTGCACCTTGTCGATCAGCGCCTGGCCGCCGTCCACACCTTCGGCGAACTCGGCATAGATCGGCTGGCTCGCAGCGATGAAGGCGTCCTTGTCCGCCTCGTTCACCGCGACACCGGCCGCCTTGATCACGTCGAGCAACTCGACCTCGAGGGCTGCCGCCTTCTCGTAGACAAAGGCCTGGGTGCTCGACGCGCAATCGGTCAAACCCGCCTGCACATCCGCATCCAGCTTGCCGAAATGCTTGTCCGAGACCAGCACATAGGCCGGCGTGTATACATGGCCGGTGATCGATAGATGCTTCTGCACCTCCTGGAACTTAGCCGAGGCGATCTGGGCATAGGGGTTCTCTTGCCCATCGATCACGCCGGTCTGCAGCGCCGTGAAGACCTCGGAGAACGCCATCGGCGTCGGGTTCGCGCCATAGAGCGAGAACATCTTGACCCTCCAAGCGCCCTTGGGCGTGCGCAGTTTGATGCCGGCCAGATCCTCGGGCTTGTTGATCGCCCGCGTGTTGTTGGTGATGTGGCGGAAGCCGTTCTCGAAATAGCCGAGGATGCGATAGCCCTTCTCATTGGCCGCGGCCTGGAAGGTGTCGCCGAGCTCGGCCTGGACCCGCTTCATGTGCTCGCGGTCCTTGATGATATAGGGCATCTCGAAGACGCCAAAGGTGTCCGAGACCGAGCTCATGACCGAGGAGGGCAGGGCGAAATCGACCTGGCCGAGCTTGAGCTTCTGCAGCAGCTCCTTGTCCTTGCCGAGCTGGCTGGCGCCAAAGGTCTGCACTTCGACCTTGCCGGCCATCTTCTCGTTCACACAGGCCGCATAGGCCTGGACCGACTGCTCGAACAACGAGCCTGGGGCGCCCACATGGCCAAACTTCAGGACCTCCGCTGCCGGCGCGGCCCCCGCGATCAGCGCCGCCGCAGCGGTCGCACTCAGAAATGCCGTGAGTCTCATTGGTGTCCTCCCTTGGAACATTGCACAGCCCGGTGTCCCCGGGTTTTCGTCATTCGGCCGCCAGGGTTTCCGGCGGATGAACGGTCAGATGGTCCATGGCGGCCTGTACGCCACCTTTTTGGTGCGGCACGCCAGCTTTGCCGAGACCCATTTCGACCCCGGCCAGCGTGCCGATCAACATCAAATCGTTGAAGTCGCCCAGATGGCCGATGCGGAACACCCGGCCCGCGACCTTGGACAGCCCGTTGCCAAGCGATAGATCGAAATGTTCGAGCGTCGTTGCGCGGAAATCGTCGGCCGAATGGCCCTCGGGCATCAGCACGGCGGTCAGAACGCCACTCTCTTGGCCTTGGATGTTGCAGAGAACCTCGAGCCCCCAATGGCGGACCGCCGCCCGGGTCGCAGCACCGTGGCGGGCATGGCGAGCAAAGACCGCGTTCATCCCCTCCTCGTGCAGCATCGCGATGGCCTCGTTCAGGCCATAGAGCATGTTGGTCGCGGGGGTGTAGGGGAAGTAACCGTTCGCGTTCGGGCCCAGCATATCGTCCCAGGCCCAATAGCTCTTTGGCAAGGTCGCGGTCTTCGATACCTCGATCGCCCGCGGGCTGAGCGCGTTGAACGAGAGCCCCGGCGGCAGCATCAGCCCCTTTTGGCTGCCCGAGACGGTGACATCCACGCCCCAGGCGTCGTGCTCATAGGGGATCGAGGCGAGGCCCGAGATCGTATCGACCATCAGCAGCGCGGGGTGCCCCGCGGCATCGATCGCAGCCCGCACCGCGGCGACGGGGCTGACCGAGCCGGTCGAGGTCTCGTTGTGCACCACACAGACGGCACGGATCCGGTGCTCGGCATCCGCGCGCAACCGGGTCTCGATGCGCTCAGGGTCCGCGCCGCCGCGCCAGTCGCCCTCGATGAACTCGGGCACCAGGCCCAAGCGCTCGGCCAGGCGTTTCCACAGGGTGGCGAAATGGCCGGTCTCGTACATCAGCACCCGGTCGCCTTGGCTGAGCGTGTTGACCAGAGCGGCCTCCCAGGCGCCCGTGCCGGAGGCGGGATAGATGACGACCGGATGCTCGGTGCGAAAGATGCCGCGCATACCGTCCAGCGCCCGCGCGCCCACCGCAGCAAAATCCGGCCCTCGGTGATCCATCACGGCATTGTCCATGGCCCGCAGGATCCGGTCCGGCGTGTTCGACGGCCCGGGTATCTGCAAAAAGTGCCGGCCAGCCTTGCGCATCTGCGTTCCCCCTTAGCGGCCCCTTATTGCCCCCAGTGCGGCGCCTCTGTCGCAGAGCCGCACCCGGGTCGCGCTTGTGATTTCTGTCGACTCGCGCTACGTATTTTGTATACAGAATGCCAAAAGGAAAGATTTGTCAATGGTCTCGCCCGCTCCCTCGCCTTTGGAACGCCGCCTCCGCCAGGAGATTGAGGGCGAGGTTCTGTTCGGGCCCTTCGATCGGGGGCGCTATGCCACCGATGCCTCGGTGTACCAGGTCATACCACAGGGCGTGGTGGTGCCGGCCCATGCCGAGGATGCAGGCCGCGCGCTCGACATCGCGGCCGATGCGGGCGTGCCGGTCCTGCCGCGCGGGGGGGGCACCTCGCAATGCGGGCAGACGGTGAACGACGCCCTGGTGCTCGATCTCTCGCAACACATGACCGCCATCCTCGACATCGACCCCGAGGCGCGCACGGCGACCGTCGAGCCGGGCTTGGTGCTGGATGAGCTGAACCGCGCGCTCAAACCCCACGGGCTGTGGTATCCGATCGATGTCTCGACCTCCTCGCGCGCCACGATCGGAGGGATGACGGCGAACAACTCCTGCGGCTCTCGCTCGATCCGCTATGGCACGTCTCGGGACAATGTGCTCGAGATCAAGGCGCGGCTGGCCGACGGATCGCGCGCCCGCTTCGGCCCAGTGGACCCGGCGCAGAACTCGGCCCAGAGCGACCTGGTCCGCGATCTCCTAGCGCTCGGCACGCGCGAAGCAGAGGAGACCACCGCCCGCTTCCCAAAGGTCGCCCGACGCGTCGGCGGCTACAACATCGACGCGCTGGTCCCAGGGGCAAATGGCGACCAGCCGAACCTGGCGCATCTGCTGGTGGGCTCGGAGGGCACGCTCGCCTTCTCCGAGCAGATCACAGTCAAGCTCTCGGAGTTGCCGGGCGCCAAGGTGCTGGGCGTCTGTCATTTCCCGAGCTTCTACGAGGCGATGGATGCCGCCCAACACATCGTCAAGCTCGGCCCGACGGCGGTTGAGCTCTTCGACGCCACGCTGCTCGAGCTTGCCTGGGAGATCCCGCTCTTCCGCCCCAGCCTCGAGAAGTTCGTGCGCGGCGCCCCGCAAGCGCTCTTGATCACCGAGTTCGCCGAGTCCGACATGGCCGAGAACCGGCGCCGCCTGACCGCGCTCGGCGATCTGATGGCGGAACTCGGCTTTCGCTGGGACACCCCCGGCAAAAATCCCGGCGGCGTGGTCGAGGCCGTGGACCCCGCGCTCCAGGGCGAGATCATCGCCGTGCGCAAACAGGGTCTCAACATCATGATGTCGATGAAATCCGCCGGCAAACCCGTGAGCTTCATCGAGGACTGCTGCGTCGAGCTCAAGGATCTGGCCGAGTACACCGACCGCCTGCTCGGCATCTTTGCCCGCCACGAGGTGTCGGGCACGTTCTATGCCCATGCCTCGGTCGGCACGCTGCATGTGCGCCCGGTCCTCAACCTCAAGGAGGAGGTCGACGTCAAGCGGCTGCGCGCCATTGCCGAGGAGACCTTCGAGATGGTCCGGGCCTATCGCGGCTCGCACAGCGGCGAGCACGGCGACGGCATCGTGCGCTCGGAGTTCCACGAGCCCATGTTCGGACGCCGCATGGTCGAGACCTTTGGCGAAGTCAAACGGCTGTTCGACCCCCATGGCCGCTTCAACCCCGGGCGCATCGTCGATCCGCCCAAAATGGATGACCGCAGCCTTTTTCGCTATGGCCCCGACTATGCCTGGCCCGAGCGGGACACGGTCTTTCGCTGGCCGGGCCATGTGGGCGCCGCGAACGGCCTGCAGGGTGCGGTCGAGATGTGCAACAACAACGGCGCCTGCCGGAAGCTCTCGGGCGATGCCATGTGTCCGTCCTACCGGGTGACGCGGCGCGAGAGCGATCTGGTCCGCGGCCGCGCCAACAGCTTGCGCCTTGCGCTGTCGGGGCAGTTGGGGGCCGAGGCGCTGACCTCGGATGCCATGGCCCAGACCATGACGCTCTGCGTCTCGTGCAAGGCCTGCCGGCGCGAATGCCCCACGGGCGTCGATATGGCCAAGATGAAGATCGAGGTTTTGGCGGCGCGGGCCGCAGAGCATGGCGTGGGTCTGCGTGAGCGGCTGGTCGCGCACCTGCCCCGTTATGCGCCCTATGTGCGCTTTGCGCCTTGGGTGATGAATGCGCGGAACTGGGTGCCGGGCGCGCGCTGGGCGAGCGAGCGGCTGCTCGGTTTTGCCGCCGGGCGCGCCCTGCCCCATTGGCCGGCCGAGACCTTTTGGCCCGAGGCGACGGCGGCACCCGAGGATGCCGAGGTTCTGCTGTTTGCCGACACGTTCAACCGGTATTTCGAGCCGCGCAACCTCTCGGCGGCGCAAGCGGTGCTCGGCCGAGCGGGGCTGGCTATGGCACCGGCAGCGGCGCCGAGCGGACGGCCGCTCTGTTGCGGGCGCACCTATTTGGCGGCCGGCATGATGGACGAGGCGCGGGCCGAGATGGCGCGCACGGCGGCCGCCCTCCGCCCGGCGCTCGAGCGTGGGGCTGCGGTGGTTGGGCTCGAGCCCTCCTGCCTGCTGACCTTCCGCGACGAAGCGCCGGTGCTGCTGGATGACTGGCCGGCCGAGCTTGGCGCCCGCGTGATGCTGTTCGAGGAGTATCTGGCGGACCGGGTGGGCGACGGCCTCGCGCTGCCGCTCGGCCAGGTGGCGGCGGACAGGGCGCTGCTGCATGGCCACTGCCACCAGAAGGCGTTCAATCAGATGGGGCCAGTTCAAAAGCTTTTGTCGCGGATCCCGGGGCTCCAGACCGAGCTGATCCCGTCCTCCTGCTGCGGCGGGGCGGGTGCCTTTGGCTATCAGGCCGAGACTGCGGCCGTGTCGAGCGCCATGGCAGAGTTGACCCTTGCGCCACGGGTCCGCGCCGCGCCGGAAGATACCGTGATCCTGGCCGACGGAACTTCGTGCCGCCATCAGATCGAGGATCACACCGGCCGCCGCCCCGTGCACGTCGCCCGGCTGCTGGCCGAGTCCATGGGGATCGCGCCGTGAGCCTCCATGCCACACCGCGGCTGCCGACGCTCCACCAGCAGCTGACGGACCGGCTGCGCCGGATGATCGTCGAAGGGATGCTCGCGCCCGGCGCCAAGATCAACGAACAAGCTTTGGCCGAGCGCTTTGGCGTCTCGCGCACCCCGATGCGCGAGGCGATCCGGGCGCTGGCCACCGAAGGCCTGGTGGTGCTGACGCCGCGGCGCGGGGCGGCGGTCGCGCCGATCACGCGCGCGGATCTCGAAGAGGCGTTCCCCGTGCTCGGCGCGCTCGAGGCCCTGGCCGGAGAGCTGGCCGCCCAACGCATCACCGAGGCTGGCATAGGGACCGCCCGCGATCTGCATGCCCGCCTGGTCGCGTCCCATAGCGACGGGGATTTCCGCGGCTATTCCAAGGCCAATGCGGCGATCCACCGGTTGATCCTGGACTTTGCGGGCAACGAGACGCTGACCCGGATGCTTCAGAGCCTGGATGGCCGGGTCCGGCGCGCGCGGGTGCAGGCCAACATCTCGCCCGAACGCTGGGCGGCGGCGGTGGCCGAGCATGCCGAGATCCTGGCCGCGCTCGAGGCCCGCGACGGCCCGCGTCTGGGCGCGGTCTTGCGCCAGCACATCGCGAACAAGCTGACCTCGCTGATCGAGCGCTTGCAGCTTTAGACCCTTGGCGTCGCGGGCCCGCCCGCGCTAGTCCAAGGTCATGAGCGATCCTGCACTCTCTTCCGAACCCTATTGGTGGGTCGATGCCGGCCGACCCGAGGCAAAGCCACCGCCGCCGCTGCCTGCGGAGGTGGATGTGGTTGTGATCGGCGCTGGGCTCACGGGCCTGTCCGCGGCGCGCACCCTGGCCCAGGCTGGACGGTCCGTTCTGGTCCTCGATGCCGGCGCGCCTGGGATCGGAGCATCCAGCCGCAATGGCGGCATGGTCGGCGGCGGGCACCGGCTCTCGCTCGACCAGCTGACGGCGCGGTTCGGGCGCGACGACGCCGTGCGGCTGTTGCGCGAGGCCCATATCGAGGCCCATGCCTTTGTCCGCGCGCTGATGGCCGAGGAGGCCATCGACTGCGACTACGCCGAGACCGGGCGGTTCCGCGGGTTCTGGCACGCCTGCGAGTATGAGAAGACGGCGCGAGCGACCGAAGCGCTGGCCGCCGCAATCGGTCTGGAGGCCGAGCTGATCCCAGAGGCCCGGCAACGCGAGGAGGTGGCAAGTGACCTCTACCGCGGCGGCATCGTCTATCCCCGCCATGGCGGGCTGAACCCGGCCAAATGGGTGGCCGGACTGATGGCCGCTGCCCGGCGGGCCGGCGCGCGGGTCGATGGCGCGACCCCGGTGACCAGCGTTGTGCGTGACGGCTCGGGGATGCGCATCGTCACCGGTCGCGGCGCGGTGCGGGCCGGCCAGGTGCTGGCGGCCACCAATGGCTATACGCCCGCCGCCCTGCCGGCGCTGCGGCGGCGGATCGTGCCCGTCCCGTCCTTCATCGTCGCGACCGAGCCGCTGGGCGAGAACCGCATCCGCAGCCTCTTCCCCAAGGCCCGCATGATCGTCGAGAGCCGCGAACGGCACTGCTATTACCGCCCTTCGCCGGACGGCCAGCGCATCGTCTTTGGTGGGCGCGCCGCGATGTTCGAGGCCGGCGTCGGCTTCACCGAACGCCAGCTGCGGGGGCTGATCGCCGAGGTGTTTCCCGATCTCGGGCCCGTCGCGCTGACCCACCATTGGCGCGGACGGACGGGCTTCAGCTTTGGCCTTTTGCCGCATGTGGGTCGGATCGAGGGGATCTGGCATGCCATGGGCTATTCCGGCAATGGCAACACCATGGCGCCCTATCTCGGGCACAAGGCAGCGCTCGCCATACTGGGGGATCCGGCGGCCGAGACGGCCTTTGCCAAGACCGGGCTGCCGACGCGTTGGTGGCATCGCGGGGCGCCCTGGTTCCTGCCGGCGGCGGATCTGGTCTTTCGCGCGCGCGACCGGATGGCC
>JBCCZI010000109.1:0-14963 GCA_039187815.1 Pseudomonadota bacterium | reverse complement strand
TGCTCCGAAAGGCCGTCGAGCGCACCGTCGACGGCCTCTGGGTCGCCACCGGCCGGATCGTCGATCTCTTCACACCAGCCAAATGCACCAACCACCTCGCTGCATGAGGATACCAAGCAAATCAACCGCAAACGCTCTAAGTCCGGGCCAACTGTCGACAGCCTGCTCGTCGTGGCGCCCAAGCAGCGCAACACCGATGCGGAGAGGGCAGCCATCAGGCAAGGCAAGCCGGCGGATGTCCGACGCTCAGCGCATCAGCTCAAACCGGGTGGATACTCAGCTGGCGGCCGCCAACTCCCGCGGTTTGGCGAAGTCCACGAAATCGGCGTTGCCAAAGGCGAGTGCCTTCCAGCTATCGAGATTGGCCACCAGAACGGCCGCAGCGGCTGTGGGGAAATGCTCGAAAGCGCGGGCACAGCGAGGGCGCGCCTGCCCACCGGCCAACTTGCGCGTCAAGGCGCCAAGCCCTGGATTGTGCCCGACGATCATCGCCGAACCGATCCGGTCGTCGAGGCCGCGCAAGGTCTCGAGCATGGCTTTTGGGGAGGCGTGATACAGGCTCTGGTCAATCTGCGGTGCAGGCATCTGACTCAGCACTGGCGCCATATGGTCCACGGTCTCGCGGGTGCGCAGCGACGACGAGCAGAGAACAAGGTCCGGACAATGCCCGCGCCCGGCCAGCCAACTAGCGATGACCGGGGAGGCGTCACGGCCCCGCGTGCTGAGGGGCCGATCATGATCGTCGAGAGCGGGATTGTCCCAGCTCGACTTCCCGTGACGGATGAGAATCACCTTCTTCATGCTACTCAGCATCGGCACCGCTCCAATGCGGTCAAGCGTGGCAGCTCAGACGCGATGTCGCCGAGATGCCACAAAAGCGTTCATATGGAATTGGCGCTGCGCCAGCGGAGGATGGGCGCCACGGGGGCAGGCATGGCGCGCCAGGCAGCCGCCCTCGCAGCCCGCTCCATCGGGGCCGGAGATATGGGTCACACAGGCGGCCACATCATAGGCTTGGCCCGCAAAGGCGTTGACCGGGCAGGCGGTGACGCAGGGCGCTGGGCAGTCGAGACACGGATCCTCCATCGGCATGGCGGGCAAGGCCACCGGCCGCTCGAAGCCAAGCGCCCCGCGATAGGAGGTCCAAAGCCCGCGCGTGGGTGAGACCAGCAGACAGATTGGCGAGGGGCGCGCGTGCTCGGCCTGCATGGCCCACGAGAAAAACGGATGGTGCGGCGGCCCGCCAAAGGGGAAGAAGACGTGCGCCCCGCTCGCATCCGCCGAGGCGTTGAGCACACGCTCGCTCCATCGGTCCAAGGGATCCGGCGCGCCATCGGCGGCCTCTGGCGAGGCCGAAAACACCTCCCACATCTGGTCCCCGTCGGCCCCAATCAAAAGCAGGGTCGACACACTGGGTGGCAGATCGGATCCCTTGTCGCGCGACACCCCGCCGACAATGGCCAATCCGTGTTCGCGGAGCGTAGCCGCTATGCCGCTCAAATCGATCATGCAGGTCACTCGACACTCCTGACTGTCGCCGCGCGATGCTCTAGCGCCCATTTGAGGCCTCAGTGTTGCGGCGATGTGGTCTTTACGCTGTGATACTAATCACGGGTATGGCGGCATTATCCGTCGGTCTTGGTGTGGATGCCCTGGTGCTGGATCCCGAGACCCCGTTCGGATCCCCAGGCATGCATGGCCAAGAGGGCGGGCAGCAGCGTCTCGCCCTCGGCGCTCAGGC
This sequence comes from Pseudomonadota bacterium, assembly GCA_039187815.1. Classification (GTDB taxonomy): domain Bacteria; phylum Pseudomonadota; class Alphaproteobacteria; order Rhodobacterales; family Rhodobacteraceae; genus Thermohalobaculum. The sequence continues at coordinate 13,222 of JBCCZI010000109.1, read as the reverse complement.
GGTACTCGACGCGGGGCGGGACCTCGGCAAAGATCTCGCGGTGGACTAGCCCATCCGCCTCCAGCTCGCGGAGTTGGTTGGTCAGCATGCGTTGCGAGATCTTCGGGATCAGCCGGCCAAGTTCGTTGAAGCGCCGGGTCTGTTCGGAGAGCCGGAAGAGGATCGTGCCCCTCCATTTCCCGCCAATCAGGTCCAGCGCCGCCTCGATCGGACAGTCGACATAGTCGGTGTGGCGGCGTTTTCGGGTCATCCTCTCGGTCTCAATGGTGCGCCATACCTCCGTAACTACGGGATTTCTGCGTACTTCACAAAGGGCCAGGACTGACCATGATCGCCCCCGCACGCAGAATTGATGGGAGACCACCATGCCGATCGACCTCTCGCCCGAACTCGCCTGGACCGCTTGGATGGCGCTCGCCACTGCGCTGATGTGGGCGCCTCAGATCCTCTGGTTGATTGCCGATCGGGGGTTGGTGCCCGCGCTGATGGATGGCGAGCACAACATCACCTACACGGCGCCATGGGCCGCGCGGGCGGATCGGGCGCACCGGAACGCGGTCGAGAACCTAGCCATCTTTGCCGCGCTGGCCATCGCGGTGCATCTGACGGGCACCGGCGATGCGGCCACCGCTTCCGCAGCGGCGCTGTTCTTCTTTATGCGGGTGGCGCATTTCACCGTCTATGTGGCCGGCCTGTCGGTGATCCGAACGGTGTTGTTCCTGGTGGGCGTCGGATGTCAGCTCACGCTCGGAGCGCGGGTTGTGGGGCTCGCATGAGCCTAACGGAACGCTAACCCTTCCAGTTTAACTTAAGGGCTCTCCTTTCCGACAATCCGTCTCAGACCGGAGGGCCCTATGCCTGACATCCGCTATCTGTTTGTGCACACCGCCGCGGCGGACATCCCCGATGTGGATGCTGCCGTGATCGACCGCTGGCATCGCGCCCGAGGCTGGGCCGGGATCGGCTATCACTATGTGATCCTGGACGACCGACACGGCTCCAAGGCCGATGGCACGGTCGAGGCAGGGCGTGCCGAGAGCCGAACCGGCGCCCATGTGCGCGGGGTGAACGCCCGTTCCTTGGGGATTTGTTGCGCGGGGCATGGCGACCGGCGGTCGCTGACCAGCGCGCAGACGGCAGCGCTGATCGCTCTGCTGGTGCGCTTGGCCAAGCGTCATGATGTGCCGGCCGCCAACATCCTGGGTCACCGCGAGGTGAACCGCTTGGTCGAGCGGGATGTCCTCTCGCCGCGCTATCGCACCAGCAAATCCTGCCCGGGCGCGCTGATCGACATGGACGCAATCCGCCATGCGGTCGAGATTGCCCGCAGTCATCCTGGGGCTTTGGTCGAGGCCATACGCAGGATTGACGGCGCGGCGACGGAGCTTGGCGAGGCGCGCCCGGCATGGCAGGCCTTTCGTGACCGCGCCGAGATCCGGGCACTGACGGACTGAGGGGCCTTAGGCCGGCCGCAGATCTGGCGGTACCGCGTCCTCGGCCAACAGGGCAACCGCTTCGGCCCGAGGCATGATCTTTTGCCCCGGCTCGCCCAGGCGGCGCACGGCAACGGTGCCGGCCTCAACCTCCTGGCGCCCAACGGCTAGGATATACGGCACCGCGGCGGTCGAATGCTCGCGGACCTTGTAGTTGATCTTCTCGTTGCGGATGTCAGTTTCGGCGCGCAAACCAGCCGCCATCAGATCGTCCAACAGTTCCGAGGCATAGGCATCCGCGTCGGACACAATTGTGGCCACGACCGCCTGGCGCGGGGCGAGCCAGGTCGGGAAGCGTCCCGCGCAGTTCTCGATCAGGATGCCGAGAAAACGCTCAAAGCTACCGAGGATTGCGCGATGCATCATCACGGGGCGGGCTTTGTCTCCATCGGGGGTCACATACTCCGCGTCCAGCCGCTCGGGCAGGTTGAAGTCAGCCTGGAAGGTGCCGCACTGCCATTCGCGCCCGATCGCATCCGTCAGCTTGAAGTCGAGCTTGGGGCCGTAGAAGGCACCCTCGCCGGGATCGACCTCGAAATCATTGGTGACCTTGCGTACGGCGGACTCGAGCGCCGCTTCGGCCTTGTCCCAAACCGCGTCCGATCCCACCCGCTGCTCAGGGCGCGTTGAGAGCTTGATGTCAAACTTGTCAAAGCCAAGATCGCGGTAGACCGAGGCGAGCAAGGCGATGAACCGTGCGGTCTCGCTCTCGATCTGATCCTCTGTGCAAAAAATGTGGGCATCGTCCTGTGTAAACCCGCGCACCCGCATCAGACCGTGCATGCTGCCCGAGCTCTCATAGCGGTGGCACATGCCGAACTCGGAGACGCGCAGCGGCAGGTCGCGGTAGGATTTCAGCCCATGGTTGAAGATCTGCACATGGCCCGGGCAGTTCATCGGCTTGAGCGCATTGGTGCGTTTTTCGTTGGCGTGTTCGCCGGCCTCCGAGCTCTCGTCGATCTCGGTGATGAACATGTTCTCGCGGTATTTGTCCCAGTGGCCCGAAGCCTCCCAGAGCTTGCGGTCGATCACCTGGGGCGTGCGGATCTCCTGATAACCCGCGGCAATTTGCCGCCGGCGCATATAGTCTTCGAGCGCGCGATAGAGGGCCCAGCCGCTCGGATGCCAGAACACCATGCCCGGCGCCTCTTGCTGGAAGTGGAAGAGCCCCATTTCCTTGCCGATTCGGCGATGATCGCGCTTGGCGGCCTCCTCGATCATGTGCAAATGCGCCTCGAGGTCCTGGCGCGAGCGGAAGGCCACGCCATAGATCCGCTGGAGCATCTTGTTGCGGCTGTCGCCCCGCCAATAGGCACCGGCGACGGACATCAGCTTAAATCCGTCAGGCGGTACCTGGCCCGTGTGCACGAGATGCGGGCCGCGGCAGAGATCCTGCCAGTCGCCGTGCCAATACATGCGGATCGGCTGGTCGCTCGGGATCGCCTCGACCAGCTCGACCTTATAGGGCTCGCCGGTGCTCTCGTAGTGCGCGATGGCGCGGGCGCGGTCCCAGACCTCGGTGCGCACGGGGTCGCGCGCCTCGATGATCTGGCGCATCTTCTTCTCGATCGCGGCGAAGTCCTCATCAGTGAAGGGCTCTTCGCGGTCGAAATCGTAGTACCAGCCGTTCTCGATCACCGGCCCGATGGTAACCTTGGTGTCGGGCCAGATCTCCTGCACCGCGCGCGCCATGATGTGGGCGCAGTCGTGTCGGATCAGTTCGAGCACGCCCGCATCCTCGGATTTCGGCGTGAGGATGGCGAGGCGGCTGTTGGCGGCGATGGGCTCGGAAAGATCCGCCAGCCGGCCGTCAATGCGCGCGGCGATCGCGGTCTTGCCCAGGGATTTCGAGATGTCAGTGGCCACCTGCCCGCCCGCTGTGCCGGCGGGGTAACTCCGCACAGCGCCATCGGGGAGGGTGATCTGGATCATCTCGGTCATCGGTCCGGTCCGGTTCTGAAGGGGTTGCAAGACGGGCGCACAAAGCCGTGCGGCCCTTCGGGTGTCAAGGGTTGGGCGTGGATGGCGGCGACTCAGGCGGGCGGTGTGCTCTCGGTCGTGGCCCGTCCGCGGAGCGCGCGGCGGCGAAGTTCAGCGAGCGGGCGGCGGAGTTCGGCGGCCAGGAAGCGCTCGGCCGCCTCTGCGCGCGGGGCCCGCGGCTCGCGGCGCACCAGCCGGGCATAGAGGCAGGCATCGAGCTCGGTGCGCCGCTCGAGCAAGGCGCGGTCCTCGTCGCTCAGCGCATCGAGGCGGAGCGGCTCCCATCCGGTCACCGCCTGCCAGCCGCTGCCGGTGTTGGTGCGCGCGGCGGTCTCTGGAACGCCAAGCCGCCCTGAGATGGTCGCCAGCATCACATCGCAATCCGCGATGTCGCCCACGAAATCGAACGCCGCGAAGGTCGCCTCCAGTCGTTTCAGCTTCTCGGCCGGGCTGAGGAGCGCCATCTGCGGCCAGCTCATCTCGAGCCAGTGCGAGAGCAGAAAATGGCAGAGCGGATCGGGCGAGAGCGTGCGCAGATGCAGGCCAAAAGGATAGCTCGCCTGCCCCGCCGCCCGATAGCGCATCATGCGGAAATTGTACCAGGAGAGCACCAGCGCCTTCGGCTCGCGCAGCAGCACCGAGCGGAGGGCCCGCCGGCCCGGAAACAGCGCCTCGATCGAGCGGCCGATGAAATGGCCCGAGACGGCGTGGATCTCGGCGGGGGGCACTGGCGGGCGGGCGGCATACTTCCGGCCGAGCAGCTCGAGCGGGAGGCGCCGCGTGCGCTTTGGCGCCGACCAGAAGGCCGGGCCGAGATGGGCGAGCAGATGCGCCTCGACCGTGCTGCCCGCGCATTTCGGCACATGCAGGACGATCTCGATGGGCGGTTCTTCTCCCCGGGCCGCGGAGGCCAGCGAATCGCCGTTCATGCCGACCCGGCCTCGAGATGGGCCAGCAGGGCTGCGCGGAGCGCCTGGTACTCCCGCTCAGGGATCCCCTCCATGGCCGCATCGCGGGTCGTGAGCGCGTCGTCATAGCGCTCCGGCGGCGCAAAGCGGGCGCCGGGATCGGTGAACTGGCTGTCGGAGAGATCGACCGCGCGCCCCTCGATCCGGTTGTAGTAGTGCCAGATGCCAGCCATGTGCGTGCGCAGCACCTCGCCGCCAAAGAGATCGTGGATCACCGCAGCCGTCACATTGCACTGGCCATTGGCAGGGTTCTCGGCCGACCACTGGGCTGCCGTCTCGAGCGACCAGGCGCGGCGAAGGGCGGCCCGAACGGTGGCCTCGTCAAAGGCCCGGCTCACAGCGACACCCCAAAGGTGCGCCCGGCCGCCTCCTCATAGACCGCGATGGTCGCCCGCTGCATCGCCGCCACCGTATAGCGCGCATGGACCCGCGCGCGTGCCGCGAGCCCCATGTGCGCTCGCTCGGAGGCGTCGAGCTCCAACGCCTCGTGCATGGTCTCGGCCAGCCGCCTGATATCCTGGGGCGGATAGAGCCAGCCGGTCTCGCCATGGCGCACCGTCTCGCGCACGCCGCCATGATCGGTCGCGATCACCGGGCGGCCCATCGCCTGGGCTTCGACCACCACGCGCCCGAACGCCTCCGGATCGGTCGAGGCCGAGACCACGACGCTCGCCAGTTTGTAGGCCGCCGGCATGTCGGCGCATCCGCCGGTCAGCCAGACCTGCCGCTCGAGCCCGAGCGACCGGATCCGGCTCTCGAGCGCGCGGACATACCAGTCCTCACCGCCATCGCCGACGATCAGGATGAGAAAGTCCTCGCCCCGCCGCTCACGCAGAAGGGCGGCGGCCTCGATCAGCTTCTCCTGGCCCTTCCAGCGGGTGAGCCGCCCCGGCAGCATCACCACGGGGCGCGGATCGTCGATGATGCCCCAGGCCTCGGCCAGCTTGACGGTGCGCTCGGCGCCGACCGCCTCTTCGGAAAAGACCGCGACATCCGCGCCCCGCGGGATCACGACGATGCGCTCATCCGGCAAGCGGTGGCGTTCGTGGATCAGATCGCGGATAAACTCAGAGATCGCGATGGTGGGGGTCCCCCGGGCCATGACGGCGTTGTACTGGCGTTTGAAGGGCAGATCCTCGTTATAGGTGCCGTGATAGGTGGTGACAAAGGCGCGCCCCGTCCGCCGGGCGGCCCAATAGGCGCTCCAGGCCGGCGCGCGCGAGCGCGCATGCACCACATGCACCCCTTCCTCACGGATCAGGCGGGTCAGCAGCCCGGCATTCTGCCACATGTTCAGCGGGTTCTTGGTGGCGACTCGCATCTCGAGGATCTCGCCGCCCGCCCGCAGCAGGCGTGGGGCCAGCTGGCCACCTTCCGTCGCGACCAAAGCGCGCCCGCCCGCGGCCGTGATGGCTTCGGTGATCTCGATGGTGCCGCGCTCGACGCCGCCGGTGTCAAGCCGCGGGACGACCTGGAGGACGGTGAGCGGCCCGCGCTCTTCCGACAGCGCAGCCGAGCCGCTAAGGTCCCGGGGCCGTTCCCCGTGCCATCCCAGTCCCCTTAAGAAGGACGACACCGCCATGACCGCCCCGGACTTCCTCGACCACGCTTCCCGACCACCTCTTGCCTATCACAGGCTTGAGGCGAAAGGCGATGGGGCATCGCAACCGGGTGTGGTTTTTCTGGGCGGCTTCCGCTCGGACATGAGCGGTACCAAGGCCATGTATCTGGAAACTTGGGCGCGCGAGCGGGGCCGCGGGTTCCTGCGCTTTGACTATTCGGGGCATGGCGCGAGCGGCGGGGCGTTCGAGGATGGCTGCATCGGGGATTGGGCCGCGGATGCCGGCCGCGCCATCGAGGCGCTGGCGCCGGGCCGGCAGATCCTGGTCGGCTCGTCCATGGGTGGCTGGATCGCCTTGCTGCGGGCGCGGATGGCGCCCGAGCATGTCGCGGGTCTGGTCGGCATCGCTGCCGCGCCGGATTTCACCGAGGATTCGATGTGGGCGGCCTTTTCCGAAGCCCAGCGCGCGGCGCTCGAGCGGGACGGACAAGTGGCGCTGCCATCGGACTACTCGGACGAGCCTTATGTGATCACGCGGCGGCTGATCCTGGATGGGCGGGCGAATCTGGTGCTTCGGACGCCGTTGCCGCTGCCGTTCCCGGTCCATCTGTTGCAGGGCACCGCGGACCGGGATGTGGAGGTGTCGGTGGCGCTCCGGCTGCTCGATCACATGCGCTGTCCGGATGCGCGTCTCACGCTGGTCAAGGGGGCCGATCACCGGTTTTCGGAGCCGCCGGAGCTCGCGCTGCTCGGGGCGACGCTTGATGCGTTGAGCGATGACATCGCGGCGGCCGGCTAGGGGCAGGAACGGCATGCGCATCGGCAATCTGGCGGACAGCCTGCTGAGCGGCCTCGATCAGGCGGCCGAGGCGGCAGGGCGCTGGTTCGAGCCCACGGTCCGGCTCGGCGTGACCGGCCTCTCCGGGGCCGGCAAGACGGTGTTCATCACGGCCTTGGTCGCGAGCCTCTTGCGCCGGGGGCGGATGCGCGATCTGGCCCCCGAAACCGAGGGGCGCATTCTTGGCGCGATGCTCAGCCCACAGCCGGACCCGACCATCCCGCGTTTTCCCTATGAGGCGCATTTGGCCGCCTTGACCGCGCCGAACCCGCGTTGGCCGAGCTCGACCCGCTCGGTCAGCCAGCTGCGCGTGTCCTTCCGCTATCGCCCGCGGGCCTACATGGCGTTGTCCGGGGCCGGCCGGCTCCACCTCGACATCGTCGATTTTCCCGGCGAGTGGCTGGCGGATCTGGCGCTGCTCGACCGCGATTACGAGAGCTGGGCGGCCGAGGCCCTGGCCACCGCAGAGCGGCCCGGACGCCATGCGCAGGCCGAGACCTGGCGCTCTGCCTTGGCCGCGGTTGACCCATCGGCTCCTCATGAGGAGCTGGTGGCCGAGGCTCTGGCCGCCGCCTATGCGGGCTATTTGGCCGCATGCCGCAAGGAGGGGATGGCCGCCCTCGCCCCGGGTCGCTTTCTGATGCCGGGTGATCTGGCCGGCTCGCCGGCCTTGACCTTCGCGCCTCTGCCAAAGCCCGAGGCGCCGGGGCGCGACAGTCTCTATGCCGAGCTCCGCCGGCGCTATGACGCCTATCGCAAAGCGGTGGTGCAGCCGTTTTTCCAAGACCACTTCGCCGCGCTCGATCGCCAGGTGGTGCTGGTGGACGTGCTGGGAGCGCTTGCCGCCGGGCCGCGGGCGCTCGGCGATCTGGCCGAGGGGATGGAGAGCACCCTCGCCGCCTTTCGCCATGGTGCAAGCTCCTGGCTCGACCGCTTGCTCGGCAATCACCGCATCGACCGGCTGTTGTTTCTCGCCTCCAAGGCGGACCATCTGCACCACGAGCAGCATGCCGCGCTGACCCATATGGCCGAGGCGCTGCTGGCCGAGGCTGCCGACCGGGCCGCCTTTCACGGTGCCGAGACGCGCGCCATGGCGGTGGCCGCGGTCCGGGCGACCGCCGAGCAGACGGTCACCCGAGACGGTGCACGCCTCGCTTTGGTGCGTGGGCGGCATCTCGAGACGGGACGCGATGTCGCCGTTCATCCCGGCGCGTTGCCCGACGATCCGCGCGCCCTGTTGGCGACGGCCCGAGACCCGGAGGGCGCTGGCACTTGGCCGGATGCGGACTTCGCCCGGGTGCCCTTTGCCCCGCCTGCCTGGGGGCCGCGCGCCGAGGACGGGCCACCCCATATCCGCCTGGACCGCGCCCTCAACTTCCTGATCGGCGACAAGCTGGATTGATCGACATGGCCACCGACGATACCATCCGACCCAAGCGCCCTCGCGGCCCGGTCATCCTGGATGCCGAGGACACCGCGCTTCCCGACGCGGCCGCCCCGGCCGAGGCCGCGCCAGCCGAACCGGATCACCCGGGCGAGACCGCTGAGCGGGCCTTGGCCCTGGCCGCCGGCAGCGGCTCGGGTCGGTGGGCGTCGCGCCTGGTGTTTGCAGCTCTTGGCGGCATCGTCGCCATGGCGATCGGGATCTGGGTCGCCGATTTCTACGATGCCTTGGCCGCACGTTCGGTCTGGTTGGGGCGGCTTGGCCTGATTCTGCTGGCGGTGGTAGTCGGCGCGGTGCTGGTGGCCGCGATGCGCGAGGTGGCGGCTCTCGGCCGGTTGCGCAGGATCGAGACGGTGCGGCGTCTGGCGGCCTCGGTTGCCCCCAGCCGCGGCGCCGAGAGCGGTCAGCGCCTGCTGAGCACGCTGCGCAGCTTCTATGCCGGGCGCGTTGAGATGCAGGGCGCCCTAGCGGATTTTGAGCGCACCTTGCCCGAACTGCTTGATGGCGCTGCGGTGCTGGCCCAGGCCGAGCGCCACGCCATGGCTTCTCTCGATACGGCCGCCGAACACGCGGTCTCGCGCACGGCCCAGCGGGTGGCGGGCTTCACCGCGCTCGTGCCGATGCCCGCGCTGGACGTGGTGCTGGTGCTCTACCAGAACGCCGCGATGATCCGGCGCATCGCCGAGATCTATGGCGGGCGCTCGGGGTGGCTCGGCTCGTGGCGGCTGCTGCGATCGGTGGCGCAGCACCTGGTCGCGACCGGTGCGATCGCGGCGACGGACGATCTGCTGGGGCCTCTGGTCGGAGGCGGTGTTCTCGGCCAGATCTCCCGCCGTTTTGGCGAGGCGACGGTCAATGCGGCTCTGACGGCGCGCGTCGGGGTGGCGGCGATCGAGGTGTGCCGGCCGCTTCCCTTTCATGACCGCGAGCCACCGCGGGCGCGCTCCCTGGTGCTCCGTGCCTTGCCTGGCTGGGGCGCCTCGGGCACCAAGGATTAGTCTCGCCCAAGACTTGCGCCGGGCGAAGAGCTGGAGCAGGGGCGCGCCATGCCACGCTACAAGCTAACCATCGAGTATCACGGCGGGCCCTTTGTCGGGTGGCAGCGCCAGGCTGAGGGTGCCTCGGTGCAAGGCGCGCTCGAGACCGCGCTCGATGCGCTCGAGCCAGGGCCCCACGCGATCCAGGGCGCCGGGCGCACCGATGCGGGGGTGCATGCCACCGGCCAGGTCGCCCATTGCGACACCGTGCGGGTGTGGGAGCCCTTTCGCCTTGCCGAAGCGCTCAACTGGCATCTCAAGCCCGCGCCCATCGCCGTGGTCCTGGCCGAGACGGCACCGCCCGAGTTCCATGCCCGCTTCGATGCCACCTATCGGCGATACCGCTATCGCCTGGTGTGCCGCCGCGCGCCTCTGACCATCGAACGGGGGATAGCCTGGCGGGTGCCCGGGCCTCTGGACCTTGAGGCGATGTGCCAGGCCGGGCAGCACTTGAGCGGTCGGCACGACTTCACGACCTTCCGCTCGGCCCAATGTCAGTCTGCCTCCCCTATTAAGACCCTTGACGAAATCGTTATCGCGGCGGAGGGCGCGGACATCTCGCTCGGTTTTGGCGCGCGCAGTTTTCTGCATAGTCAGGTTCGCAGCCTGGTCGGAACCCTTGTGCAGGTGGGATCTGGGCGGTGGCAGCCGGACCGTGTCGCCACGGCCCTGGGCGCCCGGAACCGGGCCGCCTGTGGTCCGGTCGCCCCACCGGATGGCCTCTGCCTGACCGCGGTAGAATATTCCTGCGAAACGGAGTGATCCAAAACCCCACGCCCCCCGTATCGACCTTAACGAAACATACACGGCGCGCATGCGAGAGGGTTAATCCATGGCCACGACGTATCACAGCGGTGAGGGTTCAGTTGCCCGGGTGGCGATGTCCGCCGAACTTCTCGATGCAGAGACCGAGCTGGCCCTCGCCCGCGGTTGGCGGGACAAGGGGGATGAACAGGCGCTTCACCGGTTGGTTAGCGCCTATATGCGTCTCGCGATCTCGATGGCTGCCAAGTATCGCCGCTACGGCGCGCCGATGTCGGACCTCACCCAAGAGGCGAGCGTCGGCCTGATGAAGGCGGCGTCGAAGTTTGATCCCGACCGCGGCGTGCGCTTCTCGACCTATGCGGTTTGGTGGATCAAGGCCTCAATCCAGGACTATGTGATGCGGAATTGGTCGCTGGTGCGCACCGGCTCGACCTCCTCGCAAAAGGCGCTGTTCTTCAACATGCGCCGGGTGCGGGCCAGGCTCGAGGCGGAACTCAGCCAGGAGGGTGAGATCCCGACCTCGGCCGAGATTCGCCGCGAGGTGGCCGAAGAGCTCGGTGTTCCGCTTCGCGATGTGGAGATGATGGAGGCGCGCCTCTCCGGCTCCGACTTTTCGCTCAACGCCCAACAGGCCGGCGAAGATGGCCGGGAGTGGGTTGAGACCCTCGAAGATGATGCCCCGCTGGCCGAGGAGAGCGTTGGTCGCGACCGCGATCTCGGCACGGCCCGCGGATGGCTGTCCGATGCCTTCCAGGCGCTGACGGACCGCGAGCGGATGATCATCGCCGCGCGCAAGCTGTCGGACGAGCCCGAGACGCTTGAGAGCCTCGGCCGAAAGCTGCGGTTGTCCAAGGAGCGGGTCCGCCAGCTCGAGGCCCAAGCCTTGCGCAAAATGCGCCAGCGGCTCGAGTCAACCCATGGCATGGCGGTGTCGGAGCTGGCCCAGGCGCTTTGACGCGCGCCTGGCCGGCCTCTCAGCCCCCGGCGATCAGTTTGACGCGCTGACCGGGCCGCAGAACGTCATCGGATCCGAGATCGTTGATCAGACGGAACCGATCTTGCGCTCTTTGGTCGACGGCCATACGGGCGGTCAGCGCCTCTACGGTATCGCCCGGGCCGACAGAGACGATACGCAGCCGGGGCGCCTTGATCTCCGCCGCTTCGGCAGCGGACAGCGGATCAAAGCTGCGCGCAGCGGCGCGCAAATCCGCCAAAAGCCTCGAGCCCTGTTTCACCAAACCGGTCACCCGGTAGATCCGCCCATTGTGCCGGACGCCATAGAGCAAGGCGTTGTAGATCGTGCCGCTCAGCTCGACCGGCAGCACCGCCTCGGCCGCATCGAGCCCCCCTTGGCTGACCACCTGCGGCCCGCGCAGTTGCCCGCTCCGAACCTCGCGCCCCAGGGCCGGAGCCCAACGCTCGGCGATATAGGCGCTGACCGATCCGCCAGGGTCTTCGCCCGCATCCAGGATGATGCGGCTGCCCTCGGGCCCCGAGGCCAAAACGGCGCCGCTGGTGTTGCGGATCCGAAACCCCTCGGGCACCTCATAGCGAAAGCGCAGGACCGGATGGCTGAACCGTCGGCCCTCGACAAAACCCTGCTCGGGGCTGTCGCCCCAGATGACGCCGTCGATCGCATCGAGATAGCGCTCACGCCCGCGATTACCGGCCGTGGGGCGCGCGCGCGCTGGCAGCGTTCCGGTGCTGTCCGCCACCTGGATCGCGAGGCGCGTGCGGTCGGCGCTGGCGGGGTGTGAGGCGAAGAACTCCACCCGGTTCGGATTGTAGGACGCCCCGGCGATATCCGCCTCGAGCGCGGTCGACGCCCCAAGCCGCTCGAGGAAATCCGCCTGCGCATAAGGGTCATATCCCGCCCGCGCCAGGTACCGCACGCCGAGATTGTCTGCCGCTAGCTCGTCCGAACGGGAATAGCTCGCCAGCGTACCGCCGGCGGCGACTTGGCCCGCCTGCATCGCCCCACGGGTCAAGGTCGGGTCGACCCCCAGCACCGCCAGGCCGAGACTGCCGAGCAACACGGCGACCGAGGCGGCCGTGCTCCGGTCGCGCCGCAGCCCGCCATGGCCGGCCGTGACATGGCCGATCTCGTGCCCGATCACGCCGGCCAGCTCGGCCTCGTCCTTGGCCAGCGCGACCAGCCCGCGGGTCACATAGATGTACCCGCCCGGCACCGCAAAGGCGTTGATGGTCGGCGTGTCCAGCACAGTGAAGGTCCAGTCGGCGTCCGGCTGCTCCGAGACCGCGACGATCCGCTCGCCGATCCCGGTCACATAGGCCGCGAGCGCCGGATCGTCATAGGCGCCGCCATAGCGCTCGAGGATCTGGGGATGCGCCTCGGCCCCCAGCTTGGCATCGTCGGGATCGCGCTCGACCAGCGTATCGGGCACCGCATCGGGCCGGGTCGTCTGCGCGGCACAGGCGGCCAGGCCGGCGAAGAGCAAGAGGCTGAGCGCGCGTGCAAGAACAGTGGCCATGGTCCAGGCTCCGGGTGGCCATCGCGCCGAGGCCCTGAAAGCGCGTTGACCGTCTGAGGCTTATGTCCTAGGCAAATCGCGTGGCCCCGTAGCTCAGCAGGATAGAGCAACCGCCTCCTAAGCGGTAGGTCGCAGGTTCGACTCCTGCCGGGGTCACCAAGACTATTGATTTGTCACGGTTTTTTCAGCTTGATCACGGTGGGTTTTTCTAAAAGCTTCGGACAGTAGTTCAGATCCAAGATCAGCGGCACGCGCCCGGACGTAGGCTTCGGAGTACCGGGCGGCCTCCGTGACGGTCTCATGACCGAGACACGCCATGATCGTCGAGATCGACGAGCACTGGACCGGTACAGGCCGAGCCTACCTAACCATGGAGGACCGGGATCGATGACCCCGCTCCCCGAAATTACTGACATCAGGTTGCTCAATCGACAGCGCCGAGCGCTGGTGGCCGTGGATGGTGTGCAGGACGGTCAGCCGGTCGCGCGGTGTCCACTTAACCCTCTTGACTGACGAACGACATGGCGATCTCGATGGGTCGTCGGCCCATGTTGCGGTATCCGAGATGCGGGCGCTCAGTGTTGTAGTGGGTGAGCCAGGCATCGAGATCGGTCTGCAGCGCATCGACACTCTCATAGAAGGTC
>JBCCZI010000108.1:0-15434 GCA_039187815.1 Pseudomonadota bacterium | reverse complement strand
ACCATCATGCCCGAGGCATCCGCCGCGCTGAGATAGACCGTGCCGCCCTGCCGCGGCGCGCCGGCGCCAAAATCCTGGGCGCGGTCCGGGTCGATCAGGCGTGCCCGCTCGGCCAGATAGGCGGGGTCGAGCAGCGCCTCTGGGCCGAACGCCATGGCCCCGGGATCGGCCACATGGGCTTCGGCATCGCGGAGCGCGAGCTTCATCGCTTCGATCATCAGATGCAGGCTCTGCGGATCGTCCGGCCCCTGATCCCGCACGCCTGTGCCGGCCAGCATGCCAAGCGCCATGCAGGCCGCGATGCCTTGGCCGTTCGGCGGGATCTCGTGCAGCGCAGCGCCGTCGAAGAGACCCGAGACCGTGCCGCACCAATCCGGCGCCTCGGCCGCGAGATCCTCAAGCGTTAGGGCCGCCCCATGCTCGGCAGCGGCGGCGGCGATCCGCTCGGCCAAGGCCCCGCGATAGAAGGCCTCGCCCTTGCTCTCGGCAATGGCCGTCAGCGCCGCGGCGAGATCGGGGCTGGCGAACCGCTCCCCGGCCCGGGGCGCACGTCCCCCCGGCATGAAATGCGCGGCAAAGCCGGGCTGGTCCTGCAACAGCGCCGCTCCGCTGGCCCAGAGCGCGCCGATGACGGGTGTCACGAGGAACCCGTGCTCGGCCAGCCGGATCGCCGGCTCGAACAGCGTGGCAAAAGGCAGCCGGCCGAAGCGCTCGGAGACGGCGACCCAGGCGCCTACCGCACCCGGGACGGTGACGCTCTCCCATCCACGCTCGGGCATCGCCCTGCGGCCGGCAAAGCGCTCGGCCGTCCATCCGGCTGGGGAGCGTCCCGAGGCGTTCAACCCGTGCAGCCGCTCCCCGTCCCAGAGGATTGCAAAGGCGTCCGAGCCGACGCCGTTGCCGGTGGGCTCGACCAGGGTGAGCGTGATCGCCGCCGCAACCGCCGCATCCGCCGCATTGCCCCCGCGGCGCAGCATGGACAGCCCCGCCTCGGCCGCCAGCGGCTGCGAGCTCGCGACCAGATTGTCCGCCATCACAGCCGAGCGGCGTGAGGGGTAGGCGGAAGCAGCGGGAAAGAACATGAGGGATCCTCTGGTTCGACAGGGCGTCAGATGCTTTCACGCACGCCGGGCACAGTGCGCAGCAGGTCTGCAACCATAGGGGAGGATAGGGATTGACACCAACCGGGCGTCGTGGCCGCAGGCCGGATCAGGTGACCGCCGATCCGCGCATCCGAGACGCTTAAGTTGCGGCGAATGCCACCTGCCCGCATGCGCGCCATCCGCCCTTGGGAAGTATGATTGACGTACCTCATCGCGGCCGTTACCAGTGACGGGATTGGAGGGGCAAGCGTGACCAAGCCTACCGTCCATGACATCGCGAAAGAGGCGGGCGTCAGCTTGGCCACCGTCGACCGCGTGCTCAACGCGCGCGCCGGCGTGAGAGAGACCACGATCGCCAAGGTCCAGGCCGTGATCCACCGCCTGGGCTATGTGCGCGACACCTCGGCGGCCAATCTCGCGCGGCAGCGGCAGTACCGGTTCGCCTTTGTCCTGCCCGAGGGGCCGAGCCAATTCGTCGACACCTTGCGCGCGGCCCTGAAGGAGGCGTCCTCGCCGCTTGTTGCGGACAGGCTCGTGGTCCAGCACGTGACCATCCCCACCCATGATCCGCATGCGATCGTGCGCAGGCTCCAGAGCCTCAATCCGGCGCGCTTTGATGGAATCGCGATCATGGCGCCCGAAACGCCTCAGGTCCGCGACGCGGTCGACCGGCTGAAAGAGGCGGGCCTTGCCGTGGTCACGCTGGTCTCGGATCTGCCAAACTCGACGCGCGATCACTTCATCGGCACGAACAGCATCGCCGCCGGGCGCACCGCTGGCCTGCTGATGGGGCGGTTCAACGGAGGCTCAGGGGAGATCCTTGTGGCAACCAACTCTCTGCGGTCCCGCGACAGCGTCGAGCGCCGCCTGGGCTTCGACGCGGTCCTATCCGGCGAGTTCCCGCATCTGCGCTGCCTTCCGACCGTCGAGTCCTATGATGATCCGAACCGAATGGTGGCGGTGATCCGCGATGTCATCGCGCTCCGCCCGGATCTGGTCGGGGTCTATTCTATGGGCGCGGGCAACACGCAGATCGTCGAGGCGCTGCGCGGCGCCGGGGCGGCCGGGCGGCTCTCGGTGATCGCGCATGAGCTGACGCCGACGACCAAGGACGGGCTCCGGTCCGGAGAGATCGCTGCGGTCATCACGCAGAATGTCGGCCATCTGGCCCGCAGCGCGCTCCGGGTCTTGCGGACCCTTTGCGACAAGACGCCGATCTTCGAGGCCCAGGAACGGGTCCGGATCGAGATCGTGCTGCGCGAGAACCTGCCCTGACTCCAAAACGAATCCGGTCTCAGGCAACTTTTGAGGTACGCACCTCAGAAATTGATGGACAGCGGGGGCAGTTCTCGCCCATGCTGCGCTGAAAGCCGGGGGAATCCGGCTTCCTGGCGCGGAAACGACGCGCCCCTGATGGCGGGAGGAAAAGCCAATGAAGACGAGCCAACTCTTGGCGGCGACGGCGCTTGCGGTGACGACAGGGTTTGCGGCCGAGGACGCCCGGGCCGCCGATCTCACACTTTGCTGGGCGGCTTGGGACCCGGCAAACGCGCTGATCGAGCTCTCCAAGGATTTTGAGGCCAAATCGGGCCACTCGATGAGCTTTGAATTCGTGCCCTGGCCGAACTTTGCCGACCGCATGCTGAACGAGCTGAACTCGGGCGGCCAGCTTTGCGATCTGATGATCGGTGACAGCCAGTGGATCGGTCTGGGCGCCGAGGCCGGGCATTATGTGAAGCTCAACGACTTCTTCGAGGCCAACGGCATCACGATGGATGACTTCATCCCAGCCACGGTGACGGGGTATTCTGAGTGGCCGAAGGGCACGCCGAACTATTGGGCACTGCCGGCCTTTGGCGACGTCGTGGGCTGGACCTATCGCAAGGACTGGTTCGGCCGGCCCGAGCTCCAGGCAGAGTTCAAAGAAAAGCACGGCCGCGATCTGGACGTGCCGACCTCGCTGGCCGAGCTGAAGGACATCGCCGCGTTCTTCCAAGGGCGCGAGATCGACGGGACCACGGTCTATGGCGCCGCGATCTATACCGAGCGCGGCTCGGAAGGCATCACCATGGGCGTCACGAACGCGCTCTACAATTATGGGTTCCTCTATGAGAACCCAGATGAGCCCTACAGCATGGCGGGCTTTGTGAACTCATCCGAAGCGGTGGCGGGCCTCGAATTCTACAAGGAGCTCTATGACTGCTGCACCCCGCCCGGCTCGTCGGATTGGTACATGTCCGAGAACATCGACGCCTACAAATCAGGCCAGGTCGCGCTGCAGATGAACTTTGCCTTCATCTGGCCGGGCGTGCATGCGGATCCGAATGTGGGCGGCGAGAAGTCGGGCTATTTCCCGAACCCGGCCGGCCCCGGCGGGCATTTTGCCCAGCTCGGCGGACAGGGGATCTCAGTCGTCTCCTATTCCGACAGCCAGGACGCGGCGCTGGAATACATCCAATGGTTCGCCCAGCCCGAAATCCAGGCGAAGTGGTGGGAGCTCGGCGGCTACTCGGCGTTGAAGGCCGTGGTCGAGGACCCGGGCTTTGCCTCGAGCCAGCCCTATGCGCAGACCTTCCTCGACAGCATGGCGATAGTGAAGGACTTTTGGGCAGAGCCCGCCTATGCCTCGCTGCTCTTGTCCATGCAGGACCGGGTGCATGCCTATGTGATTGCCGGTGAGGGCACCGCGCAGGAGGCCCTGGACGCCTTGGTCGAGGACTGGGTCGAGGTCTTTGAGGACGAGGGCAAGCTCTGAAGATTGCCCCGAGGCCCGCCCGCAATGACTGGTGCGGGCCTCACCGACTTGCCAGCCAGGCAATCACCCCAACTCCGGCCGCATCCCATCTGAAGAAGGACGGGCGATGTCCCCCTCAGCGATCGACCGTGTCGCGCAAGCGACGCCTGCACGGGTTGCCCGCCGTATCCGGGGCCTCTCGGACCGCGCGATCGCCTGGCTGTTCGTGGCGCCCACGATCTTTCTGCTGCTGGCGGTGAACATCTTCCCGCTGATCTGGACGATCCGGCTCAGCTTCACCAATTTCCGCGCCAACCGGCCGAACGCCGAGGTCAAATGGCTCGGCCTGCGCAATTACGAGCGCATCCTAACCGATAGCGACATCTGGCTGACCATGCAGGCGACGGCGCACTTCCTGTTGTGGACCATCGTGCTCCAGGTGCTGCTCGGCTTTGCGCTCGCTTGGCTGATCAACCAAAAATTCCGGGGCAGCAATCTGTGGACGACGATCATCGTGCTGCCGATGATGCTGTCTCCGGCGGTCGTGGGGAACTTCTGGACGTTTCTGTATCAACCGCAGATCGGGCTCTTCAACTATGCGGTGGCGTTCTTCACCGGCGCCGATCCCACCAGCTTCAGTATGATCGGAGACGTGGCGCTGGCGCCCTGGTCGATCATCATCGTCGACACCTGGATGTGGACGCCCTTCGTGATGCTGATCTGTCTGGCGGGTCTGCGTTCGATCCCGGAGTCGATCTATGAGGCGGCCGAGTGCGACCGCGCCTCGAAATGGCGGCAGTTCTGGACCATCACGGTGCCGATGGTGCTGCCCTTTCTGATGCTGGCAGTTCTGTTCCGCGGCATCGAGAACTTTAAGATGTTCGATCTCGTCGTCCAGCTGACGGGCGGAGGGCCTGGCAACACCACCACGCTCACTTCGGTTGACCTGAAGCGCGAAGCGTTTGAGAAATGGCGCACGGGCTACTCCTCGGCCTATGCGATCATCCTGTTCGTCACGGTGTTCGGCCTCGCCTCCATCTATGTAAAGGCGCTGAACAAGGTGAAAGAGAGATGAGCGGGTTCTCGGTCACCGAACCCTCGAGCCGGGCAAAGTGGATCGCCGGCGTCCTGGTGGTGGGCTATGCCCTGGTGACGCTGCTGCCGATCCTGTGGATCTTGTCGACCGGGTTCAAGACGCCGGCCGATGCGATCGCCTATCCGCCGAAGGTGACCTTCGAGCCCTCGCTAGAGGGCTATGTGAACCTGTTCACCACCCAGACGCGCCAGACCGAAGAGTACCTCGCCGCAAATCCGCCGGAGACCTGGTACGAGGAATTGGTCCACGAGAAGGGTATGGTGATTGCCGGGCCCAGCCGGTTCGGCGAGCGGTTCATGAACTCGGTCATCATCGGCTTCGGCTCGACCTTTCTGTCGGTCTTTCTCGGCACGCTGGCGGCCTATGCCTTCTCGCGCTACCGGATCCCGCTGAAGGACGATCTGCTGTTCTTCATCCTGTCCACGCGGATGATGCCGCCGATCGCGGTCGCCATCCCGATCTTCTTGATGTTCCGCTCGCTGGGGCTGTCCGACACCCACGCCGGCATGATCCTGCTTTATACGGCGGTGAACCTCAGCCTCTCGGTCTGGCTGTTGAAAGGGTTCATGGACGAGATCCCGCGCGAATACGAAGAAGCGGCGCTGATCGACGGCTATACGCGGTTCCAGGCCTTCTACAAGGTCGTGCTGCCCCAGGCCGCGACGGGCATCGCCGCAACCGCGATCTTCTGCCGGATCTTTGCCTGGAACGAATACGCCTTCGCCGTCCTGCTCACCTCGGGCACGGCGCAGACGGCGCCGCCCTTCATTCCCACCATCATCGGCGTCGGTGGCCAGGACTGGCCCGCGGTCGCGGCCGGCGCCACGCTGTTCTTGTTGCCGGTGATGGTCTTCACCATCCTGCTCCGCAAGCACCTGTTGCGCGGCATCACCTTTGGCGCGGTGCGCAAATGAGCCGGTTCGTACGAGGTCTTCTCCGCCTGCGCCGCGGGCCGTGGGAGATGGTCGCCTCGGTGACCATCGCCGTTGGTGTGCTAATGCTGATGCAGCCCTTCGTGCTGTGGGCCTTCACCTATTCCTTTATCGTCACGCTGGTGGGCACGCTGATGTTTATCATCGTCAGCCACTTTCCGGAGTGAGCGGTGGCTGAGATCGTCATCAAGAACCTGCGCAAGGATTTCGGGGACTTCACCGCCGTGCAGTCTTCGTCCTTCACTGTGGAGGACGGCGAGTTCTTCATGCTCCTCGGGCCGTCCGGCTGCGGCAAGACGACGACGCTGCGCATGATCGCAGGGCTCGAGCTGCCGACCTCGGGCGAGATCTTTATCGGCGGCGAGGAGGTCGGACAAAAGCGCGCCTCCGAGCGCGACATCGCCTTTGTCTTCCAAATGTTCGCGCTCTATCCGCATATGAATGTGCGCGGCAATATCAGCTATCCGCTGGTCAGCCAGGGCATGCCGCGGGCGCAGGTGCGTGAGAAGGTGGCCGAGGTGGCGCGGATCCTCGGCATCGAAGGCCTGCTCGATCGCCCCGTCAGCGGCCTCTCGGGCGGCGATCGCCAGCGTGTGGCGCTGGGCCGGGCCATCGTGCGGAACCCCAAATGCTTCCTGATGGACGAGCCACTCGGCGCCCTGGATGCCGAGTTCCGCGAGCGCATGGCCGAGGAGCTGCGAAGCCTCCACGACCGGATGGGCGCGACCACCGTCTATGTCACCCATGACCAGCTCGAGGCCATGCAGATGGGAGACAAGATCGTGGTGATGAACCACGGGGTCATCGAGCAGTTCGGCACGCCCCAGGACATTTATGACAAACCCACCTCCCTGTTCGTGGCCGAATTCATCGGCTCGCCTTCCATGAACTTTCTGAGGTTTCAGGGCAGCATCGAGGCCGGCGCCACGACGGTCGATCTGCAGGGCACCGCCATGGCTGTCCCGGCGGCTCGAAGCGGCTTTCGCGGGGACATGGTCTTTGGCGTGCGGCCCGAGCATATTCGGCTATCGGACAGCTCCGGCTATCGGGGTGAGGTGGTGGCGACCGAATATCTCGGCACCACACAGATCGTGACGCTCCGCACAGCGAACGGAGAGGTGAAGGCGCGCATCGCCTCGGACCAGCCCGCCGCGCCGGGAGAGACCGTGGGGCTTGCCTTCAACGGCGCGACCGTCACGCTCTTCGAGGCCGAGAGCGGCCGGGCGATCCCCTCGGCGCTGAACGCGGGAGGGGCGTCTGATGGCTGATGTCAGTCTCCGCGAGATCACCAAGCGCTTCGGCGCCACCCTGGCGGTGGATGCGATGTCGCTCGAGATCCCGAACGGCGCGTTCTTTGTGCTGCTTGGCCCCACGGGGGCGGGCAAGACCACCACGTTGCGCCTCATTGCCGGGCTCGAGCGCCCAGATACCGGCGAGATCCAGATTGCGGACCGCTCGGTGCTGGGTGAGACCCCGGCCGAGCGCAATGTGGCCATGGTATTCCAGCAATACTCGCTCTATCCGCATATGACGGTGCGCGAGAACCTGGCCTTCCCGCTCCGCTCGCCCATCCTGCGCACGCCCACGCCCGAGATCGCCCGCAAGATCGCCGAGGTGGCCGAGGTTCTGCACATCGCGCACAAGCTCGACAACCGCGCGACGGCCTTGTCGGGGGGCGAGATGCAGCGCGTCTCGATCGGGCGCGCGCTGGTGCGGGATCCGGAGATCCATCTGATGGACGAGCCATTGAGCTCGCTGGACGCCAAGCTGCGGGCCGATCTGCGCATCGAGCTCAAGCGCATCCAAGCCGCCGTTGGCGCCACCATGCTCTATGTCACCCACGACCAGATCGAGGCGATGACTATGGCCACCCATGTCGGTGTGCTGGACGAGGGCCGGCTCGTTCAGGTCGGCAGCCCGCGCGAGATCTACGAGAACCCCGTCAGCCTCTATGTGGCCAGCCGCCTCGGCTTGCCGCGCATCAACGCGCTGCCCGCCGAACTTTTTGCCGGCGCGCCCGCCGAGGCCAAAACCATCGGCCTGCGTCCCGAGCATATCGCCCATGGCGAGGGCCGGCCCTCACGCGTCGTGCGCATCGAGCATCTGGGCGATCAGACGCGGCTGCATCTGACCCTCGACGGCCATGCCATCGTCACGCTGACGGATGTGCACACCGACCTTGCGGCGGGGGACACCGTCGCCATCCAACCCCGCAACGCCTTGTACTTCGACGCCTCTGGCGCCCGTATCTGAGGAGGAGGCCCCCATGAAGCAGTTCATCAACACCAAAGAGACGCTGGTCACCGAGGCGATCGACGGCACGCTGCGCACCGGTGGAGGGCGTCTGGCCCGCCTCGACGGCTATCCGCATATCAAAGTCGTGGTCCGGACCGATTGGGACAAATCCAAGGTGGCGCTCGTCTCGGGCGGTGGCTCGGGGCACGAGCCGAGCCATGCGGGCTTTGTCGGTCAGGGCATGCTGACCGCGGCGGTGTGTGGCGAGGTCTTTGCCTCCCCCTCGGTCGACGCGGTCCTGGCCGGGATCCTGGCGGTCACCGGCAAGGCAGGCTGTCTGCTGATCGTCAAGAACTACACCGGCGACCGGCTGAACTTCGGTCTGGCGGCCGAGCGGGCACGGGCCCAGGGCCTGCGCGTTGCGATGGTCATCGTCGATGACGACATCGCCCTGCCCGATCTGCCCCAGGCGCGCGGCGTCGCCGGCACGCTGTTCGTGCACAAGATCGCCGGCGCGCTGGCCGAACAGGGGGCCGATCTCGACACCGTGGCCGAGGCCGCGGAGCGCGTGGTCAAGGGCGCCCTCTCGATCGGCATGTCGCTCGACACCTGCACGGTGCCGGGCTCGCCGAAAGAGGATCGGATCGCCGATGGCAAGGCCGAACTCGGGCTCGGCATCCATGGCGAGCCGGGCATCGAACAGGTCGATTTCTCCAACGCGCGCGACGCCATGGAGCGGATCGTCGACCGCATCGCCCCAAACCTTGGGCCGGGGCCCCATGTGGCGCTCTTGAACAATCTGGGCAGCACGACACCGCTCGAGATGGCTGTCTTGGCCGAAGAGCTGACCCGCTCGCGCATCGCCGATCAGGTGCGCTGGTTGATCGGTCCCGCACCGCTGATGACTTCCCTGGATATGCAGGGCTTTTCGGTCTCGCTGTTTCCCGCCACCAAGGCCGACGAGGCGGCCTTGGTGGCGCCGGTCGCACCAACCGCTTGGCCGGGCTGTCTGCCGGTCGGGGATGTCGACGTGCTGGCCTTGCCGGATGGTCTTGCACCGATCCAGCCGATCCCGTCCGCGAACCCCGAGATGCGGGCCTTCGTCGAGCGCTGCTGCACCATCTTGATCGCAGCCGAGGCCGATTTGAACGCCCTCGACGCCAAATCCGGCGACGGCGATACGGGGAGCACGCTCGCAACCGCAGCGCGCGCGCTGATCGATGCGCTCGACCGCCTGCCTTTGGCCGATCAGACACAGCTCTACCGCGCCATTGGTCTCGAGCTCAGCCAGACCATGGGCGGCTCTTCGGGCGTGCTGCTGGCGATTTTCTTTGCCGCTGCAGGCGATGCCTCGGCCAGCGGGAGTGACGCAATCGGCGCTCTTAAGGCGGGCCTAGACCGGATCCAACAGGTGGGCGGTGCGGGCCTTGGCGATCGCACGATGATCGATGCGCTGCACCCCGCCCTCGAGGCCTTGGGAGACGGCCTGGCCGCGGCAGCAACGACCGCTCGGCTGGGGGCCGATGCAACTGCATCAATCATCCGCGCCCGGGCAGGACGTGCGGCCTATCTCTCCGAAGCAAACCTGGCCGGCCACAACGATCCCGGAGCTGAAGCCGTTGCCCGCCTGTTCGAGCAGCTGTCCCGCGCACCGGGGTGACGGTGGCGCATCAACTCGAATGCCGGTCGGAGTGATTCTTCGTCTACGGGTAAGGGCGATGTCCTTGTGCGTTGAAAACATGGAGATCTGCCCGAGCCGCAGTGATCTGGATTGGATCTGCCAAAGGACTACCCCGTGTGCACAGATGCGCGTACTGAGCAAGGCTCGATCGCACAGCCCAGGGGCGCCCGGAATCCGCTATTCCGCGGAGAAGCCGCGGGACCTCCGCGCCCAGCCACTCCACAGTCTCGATATGTCCTGTCGCCAGAACGACGGCGCCCTCGGTTGGAGCACCGACCGCAATGGCCTCGGGCCGCAAGGCGAGCCTTATGGGACCGGAGGTCTGTTGCGCTGAGGCGGCGAGCGCAATATCGCTCCCGGCAACCTGGATCAGACACGGTCCCGCGATCTGGCCGCTGAACTTGTTGATCGCCGGGCTTTCGATCAAGAAGGCAACATCGATATCTGCTGGCGCGGCACAGAGTTCTTTGGGTTCGCCCACCTAAAGGATGCGCGCCCCATCATGACGGCGATGCGGTCGGACATGCTCATCCCCTCGGCCTAGAGGGCGTAGTTCTGGAAGATCATCGCGATGTTGCGCATTGTCGGAGATTTGGCCGTAGCATCCTCTTCACCAAGCGCCACAGTTCCCGCGTCTGGCGTCTCGAGGCCTGCGATCAATGGCGTCCTGGCGCTTGAGGCATCGGACCTCTAGCCACGCGTTCTGCGCCTCGAAGCTCTCGAACCGAGGCATCCATTGCCCGGAAGGTGATCTGCGGCGCAAATCTGCTGAGTGGGGCACCAGGAAATTCCGCCCGCTACCCGGCAGGCGATTGCAAGTAATCGCCCATAGGGACCGAAGCCGATCACGCCCTCGACTTTGCCCTTGTCGTTCCCCTTCCCGGGGCTGCCGAACCGGTCCTGGAAGAGAGAGGGCGACTGCAGTTCCGAGAAGATCCGCGTGCGCTTGCGCGTCCCGTCGCCAAGGCTGAGCCACTGTCCGCCATTGGTCCGAGCACAATGGCGAAGAGCCACCGCGAAGACCGTGTTGTCGTAGAGGATCGACAGCGGCACGCCGCCGAAGCACGCAAACGCCGAGACGTGGCCGTCGCAGAAGGCCTCCGTCGTCTCGGCCGGGTATGACTTCACGAAGATGGCGTCTTAATGCGGCAGCGCCAACGCGAAGTAACTGATCTTGCGGACCACACTGCCGATCTCGCCGAGCGCCTCGCCGACATCGCGCAGCCATGCGCGCGGAGCGTGGAGCGTGGAGCGTGGACCTGCGCGTGCCCTGGCGGATGTGCCAGCGGTACGAAAACCTCTTTCGTCCGGCGCGTGTTCTACCCAACGCTGTCGGTGACAATCGACAGCTTGCCCGCGAAGCCATGCTCGTCTCGAAGTTGCTCGAAGATCCGCGTCGCCGTGCGTCGTTGTTTCTTCGGTTGCGCCCGGTTCGCCTCAAGGATCTGGTCGATGATCGGGATGAAAGGATCCAGCCTCGGGCGTGACGGCGGCTTCGATTGCCGGAATCCCGGAGGCACCGGCTGCTCGAGGATCTTCCGAACTGTCTTCCGGTCGATATTGAAGACACGCGCCGCCTTGCTCTTGATCAAACTTTCGACATGGCACGCTCTGCGCACCCGACTGTACAGATCCGCGAAATGCATCTCCCCGCCTTCAGCTCATTGCCTCAGGCGAAAAATGCGGACCCTTACTCCGCCAAGGCCGGACAAACCAACCGAGTCCGCTCACCAGTGTGTCTCCGGGATAAACACCTCCCGCGCCAGTTCAAACGAGCCGAGCGCACAAGGATGCGCTCCATCTTCGTCAACCGCTTCGACGTTCTGGGAGGTCGAGTTGGCGATAAAGTCGCTGTCAGTCCATCCCTGATCGGGTCACGTCCGGCAAGGTAGTGGAAACAGCGAGTTCGCCTAGCACCGAGAAAGGGCAGAGGGTCCCGCACGGCCCCAACGATGACCCAACTTGATCGTGGGGCCAAGCGCGTGCCACGCCCCTAAACCGGCCTCAAGCCAAGTTGATAGAGATCCTCAGCCCCGAGAAACCGAGCTGATGCTGGCCTCAGACGCGTTAGAGGAGGACGGCTGTATGCCAAGTATTCCAGACGCCATAGAGAGGCTGGGTTCAGGCAAGCGCAGGCGAGCATCATCGAAGATAGTCGTGACGGCTACCTCCGCGCGAACTCGGGTATCGGGCATCGGGCGCCGAAGCTGTGGCGCGATCTGAAATCCCGCGTGATGGGCGCTCAGCGCCCGGCCGTGCCGTCTCCGAGCCACCAGGATCAGCGTCCCCGGCCCTGCTTCGTCTACTGCAGCCCCCACCGGTCGGCGACACAGGGGTGAACATCGGATCTCGCACCTTTCCCTCAGCTCCCCAGCCGAGGAAACCATACGCAATGTCACTAGCGAGAGCCTGATAGACACATCAATAAAACGAATGGGATCTCGCCCCACGATCGCATTGAACTCTTAGTCGCCAAAGCCGGTACGCACAGATTTATCCCCTTTTTCACCATCGGCGCTGCATGTGCATGGGCGGTCTTTTGTGTCAGCACGAGGCGCGTTTCGGAGGTGCACCCCCTATCCGATGGGCGGGATCTCCCAGTCGGTCCGTTATCCGACCCCGGTGATGCACGGCGGGGCTGGGCATCCGTCCTTCGAGATCACGGGTTCCCCCTCATGGCCCGCCGGGGTAAGGACGACGGGGGTGAGTTGTGCGATGCAACAAAAGAGGGCCACGGGGATGAGAGAGATCGACTGGTACCGGCTCCGCGATGAGTGGCTCGGCAATGCCCGCTCAGATGTGATCGCGGGTCTTGTGGTGGCACTCGCCCTCATCCCCGAGGCCATCGCCTTCTCTATCATCGCGGGGGTTGATCCCAAGGTTGGCCTCTACGCCTCCTTCTCGATCGCGGTGATCACGGCAATCGCCGGTGGGCGTCCTGGCATGATCTCAGCCGCGACTGCGGCCA
This sequence comes from Pseudomonadota bacterium, assembly GCA_039187815.1. Lineage (GTDB taxonomy): Bacteria > Pseudomonadota > Alphaproteobacteria > Rhodobacterales > Rhodobacteraceae > Thermohalobaculum. The sequence goes on along the minus strand of JBCCZI010000108.1, from coordinate 2,685 downwards.
CGGCCGTGCTGATGGTGACGTTGGTCAAGGAGCACGGGCTGCAATACCTGCTTGCCGCCACGGTGCTAGCGGGGCTGTTGCAGGTCGCCGCCGGGCTCTTGCAGCTGGAGCGGCTGATGCGGTTCGTCTCGCGCTCGGTCATGACCGGCTTCGTGAACGCGCTGGCGATCCTGATCTTCCTCGCGCAGATCCCGGAACTGGTGAACGTTCCCGCGCTGACCTATCCGATGGTGGTCGCGGGCCTTGCGATCCTCTATCTCCTGCCGCGGGTGACGAAGGCTGTGCCGGCGCCGCTCGTCTGCATCCTAGTCCTCACGGCGGTGACGCTCGTTGGTCAGTTCGAGCTGCGCACCGTCGCCGATATGGGGGAGTTGCCGGACACGCTGCCGATGTTCTTGCTGCCCGATATACCCCTGACCTTCGAGACGCTGCAGATCATCCTGCCCTACTCTCTGGGTGTGGCCGTGGTGGGGCTGCTCGAGTCTCTTATGACCGCCTCGATCGTCGACGAGCTGACCGATACGACGTCGAACCGTCGGCGCGAGTGCATCGGCCAGGGGGCCGCGAATATCGCCACCGGCTTTATCGGTGGCATGGCAGGCTGTGCCATGATTGGCCAGTCGATCATCAACGTGCAGTCGGGCGGTCGAGGCCGGCTGTCCTGTTTCTGCGCGGGACTGTTTCTGCTGATCATGGTTGTGTTTCTCGGCGACCTTGTGGGTCTGATCCCGATGGCTGCTCTCGTTGCGATCATGATCATGGTGTCGATCGGCACGTTCAGTTGGCAGTCGCTGCGCAATCTGCGCGAGCATCCAAAGAGTTCGAGCATCGTAATGGTCGCGACCGTCATCGGAGTCGTGGCGACCCACAACCTCGCCATCGGGGTGCTGATTGGGGTCCTGCTGTCGGGGATCTTCTTTGCCGGCAAAATCGCACAGATCTTCCGGGTGCGCTCCAAGCTCTCCGCCGATGGCCGGCAACGCACCTATGTGATCGAGGGGCAGCTCTTCTTTGCGTCGTCGGATGACTTCCTTCGGGCCTTTGATTTCAGCGAGGCGCTGGAGCGGGTCGTCATCGATCTGACGAAAGCGCATATCTGGGACATCTCCAGCGTTGCGGCGCTCGACACGACCGTGCTCAAGTTCCGACGCGAGGGAGCGGAAGTCGAGGTGGTCGGCCTCAACCAGGCGAGTGAGACGATCGTCGACCGGCTCGCGGTCTATGATCGACCGGATGCGGTCGCCGATCCCCTGAAGCACTGAGGAGCGCGCCATGTCTAGGGTTCTCGCCTGCATCGACGGGTCGGTCTATGCCGACAGTGTCGCCGATCACGCCGCTTGGGCTGCGGGCCGGCTGAGCCTGCCGGTCGAGTTGTTGCAGGTGCTCGGCCGGCGCGAGGCTGCCTCGTCCGACCGGTCGGGGCGCATCGTGGCAGGGGCCCGGCGGCGTCTCTTGGAGGAGTTGGTCACTCTCGATGCCCAGCGAGCCAAGCTCGTGCAACGCGAGGCGCGCCTCGGGCTCGAGGAGGCGAAATCGCGACTGGAGGGGGCGGGCTGTTCCGATGTCTCGATCTCGCTGCGCAACGGCGATCTGTTGGAGACGCTGGCCGAGCACGAGCGGGACGCCGCGCTGGTCGTCGTCGGCAAGCGGGGCGAGGCCGCCGATTTCGCGACCTTGCACCTCGGATCGAACCTCGAGCGCATCGTGCGCGCCTCTCAGCATCCGATCCTGGTCACGTCCCGGACGTTTCGACCGATCTCAAAACTCGTGATCGGGTTCGATGGCGGGCCGAGCGCGCTCAAGGCGGTCGAGGCGGTCGCCACATCCCCGCTCTATGCCGGTCTCGGTGTCCTGTTGGTGACTGTCTCGGAGCCGAACAAGGCCGCCCAGGCTTCCATCGAGCAGGCGGCCGCCCGCATCGCCTCGTCAGGCCACGACGTCGATGCGCGGATCGTTCCCGGAAAGCCAGAGGAGGTGATCAGCGCGCTTCTCGAGGAGGAGGACATCGATCTGCTGATGATCGGCGCCTACGGCCATTCGCGCCTGCGCACTTTGGTCATCGGCAGCACGACATCCGCCCTGATCCGATCCTGCCGCGTCCCGGTCGCCATCTACCGCTGATCGTCATCCATGCCTGACCAAGTGGGAAAAGATACTTGGAGCGGGTAGACGGAATCGAACCGACATAACCTGCTTGGAAGGCAGGGGCTTTACCATTAAGCTATACCCGCGGCTGGTTATCGGGATATTTCACCGTCGCCAGGCGGTCAAGCCATACATGCCAAGCCCAATTGGGTTCGTTCCCGGCGCTCAAATATCTCACGATTTTGAGAGGTTATCATAGAATCTTCTAAGATGCTCTGGGAAAAGGGCGGGCAATGACAAGCCTGGTTTGCTACTGCCTCGAATCGTAAAGCGCTCACAGGGCCGTAACCCCAATTGGGATCAGACTATCGGCGGGACGACTGGCGGAATGCCGACTTTCGCTGCGATGGGCGGAAAGCGGAAGTTCTCGACACTTGCGCTCCAACTCGTCCGCGCGTGCGCTTTCCAAGTGGCTGGCGCGTGCCGAGGCGCTCCGGCCCGTCAGGGCCGGCTTTCCGGTCAACGATCAGGAGGTCTTTGCCGTTCTGCGCGCGCGGCTCTGGTTGAGCCTGTGACTCTGGCGGTTCATCTCGAGGATGT